>JACQZM010000241.1 GCA_016213885.1 Candidatus Rifleibacteriota bacterium | reverse complement strand
GCCGTATCTCTGCCCGGGCCTCACTCCGGGCAGGTACATGTGCCACACCTCATCGGTGTACTCCGTCATGGGGAGCCGGAGCACCTCGCGGTTGCCGTCTCTGCCGCCGAGCAGGCACAGCTCCACATGGGTCGCGTGCTGGGAGAAGAGGGCGAAGTTCACGCCGGAGCCGTCCCAGGTGGCGCCGAGCGGATTGGGGTTTCCAGGTCGAACCTTCATGGGAGGCTCCCTCCAGCGACGGGCCCGCTGCCGGCCCGCGGCACCGGCAGTATAGGAACGGCCCCGGGACCGGTCAAGGCGGCGCCGGGCCCAGGATCCCCCACCTGTTCCACGGAGCTTGGCTTGTGATCAGGCGGCGGCCTGGATCCAAGGTCACCATCCGGTCCCACCCCGCCCAGGGGGATTGACGGAGAGCTCCCCTCTACTAATGATTATATGTCCTTTGATTACACGTCCTTCGAGATCATCGCCGTCCCCTCCCCTGGAGACGGTGCGGATAGAGAAACGGGGGCCCCGGATGTTCAAGACGACGATCGCGCTCTCGCTGCTCCTGGCCGTGGCCAGCGCTTCCATGGCGGCGGCCAAGCCGTGGACCGTGATGTACTACGTGGTGGTGGACGAGCGGACGCTCCAGCACGAGCTCGACGCGGTGAAGAAGATCCCCGGATCGATCACCGACGAGGGCCAGGTCAACGCGGTGCTGCAGTGGGACACCCACAAGGAAGCCTGCGGGCGGTACGTGGCCAAGAGCGGCAAGTGGGACCAGCTCCAGGACAAGATCCCCGACAACATGGGCGACGGGGTCACGCTGTTCGGGTTCGTGGACTGGGCGATGAAGACCTATCCGGCCGAGCGGTACATCCTGTTCATCGGGGGCCACGGCAGCGGCTTCGAGGACAAGTGGGGCCCCGGAAGCCTGGCCGACGCGGCTCGACCGACCAGCTGGTTCCGGGCCGACCTCGTCTCCCGGGCCGGCCTGGCGGAGAAGCTGTCGGTCCGATCGCCGCGGGCGGAGCTCACCACGTCCATGAGGACCGCGGTGCCGCAGCTCGTCACGAACGAGCCGGCGAAGGGAACGGCCTACGACTACGACGACAAGGATTGCCTGACGGTGCAGGAGATCCGGGTCGTCCTGGAGGAGATCCAGAAGCGCCACCTGAACGGGAAGAAGCTCGACATCCTGGCCTACTCCAGCTGCTGGCAGATGAACCTCGAGTCGATCTACGAGCACCAGGGACTGGTGGACCACATCGTCGGCTGCGAGACCGTCAGCTACAGCGGTTCGCCGCTCTTCTACGGGTTCCTGCCCACGCTGTGCAAGAACCCCACCGCTCCCGCGGCCGACCTGACCGCCCGGATGATCAAGGACTACATCCACGGAGCCGAGAGCGCCCTGACCGTGGCCGCCATCGACACGAGCCGGTTCCGCAGAGTCGCCATGGCGCTCGACCGGATGGCCGTGGAGCTTCTCCGGGTCTACCGGAACCCGAAGAACCACGGCGTGGACGGATCGGCGTTCCGGAATGTCCTGTTCACCGATTCGGACTTCCACAAGAACGAGGAGCGGTTCATCGACGTCTCCACGATCGCCGACAACGTGATCCAGAAGAAGACCGGGTTCGCCCCCACGGCGCCAAGCGCTCCCAGGACCTCGAGAACCTCCAGGCCCACCTGAGCCAGCTCCGGATCGCCCAGGAGACCCACTGGGACGAGTTCCTCAAGGTGCTCAAGGGGCAGGGGTACGATCACGTGGCCGCCCTGACGGCGGAGCTTGTCGGGCTCGTGGAGCGGTCCCGGCGGATCGCCCAGCTCGAGGAGCAGCTGCCCGGCCTGACCGCCGGGAGCGCCGGCCGCGTCCTGGCCGAGCGGGAGCGCTCCCACCTGGCGTTCGTCCAGGACCACATGGTGCAGCTGCTGGCCGACGTGACCCGGGGCGAGGTGGAAGACGGAGACGGCGGCCTGTCCGATCTGGCCACGGCGGCAGAGCGGCTGGCTCCTGCCGATTGTCCGACGGTCCTGAAGCTGCTCGCCGACGTGACCGGCGGGCTCTCCCTCTCCCTGAGGACGCTGCGGCACACGGCGCCGGACCGCGCCGAGAAGCTGGTCGCGGAGCTCTCCCGGCTCCAGACCGCCCTGGCCCGGACCGGCCCGCCGGCCGCGGACAAGCCGGTGGTACGCCTCCCGGGAGAGTGACCTGACGCCGGTCCGGGTCTCGCCCGGAGGTCGCGGGCCACGAACAGGAGGTCCTCGGTGGAATCGGGGCAACGCTGCCCTCGTTGCCAGACCCTCGTCTCCGGAGGTCATCCGGCGTGTCCCCGGTGCGGCGATTCGCCGGGGGGCCCACCGGGACCGTCGCCGCTCCCGGACGCCGACGACGGGGCCGAGAACCTGGTCTCCCTGCTGGATCGGGCCAGCGAGGCCGGGGGCGGATCGGCTGCTCCGTTGTCGACGGTCCCGGTCAGGCCGGCCGAGGTCAGCCCATCGAGCGCACCCACGGCGGTGGATCTGGACTCTCCGCCGCCGGAGGGGCCGGCCTCCCCGGGAACTCCCCTCGACCCGGCGATCGCTCCGGCCGGTTCCGGCGACGGGGCCGCGTTGTTCGCCGGACGGTACCGGATCGACAGGTTGCTGGGGCGGGGAGGGATGGGGATCGTCTACCTGGCCCGCGATCTCAGGCTCGAACGGGACGTGGCCCTGAAGCTGTTGTGGCGGGCCGATGACTGGCTGGTCAGCCGGTTCGCCGTCGAGGCCAAGATGCTGGCCGGGCTGGAGCACGAGCACGTGGTGCGGGTCTACGACTTCGGCTCTGCCGGGCCGACCGGGATCCCGCCGGCCGCCGCCGCTCCGGGCGGCTCGTCGGCGTACCTGGTGATGGAGTACGTCCGGGGCAAACCGCTGTCCGTGAGGCTCTCCGAAGGGCGTCCCACCCTGGCCGAATCGGCCCGCG
>JACQZM010000240.1 GCA_016213885.1 Candidatus Rifleibacteriota bacterium | reverse complement strand
GAGCGCCAGGACGACGCCGAGGGCGAGCACGACCAGGACGTACTCGACGCCGGGCGGCGGCACGCTCCGCACGACCCCGACGGCCACCAGGAGCGACGCGGCCACGACGATCCACCCGCTCAACCGGCCCAGCCGGTAGTCCCGGGAGGCGACCAGCAGGGGCTGCTTGCCCAGGCTCAGCGTGATCGCCGCCCCGACGCATCCGACGAGGAGCGCCGGCACGAAGGTGGAGGACTTGCCGACCGCCCCGGTGGGCGCCAGGTGGCCGGCGACCAGCGCCAGGGTTCCGAGGCAGAAGCCCCAGGCGAGCTTCCCCTCGGGTCGGGGCCGGTTCGACGGCCGGCACTCGGGCCTGACGCATCCACCGTGGAAGCAGTACTCGTGGTAGACCTGCTTGCAGCGGAGGCAGAGCATCTGGCCCGATCGCACCGGGTGCTTGCAGGCGCCGCACGGAGGGCCGTCGAGGATGGACGCGGCTTCGTCGTGGCCCATGGGCTACGGCCTCGAATCCGCCTCGGCCTTGTTCTCCCGGTACCACTGGATCGTCCGTCCCAGCCCGGCGCCCAGCGGCGTGGTGGCCCGCCACTGGAGCAGGTGGCGACACCGCTTCACCGACAGCACCTTGACCATCTGGCCGTCGGGCTTGCTGGCGTCCCACCGGACCTCTCCGGCGAAGCCGGACAGCTTCTGGATCGTCTCGGCCAGGTTTCGGATCGAGGTGCGGAGCCCGGTGCCGATGTTCAGCGGGATCGGCTCATTGTAGACGTCGGCGGCTTCGAGGACGCCGTCGGCCGCATCCTCCACGAAGAGGAACTCCCGGACCGGCTGGCCGGTGCCCCAGCACTCGATGAACGTCCGGGACTCGAGCTGCGCTTCCACGCAGCGCCGGATGAGCGACGAGGCCACGTGGGCCGAGTCGAAGTTGAACGTGTCGCCGGGCCCGTACAGACTGGGCAGGATGAGCTGGATCGAGCTGAAGCTCCACTGTCTCCGGTACGCCATGCCCATGGTCTGGACCATCCGCTTGACCACCCCGAGGGTGGCCACGGATTCGTGGGGTGGGCCCGCCCAGAGGTCTTTCTCCTCGAGCTCGCCCTGCAGCTCGCCCGGGTAGGCGCAGGAGCTGCCGATCGCGATGAACTTCTCCACACCGGAGCGGCGCGACGCCTCCATCATCCCCAGCGCCATCATGGCGTTGGCGAAGAAGATCTCGCCGGCCCGCTGCTGCATGACCCGGATCCCGCCGGAGAGGGCGGCCGCGTGGAACACGATCTGGGCCGGGTGCTCTTGCAGGAGCTTCAGACAGCTCTCGAACGAGGTCAGGTCGTACTGGGCCTTCCGCGGTGCGAACACCTCGGCCCCTTGACGTTCCAGTCGCCTGACGATGCGGCTGCCCAGGAAGCCCGCGCCGCCGGTCACCACGACCTTGCGACCGTCGAAGAACGCTCGTTCCGGATCAGGACGGTTGGGATTGGACATGGATCGAAGCCTCCACCCCGCGGGGCCAGTATCCCTCGGTCGGGGGGGGCGGGACAACCGGTTTCGAAAACGCCGCGAAAGGGTGTAGAATGCCGGGCCACCGGGGGGCTACCCGGGCGCTCTCCGCTCTCGCGGAGAGCCCCGCAAGACCGTCGAAAGCGAGCCAGGCGATGGAAAAGATCCTGTTGAGCGGTGGTGCGGGGTATCTGGGGTCCACCATGGTGGGCTTTCTGTTGAACGAAGGCTACCAGGTCACCGTGCTCGACAATCTGATGTACAACCAGTGGAGCCTCTGGTCTTACCTCTCCCACCCGAACTTCGACTTCGTCCGCGGGGACGTGCGGAACGAGCAGCTGGTCAAGGGCCTGCTGCAGGACAAGGATGCCATCATCTGGCTGGCGGCCATCGTGGGCGCCGGCGCCTGCGACCGGGACCCGATCCTGGCCACCTCGGTGAACCTGGAGTCGGTCAGGATGCTGAACAGGCTGCGCAGCAAGGGCCAGCGGGTGCTCTGGCCCTGCACCAACTCGGGCTACGGCACCAGGAGCGGCGCCGTGCACTGCACGGAGGAGACCCCGCTGGAGCCGATCTCGCTCTACGGCCGGAACAAGGTGGAGGCGGAGCAGGAGCTGCTGGGCAGCCCCAACACCGTCTCGTTCCGCCTCGCCACCGTGTTCGGCCCCTCCCCCAGGATGCGGTACGACCTCCTGGTGAACGACTTCGTCCTCAGGTCGGTGACGGACCGGTTCCTGGTGATCTACGAGAAGGACTTCAAGCGCAACTACATCCATGTGGAAGATGTGGCGAGCTGCTTTCTCCACGGGTTGAAGAACTTCGAGACGATGAAGGGACAGGCGTACAACGCCGGGCTGGACGAGGCCAACCTGTCGAAGGCGGAGCTGGCCGAGCTGATCAAGTCCCACGTGCCGGAGCTCTACGTCCACTATGCGGCCGTCGGCAGCGATCCGGACAAACGGAACTACATCGTCTCCAACGCGAAGCTCAGGGCCGCCGGCTTCTCGGCGAGCCGCTCCGTGAGCACCGGGGTGGCGCAGCTGGTGCGGTCGTGCCGCATGTTGCCGCTGAAGCCCACCGCCAACAACTGAGCCCGGAGCGCTCGTCGACCACGCCGCTCAGGGCTTGACCGGGGGAGGCTTGGTGGCGCCCACGGTCTTCACGTAGGCCCAGACGAACGGCTCCCGGTCGTCCTCGTCGTCGGTGCGGAACACCATCAGGGTGCCGCGGACGTACCAGCAGTGGTTCTGCCGGAGGGTGCCGGTCCACAGGGAGATCCGGGCGCAATCGGTGGTGTCGCCCGACAGGGCGTACCCGCGTTTCTGGCCGTCCGACTCGTTCTCGTAGGCCTTCTGGAACCGGTTGAACATCGCCTCCGCCTCCAGGCTGTTGAGCTGGTAGACGGTGACGGCGAGCTGGCTCTTGCCGGACCGGTAGAGGCCGCGGATGCCCTTGAGGTCTATCCGTAGAGCCGGGACCTGGGCCTTCTCGTCGTGGGACATCCGCTGGTACCCCTCGAGCTTCTCGGGGAACCAGCGGTCCGGCGAGAGCTCCTTGGCCGGGGGCTGCCACCCGGCCGCGATCTGGCTGCGCACCCTCTCGGACTCGATCTCCTTCACGACCCACCGGTACACCCTGGGGCCGAACAAGACCAGCGCGGCGCCCAGGGCGAGCACCGCGGCCACGACCAGGCCGACGATCAAGGAGACGGCAAAGCCCTTCCTGCTCACAGGCAAGCCCTCCCTCGAGCCCGGTGGGGGACCCCGACGAGCCGGCGTCCCGGCACCCCGGCCCGCGACGGTCTGATCTTACCACCCGACCCGGCGGCCGCGCCCGTGGCGTCCAGCCGCCGTCACCGCCCGGAAGCTGTCTTGGAGAGTCCGGACCAGCGACCAGGCTGCTCAGCTGGGGCCAAGGGTGCAACACGGACCGCGGGTGTGGTACACCAGTACCGGAGGCCTCATTGACGACCCAGAAACCGAAGCAGACCGTCCTGATCGTGGACGATACCCCGGTGAACGCCGAGCTGCTGAGAGCCATCCTGGCCAAGGAGCACGGGGTCGCCCTGGCCTCCTGCGGTCAGGAAGCCCTCGACATCTGCGCCCACGAGCTGCCGGACCTGATCCTGCTGGATGTCATGATGCCCGGGATGGACGGCTACGAGGTGTGCACCCGGCTGAAGGCCGACGAGAGCTCCCGATCGGTCCCGATCATCTTCGTCACGGCCAAGGACCAGACCGGCGACGAGACCAGGGGGCTCGACCTGGGCGCCATCGACTACATCATCAAGCCGGTGCGGCCGGCCATCGTCCGGGCCCGCGTGCGGAACCACCTGGAGCTCAGGCGGATAGAGAAGGAGCGGGAAGAGCTCATCCGCAAGCTCCAGGAGGCGCTGGCCAACGTCCAGATGCTCCAGGGGCTGCTGCCGATCTGCGCGTGGTGCAAGCGGATCCGCGACGACAAGGGCTACTGGTCCCAGGTCGAGACGTATATCAGCGAGCGGTCCCGGGTCCAGTTCAGCCACGGCATGTGCCCGCAGTGCTTCCAGAAGAACGTGGACGAAGAGGGGCTCTAGCACTGCAACGCAAGAGCCCGTCCGGCACGCGCAAAGCGTCAGTACGGCGTGATGTCGGCGGTGAACGGGACCTTCACCTGGCTGAAGACGACCTTGACGGTCAGGGTGCCGTCCACGTGGCTCTTGACGGTCCGGCCGGTGGCGGCGTCCAGGACCAGGGTGCCGGTGGCGTCGATCTTGGCGCTCTGCCCGGGGCTCTCCTTGGACTTGATGGCCAGGGTCGCCGTCGGGACCGGCCCATCGGTCAAGGCGGTCACCGTGTAGGTGGAGCGCACCCGGACCATGGACGGGACGCCGGGGACGGAGCTCTTGGGCAGGTAGAACGGCTTCTCTTCTTCCCAGGTGGCGCCGACCTGCACCACCGCGTTGGGCAGCTTGGAGTATCCGGCCGCGACGTTACGGGCCACCAGCGCCTGATCCGGGTCGTTCCAGTCGACGCCGGTCACGTCGGTGACCTGGCCCTCGGGCGACACGTGACACTGGAGGGTCACGTGGATCGTGCTGGCCCCGGTCTGGGTCATGGTCACGTCGTGCTCGAGCCGCATCCCGGCGCCGTCCGCGGACTTGACCGTGGACCGGGTCTTCATGTTCGTGTCCAGGGGGCCGCCCATCGGCGGGCTGGCGTGGGAGACCAGAGCCTCCTGGAACGTCGAGCCGGCGGGGAACCTGTACGCCAGCGGCAGCGCCTCCGCCTGGACGTGGACCGCGAGGAGAACGACCAGCAGCAGGCCAAAGAGGATCGACTGGACTCGCACGGGGCCCTCCTTTGGAGCTTCACCGGGTGGCCCGGTTCGGGACCGGCAGCATTATACAGGGCCCATGGCCTCGAGGGAAACAAGAAAGGCCAGGGCCACCGCTACCGAGCTCGGGAGCCCGTGTTCCTTGACGCGGCGGTCCTCCGGCGGCACCATGGAGGTCGACGACCGGGCGAGACGCCCGGGGCGATGATGAGACGCGGCACCGTCAGGGCGGGTCCAGCCAGGGCGATCGCCGGTTTCGAGCGAGGAGACGGTCCTCATGCGTAGCGCCCTCAGCGCCTGGCCCATGGTCATCTTCCTGCTGGTGCTCCAGCTGCTGCCGGCCGGATGCGGCGCCCAGACCAAGGGGGACGGCTCGATCAAGGCCGAGAAGCGAACGCTGCCGCCGTTCACCGAGCTCGACGCGGGCGGCGCCTACCAGATCGACATCGTGTGCCAGAAGCCGCAGAGCCTCGAGATCTCCGCGGACAGCAACCTGCTGTCGCTGATCCGGACGGAGGTCACGAACGGGAGGCTCGACATCGGCTCCGACTCGATCTCGCCGTCGACCACGCCGAAGGTCACCATCAGCGTCCCGGACCTGCGTCGGCTGCGGCTCTCGGGGGCATCGAAGGTGTCGATCGAGGGGGTCAAGAACGAGGCTTTCACCGTGGACGCCTCCGGCGCGGTGGCGGTGAAGGCCTCCGGGCAGACCAGGTCGTTGACGGTGACCCTGTCCGGCGCCGGACAGGTCGCCATGGGCGATCTCCATTCGGAGAAGGCCCGGATCGAGAGCAGCGGAGCCGGAGCGGTCGACGTGTGGGCGAGCGAGAGTCTCTCCGTGCACCTCTCCGGCGTCGGAGCCGTGACCTACGCGGGGAACCCCAAGACCGTGCAGAAGGAGATCTCCGGACTCGGCACCTTGCGACAGAAATAGGCGGGGCGAACGGACGCTCCGAAATCTCTCGAGGAATCTCCCCTGTCACCCGATCATGAGCATGTTCGCATGACCCCACCGGGCGCCGCACCCCCCAGCCGAACCACCCCCGGTGGAGTCCTCCTTCCCGCCCCCCGCGAGCTCACGCGACCCAGAGCCAGTTCCAGTAGCGGACGGTCAGGACGTTCTGCCAGTAGAGGCCGAGGAGCGCCAGAGGCGCCAGCACCCCCACGACGACCGTGGTGTTCCCACGACCGAGCGCCCACGCCGTCGCCGACGACCTTGCGCGGCCCGTGAACCCGGACCCAGGCCGCGGCCGTGACACCGGTGAACAAGAGCGCGGCCAGCGCCGTGCCGCCGTTCAGGGTCCAGGCGTGACGGACCAGGTGGGGGAGGTCGAGCAGGGCGTCCAGGCGGATCGCCTTTCCGAACAGGAGGGCCTGCGTGTGCACGTACGCCAGAGCGTCGCCGTACCGGATCCAGCAGTGGGCCGAGTGGGCGATGAGACCAGCCCAGGCAGCCACCAGCCAGCCCAGTGCAACCCACGGTTTCGGCCGGGACCGCAGAGCCTCCAGCGCCACGACGGTCAGGCCGACCGGCGCGAACACCTGCTTGATCAGGGTGGCCAGGGCCAGCGTGGCCAGGACGACCGCCCGCCGGCCGGTGATCCAGCCGTGAACGATGACCAGCGTCAGCAGGCCCGTGAGCGGTTCGGTCATGCCGGCGAACCAGAAGAAGGCGCCCGGATAGATCAGGATGAGGACGCTGCAGAGCGCCATCGACCGTTCGCCGAAGGCGTGACGCAGCGCCGGCGACCAGAGCAGAAGCCAGAACGACAGGGTGGAGACCGCCGAGACCAGGCCCAGCGTCACCGGAGCGGGCTGACCGGTCACCAGCATCGTGGCCCGGACCAGGAGCGGATACCCGGGGAACCAGGTGAGGGTCGGCGGCAGCTCCCCGTCGTCTGCCCTGGCGGGATAGCCTTTCGTGGCGATCAGCTCGTAGAGCAGAGCGTCCCACCTGTTCAGCCCGAGGGAGTTGCTCCAGACGCCCAGCGGGGAGGTTCCGAAGTTCCCCGCCGGCTGCGGCGGCGCGATCACGGTGTCGAAGCGGGACGCGGTGACACAGGTGTGATGCGCCACCAGGGCGAGGTGGACAAGAAAGCACAGGACCGCCGCCAGGATCCCCGGAGCGACCGCCGGCCAGCGGTCCGGCCCGTCCGGGAGCCGCGGGTCCTCCGAGGCCGAGGCGTGCTCTGTCGTCATTCGACGCTCTCCCCCGGTGGCGCGCCGGTGAGACCCGGCCGCGCCTTCCGGCTCGATCGAGACCGCATACTCTGCCCCAGAGCTCCGGGCGCCGCAACTCCTTTCGCTCCCGGGAGCCGTCACGCCGCTGCTCCGGTGGCCGACGGTTCCTACCCCCGGGCGCACGCCCTGCGATAGACCTCGAGGAGACGGGTCACGATGACCTGCCAGTCGAACGGAGCCGCTGTCGCGCGGGCCGCCGTGGCGAGCCGTTCCCGTCTGGCTCGATCGTGAAGGAGCCCCACCAGGGCGTCGGCCCAGGAGCCCGGCTCCAGGGGACGGTCCACCAGGAGCCCGTTGACCTCGTGCTCCACCACGTCGACGACGGCCGATGAGGCGCTCCGAGCCGCCACCACCGGCGTGCCGAGCTGCATGGCCTCCAGCACGATCAGACCCTGGCCCTCGCGGAGCGAGGGCTGGACCAGCACCTGGGCGCTGGCCAGCTCCGCCAGGATCCGGTCGCCGCTGGCCACCGGCGGTACCACCTCCACGTACGCCCCTGCCCCCAACCGATCGATCAGGGCGCCGATCGCCTCCAGCGACGGGCCGTCTCCGATGATGCGCAGATGGGCCTCCGGAAGACGCGCCCGGACCCGGGGGAACGCCTTCACCACCGTCTCGACGTTCTTGTACGGGATCAGTCGCCCCGCGTGGAGCACCCGGCCCGGCACCTCCTGACGCGGTGCGGTATCCCCGGCGTGGATGCCGCGCCCGACGACCTCGACCCGGTCCGGGTGGACTCCGAGAAGCCTCACGAGCCGGTCGCCCTGGAGGCGGGAGAGCACGATCTGCGTCGGGGAAGACCGCGCGGCGAGCCACTCCACCAGGAACGCCGGCCAGGCGAGCCACCAGGAGCCGAGGTAGGCTCACCAGTACTCTCGCCCCCAGACCTCGAGCCAGGTCAGCACCACCGGCGTGCCGGTCAACGCTCCGTGGAGCCACACGGCCAGGACCGAGAAGTAGGGGAACACGGTGCAGTCGATCACGTCGAACCGGAGGCCCAGGCGGTTCAGATACCGGAGAAGGTGCCACCCGAAGCGGACCGGCTGGAGGAGCACCCGGTTGCCCCGCTCGTCGTAGAGCGCCGGCGCCGGCATCACCCCGTGCAGCTCGACGCCGTCCCTCACGATCCGGTCCGGGCCGTTCCACAGCTTCATTCCGAAGACGTGGACCTCGTGGCCGGCATCCCGGAGCAGATCCGCCAGCTCCGCGAGCGACTTCTCCCCGCCCCCGATCAGCCAGGGATAGACCCGGTCGTAGACCAGCGCGATCCTCAGACCGCGCCGCTTTCCGGTCATCTGGACCTCTTCCTCGGCGACTCTGCAGCCAGGCCGAGGCCTGATCACAGGCCCGACTCCGCGAAACAGGCAGGGGATCCTGGAAGACCCGGCGCCTCGCCGGGTCCGAGTCGCGCCCCCGAGCGCGACCTCCAGCCTGAGCCCCTCCTCTTCCCTTCCCCCGAGCGCGAGTTCACTCCCTGCCTCGTCGGGTTCCGGGCCGCCTCGCCACGGAGTCACCGGAGATCTCATAACCCGGATCGGGCCCTTGGCTCAAGGGCCTGTACAGAAGCGGCACCTCTGTGCGAGCATAGGCCGAAAACCGCGACCTGCCGCCCTGCATCGCCCCTCCTGGCTTCGACGCCCCCCGGCCGGGCCCGCGGAGGATCGTCAGCCGGGCCGGCGCTGCGGCGCCCGAGCCGTCGCGCGACCTGGGACTCACCGTGACACCACGAGCTCTGGATCCGATCAACGTCGTTCTCTGCTGTGCGTTGCTGGCGGTGCTGGGGCACTCCGGCGCCAGGCGCAGGCCCGTGGGCGTGGCGATCCAGGCCGTGGGGCGGATCGGCGGCGGCGCTCCGGAGATCGAGCTGCTTCCCTGTCCGATCGTCCCGGGACCGTCGAGCTCGACGCCTCGACCAGGGCCCGATCGGGCGTCCGGTCCATGACGCGGCTCTCACCGGCCACGGCCTACCGGCGCCTGGTGCGGTCGGGTCGGCCCTGGGCGCTGGTCCAGATCGTGATCGTGCTGGTCTTCTCGACGCTGGCCGCGGCCGACTTCCGATCGATCAACCACGACTGCGCCCTGCTGCTCCAGGCGGCGCAGCTGGTCCTCGAGGGCCATCGCCCCTACGTGGACCTCTTCGAGACGAACCCGCCGTGGATCATCTTCCTGAACGTTCCGATCGCCTGGGTCTCCCGGGCGCTCGGCCTGTCGGCGGCGCTCACGTTCGTCCTGGCGGTCCAGCTCCTGTTCGCGGCCGGTGCGCTGGCGCTGTCGCACGTGCTGGGGCGGCTGGCCCGGCGGCTCGACCAGGCCGAGGCGGGCACCCTGATCCTGGGGTTCATCCTGGCCAACGGCCTGATCGCCATCAGGGGGGAGCTGGGGCAGAGGGAGCACCTGTTCTTTCTGGCTCTCGTCCCGTACGCCTTCCTGCGCCTCCTGCGCCATCAGGGCGGGGCCTGTCACCGGTGGGTCGCCGGGTCGATCGGCCTGGCGCTCGGCCTGACGGTGCTGGTCAAGCCCCACTTCTTCATCGGGCCGATCCTCCTGGAGATCGTCCTCGTCGTGGCGCACGGCCGCCGCCCGGCGCCCGGACGCCCCGAGTGGATCGCCGCCCTGGCGCCGATGGGGGCGTACGCCCTGTACTGGCTGACCCTGCCGCCGCCCGTGTGGCGCGCGTTCACCGACCATGCGGCGTTCATGCTGGGCGGCTACGGGGCCTACGCCAAGGGCCTCGGCCGGATCGTCGAGAGCCTCGTCACCTACGACGGATACACCGCCGTCGCCCTGGTCCTCACGGTCACCTGGATCGCCCTGGTCGCGAGGATGCGATTCGTGCTCAGGCCGATCGTCCTGGTGCTGCTGGCGGTGACGGTCTCGGGGCTCGCGATCCTGCTGATCCAGTCGAGGAACTACGGCTACCACCGGGCGCCGTTCTACGGAGGCGCGGCGATGCTCCTGGCCGCGAGCCTCGTGGTCGCCCGGTCCCAGAGCAGGAACCGGCGGGGCCTCGGCTGGCTGCGGTGCGACATGGTGCTGGTGCCGTTCGGGCTCGCCGTCGGCACGGCCGCGCTCTCCCTCGGCCTGGTCGTGCCGGCCGTGCTGCGACCGGGACCCGACAGCCCCCTCGAACGGATCGTGAAGCGGTGGTCCAGGCCCGGCGACACGGTGTTCTTCATCGACACCAGCGTGACCCCGGCCTATCCGCTGCTGCTGCTCCTCGATCGGAAGCCCGGGACCCGCACCTTCTACTGCTATCCGCTGGCGCTCATCGGCAAGCTCAGCGGCCGGTGGAGCGACGAGGACAGTCCGAGGCCGCCGGACCCCGGGGCGTTGATCGCCCGGGAACTCCGGTACCTGGCGGAGCTCGAGGAGGATCTGCGACGGTCCAGGCCGGCCATGGTCCTCATCCGCAAGCCTCCGTGCCAGGCCTGTCCGGCCGGCTTCGACGTGCGCGACTACCTGCGGGTCGTCGGCGTGATGAGTCGAGCGGTGACCCCGCTGTTCGATCGCGTGGAGGACCACCCGCTCTTCTGGGTCTACGTCAGGTGCCGGATCTGCGAGCGCCGTCCGCTCGTCCCCCACCTCCACCTGGAGACCGTGGAGGCTCTCCTGAAGAGCCTCATCGACGCCCCCCGGAAAGACGAAAGGTGCGCGACGACCTCGCCGCGCACCTTCTGAAGACGATCGGGAACGCTCGTTACAGCTTGAACCCGACGCCGACGCCGATCAGCCACGGATCGAGCTGGACGTTGGAGATCTTCGCTCCGAACTGCTTCAGATCGACGTTGCTGAACACCTTCTTCACGTCGAGGTTGAAGAACGTCTTGTCGTTGAGCTTCACGTCGAAGCCGCCCTGGAGGGCAGCGCCCCAGCTGCTGCGGTCCAGGTCGAGCCCGGCCAGGCCGCCCAGGTTCACCGTGGAGATCGACGTGTAGTTCAGACCGGCGCCCAGGTACGGCTGGAAGTCACGGTCCGGGTGGAAGTGGTACTGGAGCGTCAGGCAGGCGGGCATCTGCTTGAACGTGCCGAGCCTCGCGCCGGTGGACTTCTGGTCCACGGTATGCTCCACCGGGATCGGGAGCGACAGCTCGAGACCCACGTGGTTGTCGAAGATGTAGGTCGCATCGAACTCCCCCGTGAGCTTGTTGTTGATCTTGATGTCGTTCGCGCCGAGGAGCAGGCCCTGGTTCGCGTCCATCCCCTCGGCCGGGAAGATCCCGAGGGCGCGGATGCGGAGCCGCCACTCGTCGCCGCAGGGGGTCGACCTGGGCTCGCCGCTCGCTCCGCCTTCTTCGTCGGCCAGCACCGGGCCGCAGGCGAACAGGACGAGGCCGACAAGGGCCAGCAGGACGATTCGGTTTCTCATGGTTTCCTCCTGGAAAGACAGTCCAACTCCGATCGCGCGGTGATCATATCAGATGTCACCTTCACGACGACAGATTTTCTTCGGCACCCGGGTGGCCCGGTCCGGTATAATCGGGGTCTCACGGGTGCGCGCAGCCCGGTCCGGGAGCCGCTGTCGGGGACGGCGCCCCAGGCGGCCGGACCGGACGGTGTCGCCCCCGGGTCGAGGGGTCAGGTGGTTTCATGGTGAGGGGATACGTCGGATTCGCTCTCTTGGCGCTCGTGTCGGTCCTGACAACGCAGGCCCTGGCGTCCAACGTCTACGTGGTGACCGACCCGGCCGACCTCCAGATGGTGGACCTGGAAGAGGGGTACCGGTACGTCTCGTCGGAGTTCGCGAGCCGCTTCGACATCTTGAATCCGATCCGCCGTGTCGCCGCCCGCAAGATGGTGAAGGGCTGGGGGCTCAAGGAGATGCCCGACAAGGCCAGGGTGTACCTGGGCGTGGTGGCGAACACGGACCCCGGAACGCTGGAGTTCGCCGTGGTGATCAAGGGCGATGCGCTGGACTGCCAGAAGCTCAAGGCGCGGCTGATCGAGAAGTACGGCAACCACTGGCGTCGCCACAAGCTGGAGTCGAAGCCGAAGAGCGCCACCATCGGCGGGGTCGAGGCGACGGTGCTGCCGTACATCCAGCGCAAGGGCGAGCTCGTGATCGTGATCGCCGAGGGTCAGCTGATCTTCGGCTCCGTGGTGCCGGGCCACTACGACCTGATCGAGCGGACCGTCCAGGTCGTGCGCGATCCCTCCAGGAAGCGCCCCCAGCCACCCGCCTCGACGCATGTCAGCGCCAAGGGGACGCTCTCCCCGGAGGAGCGGACCCGGGTGAAGGAGTTCTTCCAGCGGACCGTGACCGGTCGGGTCGACAAGTTCCGGAAGGGGTTCGAGAGGCTGTACAAGAAGCTCGACTCGGAGGAGTTCAACCCGCAGGAGTTCAAGACGATCAACGAGAAGCTGAACGACATCTTCCTGAAGCACACCGGCTACACCCTGGACCTCCAGTACAAGGGAGGCTCGGACGGCAACGGCACCTACAAGCTGGTGTACACGTTGACGTTCCCCTCCCCGCAGGAGGCGCAAGACGCCAAGGAGCTGCTCCTGGAGAAGGTGTTGTTCTACAAGGAGAACTCCCAGGCCAAGGCGGGGGTGCTGGCCATGGACGCGGTGGCGCTGGACGCCTCCGGTCCGACCGTGACGGTCACCGCCGAAGCCGACTCGAAGAAGGGCGTCTACAACTTCTACTTTGCCTATCTGGCGTTCCTCCTGGGCTACAGCCAGACCGACAGGTACCTGGTGGCCAACTAGGAGGTGCGACGTGGGTTCGAAGAGCTTCTGTCTCGCGTTCGTCGCCCTGGTGCTGATGGGAACGGTCGCCCGGGCCGCCGGGCCGTCGGCAGCCGAGCAGCCGCTCAGGATGGGGTGCGTGGCGTTCGCCAAGGAGGCGACCCGGGAGGCCTACACCCAGATCGCCGACTACCTGAAGGGCCAGCTCAAGAGGGAGATCGTCCTCACGGTGTATCCCAGCTACCACGAGGTCGTCCACGACATCGTGAACGACAAGCTCGATCTGGCGATCATGTCGCCGCTGGTCTACCTCCACGCTCTGGATGAACGTCCGCTCCACACGCTGGCCTACGCCTCCTATCGAGGCTCCGGCCGCTTCACCTACCGCAGCGTGATGCTGGTCCGGGGCGATTCGCCGATTGGCTCGCTGGCCGATCTGGCCGGCAAGACCGTGGCGTTCGTGGACATCATGTCCGCCTCCGGCTACCTGGTCCCCAAGGAGGCGCTGGTCAAGGCCGGGGTCACCGGCGCCAAGAACGTGAAGGGCTCGTTCTTCAAGAACCACTTCGACGCCGTCCAGGCCGTGCTGTCCGGCAAGGCCGACGGAGTCGCCACCTACGATCTGGTGTTCAACGACTCGAAGCGGCTGGCGGTGGAGCAGAAGAAGCTCAAGACGGTCTGGGCGTCGGAGTTCGTGATCCCGTCCGACGCCTTCGTGGCCATCGACTCGGTGCCGCTGGCGGTGCGCCAGCAGCTCAGGGGGGCACTTCTGTCGTACTTCGCCGTCCAGGAGCAGAAGCAGTGTCCGTCAAACAACATCTACGAGGGGTTCGTGCCGGCCGATCCCAACGTGTACGCTGACCTGAAGCGGTTCATCCAGAGCGTCAGCTCCAAGTGATCTCGACGCCCGGCGTCACGACCGAAGGGGATGGGGACGCGATTCCCGGTCGCTCCCCCATCTCCGCATGATCGCCATGTTCTTGCTCGAGCGTAACTTCATCCGTCACGCCGTCGAGTGGAAGCTGGGCATCTACCGGCCGTACCGGCCGCTCTGCGCCTACGTCTATCTCACGTTCCGCTGCAACCTGGCCTGCGTCTATTGCAACGACGGGAGCGGCAAGAAGTACCCGGACTGCGACAGCGACGGCGAGCTTTCCACCGACCAGTGGCTCAGGGTGCTCTCCGTCATCCGGCGGGAGACGGACGTCCTCATCTTCACCGGCGGCGAGCCGACGATGAGAAAAGACCTGAAGCCGATCCTCGACGGGTGCCGGAGCCTGGGGTTCGCCAAGATCTGCCTGCTCACCAACGGCGTGACCCTGGAGCGCCACCCGGAGATCCTGGAGACGTGCCACATCCTCATGGTCAGCCTCGACACCCTGGACGAGGCGAGGTCGGACCGGATGATGGGCGCGCCTGCCGGCACGTTCCGGCGGATCATGAAGAACGTGGAGCTGGCGTGCGAGGCGCGGAAGAGTCACGGCATCAGACTGTACTTCAACGTCGTGGTGACGCCGGACAACGTGGCGGACGTCCACGACGTCATCGACTTCTGCCTGGAGCGCTCCATCGGCTTCACGCCGTTGCCGGAGGTGGTCGGCTTCTACCCCAGGGAAGGGCTGAAGGGCAACCCCGACTACGAGGCGCTGATCGACCGGATGGTGGAGCTCAAGCGGTCCGGTTGCGAGGTGCTGGGGACCATGGGGTACATCCGGGGCGTGAAGCGGTTCGACAGCTACCGATGCCTGGCCCCGCTGCTGGCCCGGGTGTGGCCCAACGGCGACCTGTGCTACCCCTGCCAGAAGCTCCACAAGGTGGGGGGCAACCTCCTGGCCCTGGGCGACTACTCGAAGGCCGTGGACGAGGGCGTGGCCCGGCACGGGCCGATTCCGGAGTGCGACAACCGGTGCCACGTGGGCTGTTACATGGACTTCTCCATGTGCATCCAGCGGCCCGGGCTCCTGCTCGAGGAGGCCTGGTACGGCCTCAAGAGGCCGTTCTTCGACGCGCGGCAGCACCTGCGCGGCGCCTCGACCCGGGGTCAGTGACGGCGCTTGCCCCGGCTCTTGCCCTGGCTCTTGCCCCCGGGGC
>JACQZM010000239.1:2981-4922 GCA_016213885.1 Candidatus Rifleibacteriota bacterium | reverse complement strand
GTCCACGGTCTTCTGGGTGGCCGTGTAGGCGTGGATCGTGGTCATCAGGCCGGTCTCGATGCCGATCCCTTCTTTCATGAGAACATGGACCACCGGCGCCAGGCAGTTCGTGGTGCACGAGGCGTTGGAGACGATGTGGTGCTTGGCCGGGTGGTACTCCGCCTCGTTGACGCCCATCACGATCGTCTTGACGTCCACGCCCTTGCCCGGGGCGGTGATCAACACCTTCTTGGCCCCGGCGGCCAGGTGTCCTCGGGCCAGGTCGGCCTCGGTGTACAGACCGGTCGATTCGATCACCAGCTCGACCCCCAGCTCCTTCCACGGGAGCAGGGACAGGTCCTTGGCGGCCATCAGGCACCGGATCTTGCAGCCGTTGACGACGATGATGTCGTTCTCCTTGAGCTCGGGCTTGCTCTTCTCGGTCTTGATCTCGCCCTTGAACCGGCCGTGGATCGAGTCGAACTTCAGCTGGTAGGCGAAGTAGTCGGCGTCGGTGGTGATGTCCACGACGGCGACCACGTTGACGTCCGGGCCCAGGACGCCCTTCTCCAGCATGGCGCTGACGACCTGCCGGCCGATCCGTCCGAACCCGTTGATGGCTACATTGATCATGGTATACCCCTCGCTCGTTCTGTCCCGTCAGCGCCGCAGAGCGCCGTCGAGCCTCGTGTCCAGGAGTTTCGTCGCCGCCAGTGTACTCTCAACCGGGTTCGGTCCCGCAAGGGTCTTCGCGTCTCGTCACCGGCCGTCGCGGCCGTTCGACCCGCTGGCCGGCCGGTGGACACCGTGATCCGGGCCGCTGGCCGGCTCGGGCGGCTCCTGGATCCAGGCGCGGAGGATCTTGTAGTCCGTCTTTCCGGTTCCGAGGACCGGGATTCTCTCCACGATGCGGACCTCGTCCAGGCGCATGATCCCGGAGAAGCCGCTCTCCTGGAGCACCTGGTTGGCCTCTCTCGACGTGATCGGCACGGTGGCGAACAGGACGATCCGGCGACCCCCCGGCGTCTCGATCCCCTCGACGGCCACCCGGGGTCCCTGCTCGTCGGGCGGGTAGAGCTCGGCCAGCGGCGCCTCCAGGGCGGGCAGGGAGATCATCTCGCCGCCGGCCTTGAGAAAGCGCTTGAGCCGGCCGGCGAACCAGATGAACCCCTCTTCGTCGATCCTCGCGAGGTCGCCGGAGTTGTACCAGCTGACGCCGTCCCGCTGCAAGAAAGGGTCGGAGCCGCCGTCGCCCAGGTAGCCCGGGAAGACGTTCGGCCCCCTGATCAGCAGCAGGCCGGTCCGTCCGACCGGAACCGGGCCGAGATCGTCCACGTCGACGACCCGGACCTCGACGTGCTTCAAGGGAACGCCGATGGAACCTCGTCTGGATCTCCCCTCGAGGTTGGCCGACACCACCGGGGCGCACTCCGTGATGCCGTAGCCCTCCAGCACCGAGGCGTTCGGGGCCAGGCGCCGGCCCTTCTCGAAGACGTGGTCGGGGCACTTCTCGGCGCCGGCCACGAGCAGCCGGAGCGAATCGAGGTCGCCCGGCGCCGCCCGATCGAGGATGTACGAGATGAACGTCGGGGTGGCGCACAGGATCGTCGTCCTGTACGAGGTGGCCTTGCGGGCGAGGGCTGCGGCGTCGGTGGGGTCCGGGTGGTGGACGACCCGCACGCCCGCCAGCACCGGCGTCACCATCGTGACGGTCAGCCCGAAGCTGTGGAACGGGGGGAGGAAGCCCAGGACCGAGTCGCTGGCGGTGACGTGGAACGCCTCCAGGATCGCCTCGCTGTTGGAGAGGATGTTGCGGTGCGTCAGCGGCACCGCCTTGGGCGCCTTCTCCGACCCCGAGGTGAACAGCACCACCGCGGGGTCCTCGGGCCACTGGCGCGGCAGGGATCGCCGGAAGGAGGCCGGGAACAGCCGGGTCCTGACGAGCGCTGCCAGAGCTTCGAG
>JACQZM010000239.1:0-2922 GCA_016213885.1 Candidatus Rifleibacteriota bacterium | reverse complement strand
CGGAGCTCCTCCAGGTACACGGACTCCGTGCCCTGGACCCTTATGTTCGTGCGATCGACGAAGCGGCGGGAGGTGATGACGTGCCTCAGGCCGGTGAGCCAGGCCGCGTGCCCCAGGCCGGCCGGCCCGGTGGTGAAGTTCAACATGACCGGGAGCTTGCCGGCCAGGTGAAGAGCGAAGAAGACCATGTCCGCGGCGACGCTGGCCGGCAGCAGCACACCGACGTTGGGCTCCGGGTACCGGGCGAAGCGTCGAGCGAGCAGCGACGCTCCGACGAGCAGCCGCCGGTAGGTGACCAGGCCGCTGGTGTCGTCGGCGTCGGCGGGCCGGGACCCGCTGGCCAGGGCGCGCGCCACGAACGCCCTGGCCAGGGTGGAGCCGAGCAACGACGGTCGCGCGGCCGGGCCGGCTCGCTCGAACCACGCCGGCGGGGCCGGAGCGGGCCCTCCGGTCTTGGCCAGGCCCTCGGCGAGCGCCCAGAGGGAGCCGATCGTGAGCGGCACCTCCTCCGAGGAGAAGCCGAATCGACGCTCCACCTCCAGGGCGATCTCCATGCGGTCGAGACTGTCGAGGCCCAGGTCCTCGAGCCTGGAGGCCGGGTCCCTCTCGGCGTCGCCGGGCTCCCTCCGGAGCCTCTCCGACACCATCTGGGCGATCGTCTCCCCGGTGGAGCGCTTGACCCTGGACAGGTCGAGGGCGACCGCATCGCCCAGGGGAGGGAACGCGTGGTCTCGGGGGCCGAACAGGAAGTGGTAGGGCACGTACCGGGGCTTCTCCTCGCCGGGCCGGTTGTACCAGCTCTCGAGGAACGGGTTGAGGATCTCCCGGGTGAGCCCCGGCAGCGCGCTCCGATCGAGCCGCTCGATGGTGATCTCCACCTCGCGCCGCGGGGTGAAGAAGATCAGGTTGGACAGGATGACCCCGATCCCACCGAGGATCGAGCCCGGCAGATCCGGTGGCCTGCCGGTCCGGGCGTAGCTGAAGCTCGAGCCCCACAGGCCGCGGGTCCGGACCAGCACGACCTCGGCGTCGGGCACGGCCGTCAGGATCTCCGACGCGGAGCGCGTCGCCGCCAGCGACTCCCTCCCGGCGGTGTGGTAGGCGCGTCCGGCGGGCCAGAGGATGTGGCTGCGGCCGCTGCTGAGCCCGTCGATCACCGCCCGGACCGACGCCTCGGCCTGTCTCCGCGCCTCGGCGCTGGCCTGCTCCAGGTCCGGGACCTCCACCGCGTCCAGCAGCCTGGGCACCCAGGAGATCAGCGGATGGCGGAACATGCTGGCCAGCAGCATGGGCCTGGGGCGAAGCGACGGCCAGAGGGCCTGGATCACCAGGGCAGGGTCCGCGTAGGCGGGGTGGTTGGGGAGGATGAGCGCCTTTTTCAGGCCTCGGACCGATTCGAGGCCGATGACCTTGACGCGGTAGCGCAGCGAGAGAACGAAGGTCGAGAACAACCAGAGGAGCCAGCGCAGCGGTTCCAGCATTCCCCAATCGTGCCCCGGACCGGGGACGAGATCAAGGGGAGTTTCCGGCGCCGGCGTGGCGCCGAAGCTCGTCTGTCCAGCTTGCCCCGGTCCTGCGAGGCGGGCGTGCCAGGTCGGCACCGGTCCGGCCAGGAAACGTCGATCGGATCCGCGGCGCCAAGACACTTGCAGTCCTGCGGGGCACGGATGAACATGGTGGGACCATGGCGGAGCGACACGAAGGACCGGCAGGTGGCGGCGCCGGGGGCGTGGACCCGACGGCGACGACGCTGTGCCCCGCCTGCCAGAAGCCGGTCGAGCAGGATCTCCGGCGCTGTCCGATCTGCCAGACCGTCTACCACCGGAGCTGCCTTCCGCCCAACGGCTGCTACGTCCTGGGCTGCAAAGGCGTCCCCACCGCCACCGCGGTCGGCTTCGCCCGCGAAGGGCCCTGGTGGCCCTGGGCCGAGCGTCTGGGCCTGGTCCTCTTCGCTGTCATCGTCGGCTGGATCATCCGGCCCGCGGGGCAGCACCTCGTCTCCGACTTGGCCCTGTTCGTCGCTCTGGCCGTGGCCATGCTCGTAGCCGGTGGTGCCACCTACTTCGCAGCGCGGGACGACAGGCAAAACCGGGTGCCGCCCAGGGGCGGGTCCAGGCCCGACGGGCACGGCACCGACGGTTTCGAGGCGCTCGGCCTGGCGTTGCTGAGCCTGCCTGTGGGGTACGGGCTGGGCATGGTCCTCCCGATGGGGTTCGGTGCCCTCACCATTGCCGTGGCGTTCGTGGTGAGCGGTCTCGCCACCCTGACGGCGATCGGCCATGCCATGGCCGGCGCCCTGCACGACAAGGAGAGCTCCCGCGCCGTCTGCCTGCTGGCCATCGTCGGCACCGTCACGGGCTCCCTGACCTACATCAGCATCACGGGCTTCAGGCGGGAACGGGCCAAGGCCAACCTCCGGGCGTGCTACGCCAACCAGAAGACGGTGGCCGGCGCCATCGAGATGTACGAGCTCGACAAGAGCACCCGCCGGACCGTGCTGGACGCCGCATTATGGACAGCGCTCAAGAGCGGCGGCTATCTCTCGTCCACCCCATGCGATCCCGGGTTCGGCCTCGGTTCCAGCGCCCACTACAGACGGACCGGTGGCGGCACCGGCATGGTCTGCACCGAGCACGGAGCGCTGACGGGGCCGGCCAGATAGGAAGGATCCGGTCGATCACGGGCCCGATGTTCTCCCGGTCGCAGGTCGGGATGATGGTCAGCGTTCGCCTCATGACGAGGCGCGGGTCAACCAGTCGGCGCAGCCCGAGGTCCGATCGAGGGACCACCACCGTCCAATCCGGAGTCGCTGTCAGCTCCACCGGCCGCGGCCGGTCCTCGGAGGGGCTTGCACCCCAGCGTGACCTTCCTACTTATTGTTAGCGCAAGAAACAGCTTCCCACGCCTGGTCGAGATGACGAC
>JACQZM010000238.1:19991-24847 GCA_016213885.1 Candidatus Rifleibacteriota bacterium | reverse complement strand
TGCGGCTCTGGATCTCCTGTGGAAGGGGCAGTGCAACTGCGCCTACTGGCACGGCGTCTATGCCGGTCTCTACCTCCCCCACCTCAGGGAGGCCGTCTACTCCAACCTGATCCGGGCGGAGGCCGAGCTGGACAGGGGCAGGGAGCCCGGCTGGACGTATCTGGAGATGGTCGATCTCGATTGCGACGGCACGCCCGAGGTGATCGCGTCGAGCGCGGCACTGAACGCCTTCTTCTCCCTGGTCGGCGGGGCGATGTTCGAGCTCGATTTCAAACCCCGGGCGGCTAACCTGGCCGACACGCTGGCCCGGTGGCCCGAGGCGTACCATCCGAAAGACGGCGAGGAGTACGACGGCTACCCCCGGGATTCCTTTCTGGACCATTTCTACGCTCCGGGCACCTCCCTGGTGCAGGCGCTGGACTCCGGCGACTTCGCTCAGGGGCTGTACGAGCACCATCCGGTCCCGGCGGCGCAGCGCACGGCGTTCAAGCTGGTGCGGCACGGCGCCATTGCCCACGGCGAGTCCACCCACCCGGTCACCGTCGAGAAAGAGTTCGAGATCGACCGGGAGGCGTGCCGCATCACGGCGAGATACCGGGTCACCAACACCGGTCCGGTGCAGCTCGCCACCCGGTTCGGCGTGGAGCTGAACTGGGCGCTCCAGTCCGGAGACGCGCCGAGCGACCGGTTCGTGCTCGTCGACGGGCAGACGCCGGTGGAGCGGCGGCTCGGAGCCCGGGCCGAGCACCCGGGCGCCCGCGAGCTGGTGGCCCACGATCGGTGGCGGAAGCTGGCGATGAAGATGCAGTGGTCCCGGCCCGCCGTGCTGTGGCGATACCCGGTGGAGACCACCTCCCGGACTTTCGCCAGGACCGAGACCATCTTCCAGAGCCTCTGCCTCATCCCGGTCTGGGACCTCGAGCTGCCGATCGGCGGTACGTTCGCCGTGGATCTCGTGCTCACGGTGGAGGCCACGAGCTAGATGGTCAGCCGGCGGGCGCTGGTCTCGAACAGGCTGGGGTTTCACCTGCGAGCCGTCAGCACCATCGTCGAGGCCTGCTCGAAGTTCAAGGCGGGCATCACGCTGGCGAGGGACGGAGACAGGCGGAACGGTCGCAGCATCCTCGACCTGATGATGCTCGAGGCCGACATGGGCACCGTTCTCACCATCGAAGCCGACGGCGTCGACGAGACCGAGGCCGTGGATACCCTGGTCAAGCTGTTCGAATGCAGGTTCGGGGAGGAGTGACCACCGCCGTGGACGGTCCGGCCCAGCCCGAGCCCGATCAGGGCCAGCCTGCCGTCGAACCGGTGAGCGAGGCCGGGAGTCGTTCCCGGTTCCTCACCGGCGTCGTGGTCAGCGAGGGGATCGCCATCGGCACGGCCCAGGTCCACTCGGAGAAGCTCAGGATTCCCAGGTACGAGGTCACGGAGCTCGAGGTCAAGCTGGAGCTGGCCAAGTTCGACCGGACCCTGGCCGTCAGCCGCGAGCAGCTCCTGGGGCTGAAACAGCAGCACCTTGGATCCGAGCAGACCGTGAGGATCCTGGAGTCGCAGCTGCTCATGCTGACGGACCCGCTGTTCATGGGAGACGTGATCCAGCGGATCCGGGGAGAGCGGCGCAACGCCGAGTCCGTGGTGGCCGACGTCGTCGACGAGTTCTGCCGCACCTTCGAGGCGATGGAAGATCCCTACATGCGGGAGCGGGTGGCGGACGTCCAGGACGTGGGCTACCGGATTCTGAGGAACCTGATGCAGAAGGAGTACATCTCCCTCGACAAGGTGGGGCCCAACACGGTGCTGGTGTGCCACCAGCTCTCGCCTTCGGAGGTGGCCCAGCTGTCCGCGAAGAAGGTGGCCGGCCTCGCCTCGGAGGTAGGCGGGGTCACGAGTCACGCGGCGATCCTGGCGCGGGGGCTGGGGATACCGGCGCTGGTGGGAGTGCAAGACGTCTGCGTCCGGGTCAACTCCGGCGACCGGGTCATTCTGGACTGCGTGAACGGTCGGGTCCACATCAACCCCTCCCAGGAGGAGGTGGTCGAATACGCCGACGTGAAGAAGCGGCTCGTGGTCTCCCGGGAACGGCTGCTGGCCGGGGAGGCTCTGGAGGCGCGGACCGCCGACGGGCTGGATCTCTGGCTCAGGGCCAACATCTCGGTGCCGGCAGAGGTGGACTCGATCAGGGCGTTCGGCGCCCAGGGCGTGGGCCTGCTCAGAACCGAGTACCTCTATCTGAGCTCGACCACCCCGCCCTCGGAGGGCGGCGTTCTTCTCCATCGGCACGAACGACCTGATCCAGTACACCATGGCGGTGGACCGCACGAACGAGCGGCTGGGAGGGGTGTTCGAGACGCTCCCGGTGGCGGTCTTGCGGCTCATCAAGATGGTCGTCGATGCGGCCAGGCACGCCCGGATCGACGTGTCGTGCTGCGGTGAGATCGGCTCCACCGTCGCCGGCTTCGTGCTGCTCCTCGGCCTGGGGATCCGGGACTTCTCGATGAACGTCTTCGCGATACCCCACCTGAAGCAGATCGCGAACCAGGTCGAGGTGGGAGCGTCGCAGGAGATCGCCACCCGGGTGCTGGCCGCGTCCACCGTCCAGGAGGCGCGGTCGGTCCTCGAGGCGTACACCCGCCCGATCTTGACCAAGATCGGGTCGTGAAGCGACGGCCTCCGACGGCCTCCCGGGGCTACTGGACCGGGATCCAGATCACGGTGACCTTCTGGTCATCGGGCACCTTGGAGGGATCCGGGTCCAGGTACCGCTCCACGCACGGTCCGCCGGCGGACTTCAGACCCTGCTGGCCGATCCAGGCGTAGAGGGCGTTGATCGTCTGGTAGGTCGTGGCGTACGGACCGCGGTGGGTCGCCTCGGCCACCTTGGCGAAGTCGAACTTCCGGATCGTGAGCTTGCCTGCCGCCGCCTGGTCTTCGGCGAGCTGGTGACCGACGTCCCACTTCAGCTCCTCTTGCTTCACGTAGAGGGGGCTGTTCAGGTAGAACGTCATCTGCACGCCGGTCGTCTTGATCCCGGACGACTTGAGCTCGGCCAGGTACGTCGCCTCGGCCTGAGCATACTGGGTATAGGGGCCGGAACACTCCAGCGCCACGTAGCTGAACGGCTCCACCGTCTTGACCTCCGCGGCGATCTTGACCGGCTCCTTCTGCTGCGCGACGAGGACAGCGGGAACCCAGCATCCGAGAACCAGAGCCACCAGGAGCGATCGAACCGATCTCATACCGTCCTCCTTCTGACTGTCGCTCGCGAGCGTCGCGGGCCCCGCGGCCGGAGTCCTACCGCTCCGCCTCGTTCCTCTGGATCGCCTTCAGACCCTCGGCGGCGCTGACGTTCTCCGGCTCCCGGGCCAGGATCTCGCCGAAGATCCTCTTGGCCTCGGCGTGCTCTTTGAGCATGAGATGGCACCAGCCGAGGCCCTGGACCATCAAGGTATCACGACGGTCGGCCTGACGGTAGTAGTCCAGCGCCTTCCTGAAGTCCCCGATCAGGTAGCTGTGGTAGGCCAGCGTGCCGATCGCCATCGGATCGTCCTTCTTGAGCTTCACGAGATCGCGGCTGAGGTCGGCCGCGTCGTTCCAGAGGCCCTGCTGTCGCAGCGCCCAGATCTTGCCCTTCAGCGCCTGCACGCCCGGCGCCGGCTGGAGGTTGATCGCGACAGAGTAGTAGTAGCTGGCCAGCGGCCAGTTGCCCAGCTGGGCGTCCAGGCCGGCCAGCTCGGAGGCCGCGTCGACGCTTGCGGCCTCGCCGTCCACCACGCGGCGGACCAGGTCGAGCGCCTCCAGGAGCCGTCCCTGCTGCCCGAGCTTCCGGGCCGATTCCACGAGAGCCTGGGCCTCGGCGCTGGAGAGCCGGGCGGGCAGCTTCCACGACGAGAGCTCCTTGTGGGTGGCGGCACGTTCCACCTCGTCCAGCCCGGCCTGGCACTCGACGTCGCCAGGGAAGTCCCTGACCAGGCCCTGGAAGACCGTCCGGGCGCCGTCGAGCTCGCCCAGCCGGAAACGGGACCAGCCCGCCCCGAGCCGCATCGACCGGGCGCCGGCGGGGGGGGCCGAGTAGCACTCCAGCGCCCGGGCGTACTCCTTCTTGTTGAAGTGCGCCCACCCCACGTTGAGGCGGGCGAAGGCGTTGTCCGGGTCCCTTGCCTGGATCGCGCCGCAGAGCTCGAGGGGCCGGTCCCAGTCGAGCAGAGCGCGGCAGATCTTCGCCAGGCCGTACAAGGCGTCCAGCGAGTCGGGCTGGACGCTTCCGAGCTCCTTGAAGGTCTCCCGGGCCCGCTCGTACCGGCCCAGCTGGAACAGCAGATCGCCCAGCTTGGCCAGAAGCAGCGGATTCCGGGGCATCTCCTTCAGGGCGGTCTGGAGTGGTTCCAGCGCGGCCACCAGGGAACCCTCCCAGCGGAGGGCGTCGGAGAGGGCCACGGACAGGGTGGCGCTCCCCGGTTCGGCCACCAGCGCCTCGCGGACGTGACGGGCGGTCTGGGCGTGGACCCCCGGCGCGCCCGAGAGGAGCAGCGCGACGAGAGCCGCAAGGGTGATTCGGTGCATCTCGATCGTGTTCCGCGCCGGGCGCGGCCTCGCAACGGCCGAGGTCCCGGGACGGGCTGTTCAGATGGTGTACTCAGAACATGTAGTCGAGCCCGAAGCTCAGGATACTCACAAACCGATCGGAAAGGAACACTCTTCCCGGGAGGTCTCGCCTGAGATCCTCCTGCCAGGGGGCGGTGAAGGGGGCGTAGGTGTAGCCCACGTAGAGCTTCAACGGGCGCGCCAGCTTCACGAGGCCGAACGTGGCCCAACCACCCTTGTACACGTCCAGGGAGCTGTCGGTGTACATCCCC
>JACQZM010000238.1:0-19971 GCA_016213885.1 Candidatus Rifleibacteriota bacterium | reverse complement strand
GGACAGTCCGAGGACGCATCGGGGGTGGGGCCCGTAGGTGAGGGACGTCCGGAACGCCCGGCTCACCGGGTGCTTGGAGCTGCCCACCAGGTCGCGTCGCACCAGCACCCCCTTGACCTCGCAGCGGACCTTTTCGCCGAACCGGAGCCCCGCCGCGGTGGCCACCTGGTAGATCTTCCCCAGTTCGAAGTTCGAGAAGTCGTACTCCATGCCGAACGACCATCGCCGCCCCGCGACGTGGCGATACTCGCCCCCGAGCACGGTGCCGTCGTCCGTGAGCGGGTCGTCGTTCTGGAAGTTCAGCACCAGGAGCTGGAGCGAGTTCTTGTCGTCGAGCTGGTAGTACGCCTTGAGGCCGTAGGCGTCCTCGTTGAAGTCCACGGCCCGGCTCTCCGGCCGGATGACGTCCGTGCGGGTGTGGGTGGCGGTGACAACGGCGCGCTTGTCGGCGTAGCGCAGGTTCTGCGTGTGGAGCCAGCGGTCGCCGCGGTAGCCGCTGTAGTACATCCGGGTGGCGATGGCGAACACATCCCAGGGCATGTGGTGGAGCGTCGCCTGATAACCGGACCTGGCGCTCCAGTTCGAGGGATCCTTGTTCAGGATGCCGGTGAACACGTGCTTGGCGTCTTTCCAGCACCCCATCTGGGTGAGCGCCCAGCCCCTGGACGCCTGCATCGCCAGGTCGTCGGGGTACCGGGAGTAGATCGTGATCGCCCTGGAGAACTGACGCCGCTCGTGGTACAGCCTGGCCTGGCGGGCGTCCACGTCGTATCCCGGGGTCTCTCGGACCAGCTCGTCGATCAGCCGCTGCGCCTCGGGGTACATGCGGGCGTTCAGGTACGAGTCGAGCGCGGTGAGGCGGTTGGTCCGCGGCTCGGTCGACGAGGCCGCCGCTGTCTCGGAGACCTGGGCGAGGTTCGCGTAGAGCGGCCTGGCTCGCTTGAACCGGCCGGTCCTGGCGTAGACCGTGGCGTAGCGCGCGTCCAGGTCGGGCCCCGGCCGGGCCTTCGCCAGCCGGTTCAGCACCAGCTCGGCCCTTCCGGGGTCGAGGCCCGCCAGGTAGCTGTCCACGGCGGCCAGCCCGGTCGTCCTGGGATCGTCGGAGAGCCGCATCGCCTTCTCGTAGATCTCGCCGGCGTGGGAGAAGCGGCCTCCGCTGGTCAGAAGGCGCGCCACCCTGAGCAGCTGGTCCAGGTCCATCCGGGACGACGGCGTCAGGGCCAGCAGGAGCCGGGCCGCCTCCAGCGGGTGCCCGTTCAGCTCGTACAAGGCCACCAGCCTGGCCCTCTTGACCGGACCGGACCGGTCCTCGGGCCGCATCGCGGCCAGCTCCCTGCGGAGCGATCGGCCACGTCCCGGGCTCTCTCCCGGGTCTGCTCCGGGTCGTCGGGGCTCGGCGGCTCCCCGGCCCCGAGAGCCGCGGCCGGACCGAGCAGCAGCAGGAACCCGACGAGCCAGAGCCTCGCAAGACCCGGCCCAGGGACCCCCGGCCGGCTCCGGCACCTGCAGAATCGATTCATGGGTGTGGGCTCGGGGGCAGCACCCGCCGACACGACAGGCTGGAGCCGGCCTCGTCGTCCAGGGACAGATCCCTGAAACCCTCGAGGCCGAATCTCGCCACCAGGGTCGGTCGGGACGAGGCGGGCGCCCTCGGATCGCCGGAGAACCGGGTCCGCACGGTGACGAGCGATGGCTCCTGCTGGAGAGTGGCGTCGTCCTCGACGATCTCCTTGTGACAGAGCACGGAGAACACCTCGCCGGCGATGAAGGTGAGCGCCCGCTTCCACCGGTCGAGGAACCGGTGGGCGCTCTTGCCGTACAGCGTCGCGCGCCATCGAAGCCCTGCGAACCGGTCGTACGGCAGGTCGGCCAGGGAGATCGCGAACAGGTTCAGCGGCGAGAGTGACCGCCGGGAGAACCTCAGCACCTCCACGGACCGCGAGGCGAGCCTGAACTCGATCTCCTCGTCGCCGTCCGACACGACCACGTCGCCCTGCAGCGAGTACCGGAACCGCCAGGTGGTGGCCCGCCTCTTCCCGCGGTCCACGATGTCCAGGATCCACTCCTCGCCCTGGCGCGGACACAGGACCGTGCGGGCTGCTTCGGCCGGCAGGGCGTCCCTCAGGGTCGTCCCCTCGACCGGCTTGACGAACGGGAGGAAGAGCGACGCCTCGTCCTCCCGCATGACCACGTCCTGGAGCAAGAACGGGAGGCTGGCGGAGCCGGCATGGGCCTCCATCTGGATCTGCAGGTGGAGGTGGGGGAGGGCGGAGCGACCGGAGTTGCCCACGCGGCCCAGGGGCGTGCCGATCACCACGGGCTGGCCGGGCACCACGGCGACCGAGCCCCGCCGCAGGTGGTAGAGCCCCACGTAGACGCCGATCGAGTAGACGAGGACGAAGTTTCCCCAAGGCTCCCGGAGGTTCATCCCGCCCAGCACGTTGTCGGTCACCTGGTCCCACACGACGGCCACGACGCCGTTCACGGGGGAGCGCACCGGCGCGTTGAAGGCGTAGTAGTCCTCGCAGTGGACGCCGGTGGATCGAAACCGCTTCAGATCCTCGTCCACCGCGGCCAGGTCGATGCCGTAGCGCCACTGCTCCTTGTGGGTCTCGGCGCCGTCGAAACCCTGGACCACCTGCCACTCTCCGAACACCGGCAGGGCGATCGCCCTGTAGAAGATCCGCTCGCTGTACCGTCGGTAGTAGTTGATCGCCTCCTCCGGCGACGCGAACGAGAGCACCGGTGGGAACGGCCTGGCGCCGAACGCCCGCCCCTGGAGCATGAGGAAGGCGCCGGAGACCATGAGGTTGAACGGCAGCGCCGTGAACTCCGCGCCGGACCCGCGGGAGATGGCGTTCAGGGAGAACCCGACCAGGAGCCCGCCGGCCTGGGCCAGCAGCATCAGCGCGAACGACTTCAGACCGGGTAGGAAGAACGCCCCACCGATCGAGATGGCGATGAGGATGGCGTTGAATCCGACCAGGAGCTCCTGGCCCTGGGTGTTGAACGGGAGCAGCGCCAGGAGGAACCGCACGAACAGGAACCCCGCCACGGTGATCAGGAAGATCACCCGGGACGAGAGGAAGAGCGCCACCGAGGCCATGACGCACGGCAGCATGGAATGCTGGAACAGGATCGCTCCGACGGATCCGACGAAGACCAGGCCCTCCCTCGCGGCCTTCTCGGAGAAGGTGAGGTGGAACGGCTTGCCGAGAAACGACTCCATGGCGCCCGACGAGTACGAGAACGGGCGGACGATGTCGGCTCCGAACTGGCGCTCCTGGGACCAGGTCAGGTGGGAGACGAGCAGCGTGGTCACGACGAACGGGTAGGAGCACGCCGGGATCCTGAGGTACCAGCCGGCGGTGTTCGTGAACGCTCTCGTCACGAGGCACACCAGGAAGCTGCCCCCGACGGCCAGCGTCAGGGCCAGAACCGGGTCGACGAAATGGCTGCCGACGAACAGGCCGTAGAGGATGCCGTTGCATCCGTAGCCGCCGCCCTCCACGTCGGCCTGAGGGAACTCGAACAGCCGGGCGAACCCGTGGGCCAGGTGACCGCACAGCAGGGCGGCGATCCCGAGGTCGGGGTTGCCCACGGTGGCGAGGAAGACGCACAGGCCCACCGAGGGCCGGGTGGAGAACAGGATCGAGCTGTACCACCTGCCGATCCGGCTCAGATGGGACCAGACGTTGTCCATGGTGCCCGGGCCTCACCGCCCTCTTGGCGCTCGCCCGCCACGCTCCGCGGCCTCCGGGCCGCTCCCTCGTCGCTGAAGCGGTGCCGCCTGAAGCGGCGCCGGTGGACCCCTGCGCACCCGCGGCGCGTCGTAGTGCTAGCCCTTCTTGGCCCGGGCCTTGGGCTTCTTTCCGAGCAGGTGCTGGGGGATCGATTCCAGCTCGTTCATGTACTCCAGGTCTTCCCGACGCCTGATCTGGTGCACACTCCCCTTCTCGTCGACCATGACCACGGCCGGCCGGTAGCGGATGAACTGCATCCACTGCGTCATGTTGTAGGCGCCCACCGGTCTGATGATCACCCTGTCGCCCGACGAGAGCCCCGGGAGAAGCATCAGCGGCCTCACCACGTCGATGTTCATGCACAGCGGACCGTAGATGACCGTGTTCTCGATGATGTCGCTGTAGGCCTGGGCCGGGATGATCTCGTGCTTGTACCAGTTGGACGTGTAGAGGACGTTCACGCCGGCGTCGAGAACGATGGCCGCGGTCCCGTCGGAGAGTCGCTTCCGCGCCACCACCGTGGCGATGAGCGACCCGGCCTCGTCGATCAGGGCGCGTCCGGTCTCGAGGATCAACAGCGGCGGCCGCTCGAACATCCCGGAGTACTTCATCAGCTCGCCGCAGATCACCTCGGCGAACTTGCCGATCGGCGGGTTGACCTGGACCCCCGGGAGGTACTGCGTGTGGAGCGTGTTCGTCGAGGGGAAGCCGCCGCCCACGTCCAGGTAGTCCAGCTTGATCGAGAAGTCGTCGCGGATCCGCGACGCGAACAGGGTCATCTTCTGCACCATGGTGGCGTACGACTGCGGCTCCAGGATGAACGTACCCTGGTGGCAGTGGAGCCCCTTGAGGAGCAGCCTCCCGGAGCTCTGGATCCGCGCCACGGCCGAGTAGGCCTCCTGGTTCTCCAGGTTGAAGCCGAACCGGCTCCAGGCCGGGTAGATCCCTGTGTCCATGTTGAGCCTGATCGCCATCTCGACGGGACGGTGCAGCTCGTTGGCCACCCGCTCCAGGGCGAAGATCTCTTCCATGCTGTCCACGTGGATCTTGGAGCGTCTCTGGGCGGCCAGCTTCAGCGCTTCGTAGGACTTGTACGGACCGTTGAAGATGATCTTCTCACCGGGCACGCCGAGCCGGACCGCCCGTTCGTACTCGAAGTCCGAGACGACCTCGGCCCAGGACCCCTCCTGGTGGTAGACGGCGCAGATCGAGGTCAGGTAGTTCGTCTTGTACGACCAGGCGAACTGGACTCGCGGATAGTGCAGCGAGAACTCTCGATACGCGGCGTTGTACTTCTGCCTGATGATGCGCTCCGACAGGACGAACAGCGGCGACCCGAACTCCTTCACGAGGCTCGCCACCTTGACCCCCTCGATCGAATCGATGAAGGTGCTCGCCGCCTCTCCGAACTTGTTGAGCATCCCTTCCCGGTGCTCCACGATCCTGGGCTTCGCGTACTCCCTGGCCATCGCTCCCGCTCCTTATCGCTCCTTGACCCTGATCAGCTCGCCGCTGACGAGCATCTTCTCGTACTCCTCGATCGACAGGATGTGGTCTTGCGCCACTCTCAGGAACATCGTGCCCGCGCGGCCCACGACGGTCCGCTTGGGCGGGCGTCCGAACATGCACTCGAGAAGCAGCGCCGGGAGGTTGCATCCGGCGCCGTGGGACAGGTAGATCCAGGCGGGGAACCTGGGGTTCATCTCGATGAGAAAGAACTTCCCGTCGGCGTCCCGCCTCTTGAGCTCCACCTCCATGGGGCCGCGCCACTTGAGCACCCGCATGAGCTTCCGGACGATCTCCACGATGTGGGCCGCGTCCAGCGTCATGCCGCCCCAGGCCTTCCCCTTGGTGGTGAGCTGCATCTTCCGCATGGCCGTGAGCCCCTGGAGCTTCCCGGTGCCGTCCCCGACCAGGGCGATGTCGAACTCCTCGCCCTTCACGAACTCCTGGGCGAGCAGCGGGAACCCCCATCGTGCGGAGATGCTGACCGCGGCCTTCTCGAGCTCCGCCAGCGTGTGGGCCACCTCGGCCTCGTAGAAGACCCCCTTGATGACCACGGGGTAACCGATCTCCGCCGCCACGGAGGACAGGTTCGTGAGGTCCGAGATCTCGCGGGTCTTCGGGTAGCCCACCTTGGCCTGGGTGCAGAGCCGGCCGAGCCGCCTCTTCTCCCTGGAGTCGAGCATCTCCCGGGAGGGCAACAGCGTCCTCACGTTCTTTCTGGCCAGCTCCGGCTCCAGGGCCAGAAAGCCGTTCAGCTCCGAATCCAGCGAGGGGATGACGCAATCGAGGTGGGACCTGGCCAGGATGTAGTTCAGACGCTCCGACAGGGCGGCGATGCCCGCCGACGGGTACGGGATGAGGTAGACCTCGTCGCAGATCTCCCCGAGGTAGATCGCCGGCTCCTTGGCGTCGTACGCCAGGCCGATGATCCTCCCCTGGAACTCGGGCCAGGCGCGGATCGCCCGGATGATCCCCAGGCCCGGTCCCGGGTTGTCGGTGGCGTTGAGCCCCGTGACGGCGACGTCAATCTTCATGGATGTGCATCACCTTCAGGTCCAGGAGGAACGCGTCGAGGTCTCTTCTGACCGTCTCCCCGTCCACCTTGAACTCTCGCCGGACCCTGTCGACGATCTCTTCCCTGGAGCACCCTTCCATCAGCGCCTTGAACATGGCGATGCCGGTCGGATTCGCCGTGAAGCTGTGCCCCGTGGACAGGTCCATGATGAAACCGGAGTCCTTGATGACGAACCGCTCAGGACAGTTCTTGTCCTTGGGGGCGCACCGTTCAGGGCTGCTTCTCATCTCGATGATCTCCATAGCCGGACGAACGCTCCTTGGCCGGACGAACGCTCCCTGGATTGTATCAGAAGATGCCTCGTGCCGGAGGGGCGGTCCTCGGCGGGTCGCCAAGGAACGGGGCCACCGGAACAGGGAGGCGCTTCTCCATACAAGATCGGCAAGAAGCCGGCGGATCTTGATCGTCCGCAGTCACGCCGGCGCTGTCCCGGGCCGATCCGGGTCTTCACCGGAGATGGCCCGCCCGATCAGGGGCTCACGCGATGGATCTGGCCGGTGTTGCCGTCCGACAGGGTGACCATGGGCGGCTCCGGCTCGTCTATCGACCGGAGCGTCCTGGGGTTCCACGTGGCGTTCACCTGGCCGTCCCTGCAGTCGAACGGCAGGAGCCTCAGGTAGGCCTCCGCGGCCGGCGTGGCACTGTCGGCGGGGTCCATCGAGATCATCTTGGCGGTGAGCGGGATCGGCGCAGCGCGGTCGATCCGGACCCTGACCCGATGGACCACGGTCTGTCCGGCCGTCAGCCGGTCTTCCCAGACCAGACCGGGCTGGTCGACGGAGGTCATGGCCCCCTCGTCCGTCGCGACCCAGAGCCGGAAAAGCCCGTGTCTGGCAGTTCGCCCGGTGACCTCCAGCGCCACCTCCTCGCCCACCCTCGCCGTGCCGAGGCACCGGATCCCGACCTGCATGCGGCCGAGCCTCAGGCTGCAGGCGGTGCGATGCCCGGCGCCGCCCCACCCGGCGTCGCCGTTCCCGGGCCCCGGAGCGGTGACGCCGACCGGCCCGGAGAGCTGGTCCGCCTGGCTGGCATGGCCCGGCATCCCGTGCACGAGCGACCAGGCCGCCCAGATGGAGCCGGCCACGGCGAGGATCGCGAGACCGTGGAGTCGTCTGTTCATGGCGTGGACAGGCTCAGGGTGTAGGTGACGGTGTTGGAGCTCGTGTTGGTGAGAGTGCCGGCGGACAGGTCCGGACGGCCGGACACGTAGACGAGGTAGGTCCTGTTGGGTCCCCGGAGGAGGCCGGAAGCCGTCTCCGTGTACCGCTCGGGCCTGGGAAACGGAGTGAGGGTGGCGCCGGTGAGGTCGGTGGCGAGGGCGTTGTCGGTGGTCAGGACGAGCATGTCCAGGTTCGTGCCCTGGGCGTTGGTCCCATCGGCCCCCGACAGCGCCATGGAGACCGTGACCGGGATGTCGTCGGTCACGGTGAACTTGAAGAACCGGTTCGAGACGTCCACCCCGTCGTTGGCATCCGTGGCGATGGCCACGCGAGTGGCGCAGGTGTCGTCGGTGCTCGACCCGTAGACGATCCTGGTCGGGAAGGCGTCGCCCCCGGAGTCGGGGGCGGGGAAGGTGATGTTCTGGTTCTCGGGGCTCAGGAGCAGCCCCTGGACGGTGGGGACGGTGATCGCGCCGGTGTTCGTCAGCGCGGTGAGGAAGTCCTGCACGACGACGTAGAGGGCGGTCTGCCTGAGGTTGACCAGCGCCGTGAAGACCTGGGCGAACGTGAGCCCGATGGTCTCACCGTCGGAGTTGGGCCGCCCCTCGACCCCGTCGACCAGGTCCCACAGCACCTCGAAGACGCTGCACTCGGAGCGCATGCCCCGGACCGCCCCGGCGGCCCTTCCGCCCTCCAGGTTCACCACGAAGGTCTGCGGCGTGGAGCCCGTGATACCGGCCGAGTCGGTGAGCGCCGGCGTGCCCTCGACGACGCCGGCCACGAACGAGGCCAGCCCCTCGCTGTACGCCAGGGTCGGATAGAGCGAATCGTCGAGCCCGTGGGAGCCGCCCAGCGACGAGTCGCGCGACGCGAGCCAGGCCGCGCAGTGGCCGTACTCGTGGTGGAGCACGAAGTCGTCGAACTCGTCGGTGTTGTCCCGGTCCGAGTTCCCGCCGCGGACGAAGATCGCAGGCACCCCTCCGGGACCGCCGCTCACCACGCTGTAGCTGCCGTCCGTGCTGGCCGGGTTCCAGTAGAACGTGACGAGGGAGGGCGGTGTGCCCTGGACCTCCCTGAACCGGTCGGACGCCTTCAAGGCGGCGTCCAGGATGCTGGTGACGGCGGAGAGCCGCGTCGACGATGGCGTGGCCTTGATCGTGACGGTGGAGAGGGTCATCGACGAGATGCCGGCGGCCGGGCTGAACGGCCCGCCGGTGTTGCCGTCGACGACCTCGAACAGGTAGTAGCTGGCGGTGAACGGGTCTCGAACCTCCACGTTGACCCGGCTGGCCGACACCTGGGTGGACGACTTGAGGCAGATCGTGAAGGTCTTCTGGGTGGGCACCCGGACCGTGAAGTTCCCGGTCTCGTCGGTGGCGGCCGGAGCGAGGTGGATCTCCTGCCGGGTGGTCCCGTCCAGCGCCACCACGTCGACGAGACGTACCGGCAGGCTCGTCGTGGTGCGGGGCTGGACCACGCCGGCGGCGCTGGCCACGATGGCGACCTTCTCGTACAGGAATCGCCCGGAAACGGCGACGCCACCGGTCTGGACGCCTCCTCCTCCGGCGGCTGGCCCCTTCTGGAGGAGCTCCTCGCCAGGGATGTTCCCGGGGCTGCAGCTCCTGCCAGCCGCGCTCAGACCGACCACGAGGACGAGCGGCACGAGTTGACGGATCATGGTGGACCGAGGGATCGCGCCCGGGCTCCGACCCGGTGGTGCCCCCTCATGAGATCGGCAGGGGGAGGGGAAGAGTTGCGATCGCATGGCCGGCCAGGATCCCCCACCTGTCTCGCAGGGCTTGGGCTGTGATCACCCTCTTGCCCGAATCAAGGCGCACGAAGGAAGTCGAAGGGAGCCCGATTGAGGTCGGGCGCGGGGGAGAGAAGAAAGAGGAAGGGATCCGGATTGAGGTCGCGCTCGGGGGCGCGACTCGGACCTGGCGAGGCGCCAGGTCTTGGTCATCAAGGCCTGGAAAAATCTCACGCCAGGCCTTAGAGTGGAGGGGAGCTCCCTGAACCTCCCCGGTGGTCCAGACCCCGGGGCGGGCCGGGGATGCTCCGATCACACCTCGGGAGGGACCGTACGCGAGAGCCCTCCGGGATGGACACGCGAAACGAGTCGGGCCGTCGACGGCAGGCAGGGAGGAGAGCGGGATGGATTCTTCAGCGGGAGGCACCGTAGACGTCGGGGCGTGCCTGAGCTACGGAGTGGAAAAGCTCCAGAAGAACATGGGGTTCCAGGTGATCGCAGGGCTGCTCATCAGCCTGATCAACTCGTGCTGTAGCGGGCTGCTCATCGGGCCGCTGTGGCTCGGGTACTTCATGGCGCTCAAGAAAGAAGACTCGGGAAAGACCCCCGAGGTGGGCGACGTGTTCGAGGGGTTCAACATCTTCCTGCCCGCTTTCCTGGCAGGTCTGCTCGGGCTGCTGGTGGTCACCGTGGGGATCTGCCTGTGCATCATCCCGGGACTGCTCGTGGCCCCGATCATCCCGGTGTCGCTGTACCTGATCCCGCTGCAGACGGCGTGGACCGGCGTCCAGAGAAACCTCATGTCGGCCGCTCTGGCCAACTTCGTGCTGGGCATCGTGGCCGGGGCCGGAGCGCTGGCCTGCGGCATCGGCATCCTCTTCACGGCGCCGATCGCTCTCGCCGGGATGTACAAGATGTCCCAGCAGATCGCCGCCTCGTGCGATGGGGCCGCAAAGACCGGGGTGTGACCGCTCGGATCGATCGGGACCGGCCGCTGGCGGTCGCCAATCGCCTGGCCGTGCTCGCCATGTGGCCGGTCGCCCTCTCGGTCTACGCACTGGCCGCGCGGGGGCTCCTGGGGTGCGGGTTCCGATCGCTGACCGGCCTGCCCTGCCCGTTCTGCGGGACCACCCATGCCCTGAGCGCCTTGCTCATGGGCCGGGGTCTGACCAGCCTGGGGTGGCACCCGCTCATCCTGCCCGGCGTGGTCCTGGCTCTTGCCCAGTCGCTGGTCCACATCGCGGAGCTCGTGGGCCGGACCAGCCTCGTTCCCATGCGCGTCTGGGACCGATGTTGGTGGTGGCTGTTCGGGCTGATCTGCCTCACCTGGGTCGGGCGGCTCCTGGCTCTTCTCTTGCCGTGAGCGGCTTTCGCCCCAGGGTCGTCGACAGAGAAAAAAAAAGGCGCAGGGCGCATTGACAGTGGCGGGGTGTCTCCTTATACTCGTGTCGTCTTCCGGGGAGCGGTCCAGAGCGGATCTACAAGATAACTTCCCGGGTTTACATAGAGCGTGCCTGGCCCCTCCGACCGGGGCCTGCAGATCGGTACGGGGACCAGGGCCCGAATTCCGGGAGCCGGTCCGAGAGTATGAACGACGGGGGATCCCTCGACGGGTCCCTGACGAGAGCGACGAGCCCCCCGACCGGGGCGATGACATAGATAGCCGAGTAGGCGGCCCGTTCAGGGCCGTGTTCGCTTTTTTGGCGTTTCTTCGCGGATGCACTGCACGACGATGACCGCCGTGGAGCTCTTCTCCGGCATCGGCGGATTCAGCGCCGCGGCCAGGGAGCTGGGCGTCCAGGTCGTCGCGGCGTTCGACCAGAACGAGGTCGCCAACCGCGTCTACCGGGCCAACTTCGACCTGGCGCCCTGCGCCAGGAACCTGGACAGCCTGCCCGCCGGAGAGATCCCGGACGCCGATCTGTGGTGGCTCAGCCCCCCGTGCACGCCGTACTCGGTGCGAGGCCACCGGCACGACGATCGGGACCCCAGGGCGGCCTCGCTGATCAACCTGATCGACGCCGCGGCCACCCGGCTGCCTCGGTTCCTGCTCGTGGAGAACGTGCGCGGGTTCATGGGGTCGCGCGTCCATGAGCGGCTGGGTTCGGTTCTGACCGGTGCCGGGTACGCCATCGTCGAGACCCAGCTCTGTCCCACGCGGTTCGGCGCACCCATGAGGCGGCCCCGGCTGTTCGTGGTGGCGTCCCGGTCGGGCCCTGTCCGGCTGAGCGCGCCGCCCGCCGTGCCGCTGGCGCCGCTGGCGGGCTACCTCAGCCTCGACCAGGACCTCGACCTGCGCCTCTCCGACCCGGTGGTCCGCCGGTACGGCCGGGCGCTCAACGTGCTGGACCGTCAGGAGCCCGAAGCGACGCTCATCTGCATCACCCGGGGCTACGGCCGGAGCATGCGGGCCGGTGGGTCCTACGTGAGGACGCCCGACCGGGGCATCCGGCGGCTGGGGCCGGAGGAGCTCCTGGGGCTGTTCGGCCTGCCGGCCAGCTTCCGGTTTCCCCGGGAGGTGAGCCGCGAGCAGCGCTGGCGCCTGGTGGGCAACTCCGTCGACGTGAGAGCGGTTCGCTTCCTGCTGAAAGCCGTGCTACAGCACTGCGAGGGGCTGGGGAGCGAGCCGGACGAGAGTCTCTAGCACTGTCGGAGGAACCGGGCGTCGTTCTCGAACAGCCAGCGGATGTTGGAGATCCGGTACTTCAGCATCGTGATCCGATCCACGCCCATGCCGAAGGCGAACCCGGAGCACTGCTCCGGATCGTAGCCGGCCGACTTGAAGACGTTGGGGTGGATCATGCCTGACCCGAGGATCTCCATCCACCCGCCCCGGCAGACCCGACACTCCCCCTTCTGGTCGCAGAACGGGCAGCTCATGTCGACCTCGGCGGATGGCTCCGTGAACGGGAAGAAGCTGGGGCGGAACCGGACCCGGCGGGCCTCTCCGAACATGTGCCTCACGAACTCGGTGAGGATCCACTTCAGGTTGCCGAACGTCACCACCCGGTCGACCAGGAACCCCTCGATCTGCTGGAACATGGGCGAGTGGGTCGGGTCGTTGTCCCGGCGATAGACGCGGCCCGGCGCGATCACCCTCAGCGGCGGCTGCCGCTTCTCCATGACCCGCACCTGGACGTTCGAGGTGTGGGTCCTCAGCAGCCACTCGGCGGGGCGGTCGCCCCCGGCCGAGGATCTGTCGTCCACGTAGAACGAATCCTGGCTGTCCCTGGCCGGGTGGTAGTCCGGCATGTTGAGCGCCTCGAAGTTGTAGTGGTCGGTCTCGAGCTCGGGCCCCTCGACCACCTCGAACCCCATGCCGTGGAAGAACTCGCAGATCTCCTCGAAGACCCGGTTGATCGGGTGGATCGACCCCTGAGGCAGCGGGTGCCCGGGCAGGGTGAGGTCCACCGTCCCGGCCAGCGAACGGTCGAGGCTCTCGGACCTGAGGAGCTCGCGACGCTCGTCGAGCCTGCTCTGGAGCTTGTTCTTGAGCTCGTTCGCCAGCTGCCCCACGGTGCGGCGCTGCTCGTCCGGAAGGTGCCCCAGTCCCTTGAGCACCTCCGTGAGCTGCCCCTTCTTGCCCAGGATGCCGACCCGGACCAGGTCGAGCTCCTTCTCGTCCCGGGCGGCATCTATCCGGGCGAGAGCCTCGCGTTCCAGAAGGGTCAGTCTCTCCTGCATGTCCCGGGCCTCCCTGCCGTCGGCCATGGTAGAGTGCTGCAGTCGGTCGTGCACCCCGGGCGACCGGTCGGCTGATGATATCACGGTCGGCAGGTCCCGGACCAGGGAGGATTGGGTGGTCATGCAGCCTCGCGATCTCTTCGCCTTCCCCCCGCGGCCCATCACGCGCCGCGTCATCAGGGCCGCCCTGGAGGAGGACTTCCCCGGCGGCATCGACCTGGCCTCGTTCGGCCTCTTCGATGCCCGGGCCGCGGCCCAGGGGATCTTCCAGGCGAAGGCCGAGGGGGTCCTGGCCGGCGGCCCGTTGATCGAGCGGGTCTACGAGGAGCTCGACGGTGACCTGGAGGTGGAGCTGCTGGTCGACGACGGCGCCCCGCTCATGCCCCGGCAGGTCTTCGCCAAGGCCCGCGGCCCGGTCCGGGCGCTGCTGGGGGCGGAGCGCACGGCGCTGAACCTCCTGATGCGCCTCTCCGGCATCGCCACCTCGACGCGGGCGTACGTCAGGGCGATCGAGGGCACGGGCTGTCGTGTCACCGACACCCGGAAGACCACGCCCGGGCTGCGAGCGCTGGAGAAGTACGCCGTGCGGGCCGGTGGCGGCACCAATCACAGGATGAGCCTCTCCGACGGAGCTCTGGTGAAGGACAATCACCTGGCCGCCTGCGGCGACCCGGCCCGGGCGCTGGCGGCGATGAAGGCCAGGCTTCCGCACACCGTGAAGCTCGAGGTCGAGGTGACCGGTCTGGAGCAGGCCCGGATGGCTGCCGACGCGGGCGCGGACATCCTTCTGCTCGACAACATGACCCCCGAAGCGATGGCCGTAGTGGCCCGGGAGCTCGCCGGCAAGGTGGTTCTCGAGGCGTCGGGCGGCATCACCCTGGACTCGATCGCCGCCGTGGCCAGGTGCGGGGTCCAGGTGATCTCCGTGGGGGCTCTGACGCACAGCGTCAAGGCGCTCGACATGAGCTTCGAGCTGGTCGTCCCGTGAGGTGCGACGACCGGGAGCGGGAGTTTCTGGCCGAGAACCGGGCCCGGCTTCTGGGGCGCGTCGTCGAGTGGCATGACATCTTGACCTCGACGCAGGACCGGGCCGACGAGCTGGCCCGGGCCGGCGCCGCCGAGGGGACCGTGGTCGTGGCGGCGGTGCAGAACGCCGGACGCGGCAGGAACGCCGCCCGGTGGCACGCCGCCGAGGGCGGGCTCTGGGCCAGCCTGGTGCTCTACCCGCCAGGGTCGGCCGGGCAGGCCTGCTCCTTGACCCTGCTGCTGGCCCGGGCGGTCCGGGAGACGCTCCACTACGACTTCTGCGTCGCGGCCACGATCAAGGAGCCCAACGACGTTCTCGTGGGGGGGATGAAGATCGCCGGCATCCTCGCGGAGGCCACGTCGCGGGCCGGCCAGACCGACCTGGAGCGCATGGTCCTGGGGCTGGGCCTGAACGTCGGCAACGCCCTGGACGGCTCCGTGACCCCCGGGGCCACTCGGCTGGCCGACCACCTGGGGCAGGTGCCGCCTGTCGGGGTGGTGCTGGCGAGGGTGCTGGAGCGATTCGACCGGTTGTACGAGGCGTACGAGGCGGCGACGCGCAAAGATCTAGAACCGCGAGGCGCTGATCAGCGAGCTGGGAAGTGGCGGCATGGGCACCGTCCACCTGGCCAGGCAGCTCTCTCTTGGCCGGCTGGTGGCGTTGAAGAGGATCCGGTCGGAGGAGCCGGCCCTGGACGAGGCGATGGTCGCCCGGTTTCGCAGGGAAGGCGAGTTCCTGAAGTCGCTCACCCATCCCAACGTCGTGAAGCTGCTGGACTTCGATCTGGAGGAGCCGGACCCGTACCTGGTGTTCGAGTACGTGCCCGACGCCCGGACCCTCGGGGAAGCGATCACGGAGGGCATCGGCAGCCTCGACGATGCGCTGGCGATCGCCGAGGGGATCGCCTCCGGGCTGGCATCCATCCACGAACGCCAGGTGATCCACCGCGATCTGAAGTCCGGCAACGTCCTCCTGGACCGGGCGCGGCCTCCCAGGATCATCGACTTCGGCCTGGCGTTCCTTCTCGGTTGCCCGGATCGGACCCGGCTGACCGCCGACGGGGACATCCTCGGTACGCTCCGGTACATGGCGCCGGAGCAGATGACAGGTGATGACGCCACCATGCGATCGGACGTCTACTCGTTCGGGTTGATCCTGTACGAGCTGGCGGCAGGGCGACCGGTATTCGGCGGGCTGCAGGACGGGGCGATCCAGGCCTCGCGGCGGCTGGCCGGGGCGATCCCGAGCCCCGCCACGTTCAATCCCGACCTGCCCGCTCTTCTGGTGCGGCTCGTGGAGAGGTGCGTGGCCCGCAGACCAGAAGACCGTCCGGCCAGCGGAATCGAGGTGCTCGCCCAGATCGGGCGTATCGTCGAGGAGCGGAGCTCGAGGCGCACGCTGGCGCCTGCAGAGGTGCAGGAAGATGCCGGTCGCCGGCGGGTCGCCCGGTCGGCCGGTCTCTGGTTCGTGGCCGGGGGCGCGGCTCTTCTTTCGGTCACGGTTCTGATCCGGTCAGGCACACCCACCGCACCGAAGCCTCCAGCGCCGACGGCACGGGCGGCCCCATCGGCCAGGGCCGCTGCCGAGCAGGCCCTGACCCTCAGGGTCGCACTGGATCGCAGCGCCAGGATGATGAGCCTGGAGTGGCTGGAGTCGTTCGCGCGGGCGCAGAAACGAGATCTCGCCAGGGACCCCGGGCTCGTCAGCAGCAGGCTCAGGGAGCATCTCGACAGGATCGGCATCGTGGCTCCGGTCGAGGCGTTTCTCGACGCTGCCAGCGGCTACTTCGCCGACGAGAGGGTTCCGGTGGCGGAGCGCTGGCGGACGCGGTCGGTCCTCTGCGACCTCGAGCTGCTGGAGCACTTCTGCCGGGTGCACAAGCTGCCCTGGTGCCTCTCTCGACCGGTCATCGGATGCGCCGGGGTCTGGGACCAGACCGTGGCCGTGGGCCAAGTGTCGCGTTCTCTGCGATGCTGGATCCAGTTCCCGATGTCGCACGGCGAACGCTTCTTCGTGGGGCGGACCGTCACGGACACCTGGACCCTGCCGGAGCCGTTCACCACTGACCGGGCCTTGATCTGGTACGCGTTGCTGCGGGTCCGGCCCGGTCTCATCCTCGACGTGTCGGTCAACGGGGTCCTGCGGCGGCTGGTGGCTCCGCCTCCGTGCGGCGACCGAGTCGATCCGATCCACCTGTTCGCCGTGGAATGGAGGGATGCGAAGGGAAGACAGACGAACGTCATAGGGCCGTTCGGCGCGGCCGTGGACGACCCCAGGCTGCGGGTGTTCACAGGCACCTGGATTCCGACGGCGCTGCTGGGTCGGCGCATCCAGATCTCCACCCGCATGGTGGACCTGCCCCTGGCCCCGACGTCCGTGTCCAACCCGGCTCTCATCGGCCGGGCCATCGGCCTCCAGACGTCCTCTCCGGACTCGAGCGCCCCGCGATGATCGGGTCCGCGGCGCGGTCAGTCAGGCGCGCCGGAACACCGATCCCGGAGCCCGGGCGCGCGGGTGGGCTGCCGGCTCACGAGGCGTTGTGCCAGCACCTCGGGGCGGTCGTTGCCGGCCTCCACCGAGGCGACGATGATGCCGTCCTCGAGGCCGGCCTTGACCCGCATCACGGTGCCGGGGCTCGCGGCCGCACCGGTGTTCAGCAGGAGATCCACCACCTCCGCCGTCATGACCGTGGGCTTGCCCTGGACCCACAGCGGGTCGCGGGCCAGATCGTACTCGAGCTGCACGTTCGTCATGGCGAGCGGGCCCTTGGCGAGCCGGGCTGCGGTCTGCAGCACCTGGTTCAGGTCGACCGGGGAGTCGCACGACTCGGGCTCCCGGGCGAACTCGACCAGCGCCCTGACCGTGTCGGCGATCCGCTCGCCGGCCTTCTGGATCCTCCGGGCGCACTCCGCCGTGGCGACGGCCCGGCCTCGCTCGATCAGCTCGGCGAATCCCTGGATGACGAAGAGCGGGTTGTTCATCACGTGCGACAGGCTCAGGGTGATCTCCCGCAGGGCCTGGTGGACCCGGGCCTTCTGGATCTGCTGGGCCAGGCGATGACGCTGCCCGTGGGCCCGCACCCTGGCCCGCAGCTCCCAGGGCTCCACCGGCTTCTGGAGATAGTCGTCGGCGCCCAGCTCGAACGCCTTGACAGCGTGCTCCCGGTCCTCGAGAAACGTCAGGACGATCACCGGAAGCTCCCGGGTCGCCAGGTCTGCGCGGAGTCGGCCGAGAACCTCGAAGCCGTCGATGCCCGGAAGGACGACATCCAGAAGTACCAGCTCGATCTGACCCGCCTGGACCCGGGCCACTCCCTCCTCGCCGCTGGGGGCGCCGACCACGTCGTGATCCCCCAGATGGTGGTGGATGAACTGGATCGTGACAGGATCATCCTCGATCACGAGGACGCGGAGCCGCTTGTCGCAGGTCTCCATAGCTCGTGCTCCCCCGAGAACCATCTCGATGGCGGAACGGCCCGCCGGACGACTCACCCGGGCATGGAAGGCCGGAGGTCCGCCGCTGGAAGGGGAAGCGCGACGGCTCCGGGCCTCGGCCCGGATGCGGGTACCTTTTCGGAAACTGACCCTGGGGCCGCGACGAACGCACGGCTGCCTTGATTCTCGACCCCGACCTCGGGTCGTGGACGCAGCCGCAACGGAGCGTTCGTGCGCCGACGAGGTCGGGGTGCCGAAACGATACGCGGTATTTCTAGCAGACGCGACGCGGAATGCCTAGCCGATATTCGCCATGTCCCGCTTTTCTGTCCCTTTTTCGAGTGTCTCCTCGACGGGCGAATCGTCGAGCGGAGCGGACGGCGGCATGGGATGCCGCTGGAGGAGCGGCCTCCCGCTCCTTTGGGCTCTCCCCGGAGGCGGTGTGCGTCCCCACTCCGCCGACGAGCTGTGCTAGGATGCAGGCCGCCAGCCACAGCCGGTCCGACCCTGACTGGAGATCCCACCATGACCTGCGCCAAGGAGAACTCGACCTTCCGGGGCTACCCCGCCGACTTCTGGCTCGCAAACCTGATGGAACTCTGCGAGCGGGCCGCCTACTACGGGTTCTTCATCGTGCTGACCCTGTACCTGACGGACGTGATCGGGTTCACCGACAAGGAGACCGGGTTCGTGGCCGGGATCTTCTTCGCGGGCCTCTACTTCCTCCCTCCGTTCGTCGGCGCGATCTCCGACAAGATCGGATTCAAGAACGGCCTGATCCTGGCTTTCGCCCTGCTGGGCCTCGGCTACTGCCTCCTGGGGATCTGTGGCGCGCTCCACGACCGGGCGGCAGCCGAGGCCCTGGCCAGCACCGTGGGTGCTGTCGTCCCCCTGCCGATCGTCAAGGGTAGTCTCGTCGGGAAGGTGGCGGCGATCCTCTTCCTGCTGATCGCCATGGTCGGAGGCTCGTTCATCAAGCCTCTGATCACAGGCACCGTGGCCAAGACCACCAGCGAACAGAACAGGGCCCGGGGGTTCGCCCTGTTCTACTGGGTCGTGAACATCGGGGCGTTCAGCGGCAAGACCCTGGTCCCTTTCATCCGGCAGGGGCTGGGAATCGCGTACGTGAGCTTCTTCTCGGCGCTGATGGCGGTCGCGGCGCTCCTGGTGGCGATCTTCGTGTTCAAACCCCTCGAGGAGGGAGACGGCCCGGTTCCGGAGAGCCCCCTCGACGCGATCCTCGGGGGGCTCAAGGAGTTCGCCACCGTGATGGGGTTCCTCTTCATCAGCTCGATCGCCTTCACCCTGAGGGCGGTGCGACTGCCCGTTCCGGCGCCGGAGCCGCCGAAGGCGATCGTCGGCCTCGTCGAGGCGCTGGTGCGCGTTCTGACCACCCCCAGGCTGATCGTTCTCACGGTGATCGTGGCGGGCTTCTGGATCATCCAGCACCAGATGTACGCGACCATGCCCAAGTACGTGATCCGGCTCCTCGGCGAGGGGGCGCGCCCGGAGTGGCTGGCCAACGTGAACCCCCTGGTCGTCGTGATCTGCGTCGTGTCCGTCAACAGCTTGATGAGCCGGCGCCGCGCCGTGACCTCCATGCTGGTGGGCATGGTGATGATGCCGATCTCCGCGTTTTGCATGTCCTACGGACCGACCCTCGAGAAGATCACCGGACCGACGGTGCTGTCGATACACCCGCTCACCCTGATGATGATCATCGGTATCGCCATCCAGGGCCTGGCGGAGTGCTTCATCTCCCCGCGGTTCCTCGAGTACTTCTCGCTCCAGGCGCCGAAGGGCCAGGAAGGTCTCTATCTGGGATTCTCTCACCTCCACTCGTTCATATCGGCGCTGGCCGGCTTCATCATGTCCGGGTTCCTCCTGGACGCCTACTGCCCGGACCCGGCCAAGCTGCCCGCCGGACTCGGCGCCGCGGAGAAGGCGGCCTACTACGCCCAGGCTCACCACATCTGGTACTACTTCGCGGCGATCGGGTTCGTCGCGGCGGTGGCCATGTACGTCTTCCGCCACGTGACCGATCGGCTCGACGCCCGGGCTGGCGACGCGACCGCGGCGAAGTGAACGCCGGGTCGAGGTGTCGCGCCTACTTCTCTGTCATCTCGTAGACGCCATCCCAGCCCGGACCGACCGACGCCCGGAACCGAGAGCTCCGGCACCGTTCGAGGTACGTCCTGGTCGGGCCGTCGGCCGGGTCGAGCCCGGCGAGCAGCTCGAACGCGGCCAGAGACTCGTCGAACCGTCGCTCCCGGTAGAGCGTCAGCGCCTCGTGGAACCTGCGGACCAGTTCGTGCCTGGCCGGCGCCAGGGTACCCCTGGGCCCCAGCGGCTCGTAGACGGTCACAGGCTCGCTCTTGCCCTTGACGCGAAGCCGATCGAGCTCCCTCGCCTCGATCGCCGCCCGGGCGGCCTCGAAGGTGGGAGCGGCCACCATCAGGAAGGTGTGGTAGACCTTGTTCGCACCCTCGAGCCGGGCCGCCAGGTTCACGGTGTCGCCGATCATCGTGTAGTTCTTGGAGGTCGCGGAGCCGAAGTTGCCCACCTTGGCCGGGCCGGTGTTGAGGCCGATCC
>JACQZM010000237.1 GCA_016213885.1 Candidatus Rifleibacteriota bacterium | reverse complement strand
GCCCGCACGGGAAGATCCCGAAGTGCCGGATCGGATCGGTCACCCCGAAATGGGGCGCGAGCCTGGTCTCGGAGAGCATCCGGCCCGTGTTCCGGCACACGGGCGAGGGGCGTCCCTTCTCGAAGGTGTGGTGGTCGTCCAGGGTGAACCTCGCCGGATGGCCCGGGATCGTTCCCCGGTAGACCGCCTGCTGGCCGTAGTCTTCGCACCGCCGATCGAACGGCGCGGCCACCTTGACTCCCCGCACGGTCAGCGAGAAGAAAGTGATCGGCTCGCCCGCCACCTCGGTGGCCACGACCACCCTGCGCACCGTCCTGGTGTCGCCGAACCCGGCATCCTTCATCAGGTCGAACCAGTCGTGCTCGTACAGGGCGCCCCCCAGACACTCGGCGACCAGCTTCGGGTCGTCGGCGATCGCGGGGGGAACCCGCCGGTCCGAAGCGATGTCGGCGATGTAGAACTCGCCGCCGTTCCTGAGAACCCGGTGGATCGTCCGGAACACCTGGTCCTTGGCCGGGGAGAGGTTGATCACACAGCTCGAGATCACCAGATCGACGCTCTCGTCGGGGATGCTCTCGGCGGTCTCGATGAGACCTTCGTGGAACTCCACGTTGGGCACCCCGAAGCCGAACGCCGTGGCGACCGCCGGGACGTTCCGGCGCGCCACCTCGAGCTGCTCCGCGGTCATGTCGATCCCCAGGACCCTGCCGGTGGGGCCGACTCTGTGGGCGGCGACGAAGCAGTCCAGGCCGGCACCCGATCCGAGGTCGAGCACGGTGAGCCCACCGAGATCGTCCTCCGGGATCGGGCACCCGCATCCGTAGTGCTTCTCCCTGACCTCCGGCGGCACCAGCCTGAGGATGTCGCCGTATCGCTGGTTCGTCTCCACGGTGCAGCAGACCGTCTTCTCGAGGTCGTGCTTGGTCTTGAGAACGCGCCCGTAGTACTGCTGCAGCCACTCCCGCTGCCTGGCCAGCGGGGACTCCGCTCTGTCATCGCTCTTCATCGGTAAGCCTCCCTGTCGGGCCCCGTGCCGCGGTACGCGGGGACGGGGTCGGATCCCTTGAACACGGGGTCGCCGCCGGTCAGCGGTGGTCGGTCACGACCACGGGGGGGACGCTGCGCCGCTGGTGGCGACGGACGACCTGTACCGGGAACGGATCAGGGGAGGATGGGCGGCGCCCTGGCCGCGGCGCCCGACCGGCCCAGGATCGACGGGAGGCGGATCGACAGCGGAACGACCGTCGCGGTCGTCTGCAGAAGGGCGTCGAGAAGGCGCTCGTACCGACTCCACTCCCCGGAGCCGCCGGCGAGCCGGCGGGCCTCGGCCACGTCACCGATCCGGTCGATGTCCAGACGGGCCGGGAGGACGTGGACCCGGAGCCCCCGGAGCCGCGCCTGGCTGTGGAGGCTCCGGTGCACCAGGCCCTCGCTCCAGTCGACCTCGGAGAGCAGGCCCGGCACCGGGCGAGCGAGGCCGATGAGGTTGACGCCGCCGTCCGGCGACGGCTCGAGAACCACCTGATGGTCATCCCGCTCCAGGCGGGAGAACGCCTCCTCGAGGACCGAAGGATCCGGCGCCGGCGTGTCGCCGGCCGCCACCACCAGGGGAGACGTGCCCGGGCCGAACGCGCCGGAGACCGCGCTCTCGACCCGATCGGCGAAGCTCGTTCCCCGCTGGCACGCGACCTCGACCGGGTCGTTCCGGAACAGCAGACCCAGGGCGCGGGTGGACGTCGGAGGGGCCACCACCAGGAGGCTCGCCCCGACGCGGCCGGCCGCCTCTTCCCACGACTCGAGGAATCGCTCGAACAGGCGGGCCCCGCTCTTGACCGGAAGCCCCTTGGCCCTGGCCTCCGCGCGGGGGCTGCGGGTGAAGAGAACCAGCTTCCGAGACGATGATGGTGGACCGTTCATCCGGGCCCCGCTCCCGACCGACTCACCGGACGACACCGGTTCTATGAACGAACGTTCATGCGCCATGAAAATGGTACCCGACGCCCCGACGGCGTGTCAACGGCGGATCCGGCGCCGCGCCGGATCTGCCGGGAGCGGCCCAGGGATCCACTCTCCCGGCCACGGTTGATATACTGTTCCCGCGCCGGACCGGCGGAGCTCGCCGGCCGGAACCGACCGGAAACGGAGGCGACGCCTTGACTCCACCGACCGTGATCGTACTCGCCGTGGCCATGGCCTCGACGCTGGCACCCTGCTCGAACGCGGCTCTGGCCGCCGGGCCCGCCGGACGGCCCGTCGCCATCGCCCACCGCGGCGCCTGCGGCTACCTGCCGGAGCACTCCCTGGAGGCCAAGGCGATGGCCCATGCCATGGGAGTCGCGTTCCTGGAGCAGGACGTCGTCCTGACCAGGGACGGCGTGCCGATCGTCATCCACGACCACTACCTCGACACGGTCACCGACGTCGCGAGGCTCTATCCGGATCGCAAGCGCAAGGACGGCCGGTACTACGCCATCGACTTCGACCTGACCGAAATCAGGCGGCTCACCCTTCACGAGCGCACCGATCTCGACACGGGAACACAGGTCTACGCCGGCCGGTTCCCGGCGGCGACGACGATCCCCTTCAGAGTCCCGACTCTCGAGGAGGAGATCCAGCTCGTCAAGGGGCTCAACAAGAGCACCGGCCGGAACGTCGGTCTCTACGTGGAGCTGAAGGCGCCATGGTTCCACAGGGCGGAAGGCAAGGACATGGCGAAGATCGTCCTGGGGGTCCTGGCCGCCCATGGTTACGACCGGCGCGAGTCCAACATCTACATCCAGTGCTTCGATCCCCGGTGCCTGAGGCGGATGCGCCAGATCATGAGATCGCCGCTCAGGCAGGTCCAGCTCATCGGGCACAACGACTGGCGCGAGACGCCCGGAGTGGACCACGAGAAGATGCTCACCAAGGAGGGCCTGGTATCGATCGCCCGCTACGCCGACGGGATCGGCCTGGCCATCGACCAGCTCCTGTCGCTCCGGCAGGGCCGCGTCGTGATGCGACATGACATCGTCGGCTGGGCCCACGACGCAGGCCTGGCGATCCACCCTTACACCTTCCGGGTCGACGCCCTTCCCGGGGGGGTGACCCCGGACGCCCTGCTGGACGCTCTGTTCGTCGGCCTTCGCGTGGACGGCCTGTTCACCGACTTCCCGGACACGGTGGTCCGGTACCTCGAGCGTCGGTTCCCGCGGTGATCCGCCCGGGCCCCGCGGCGCTACTTCCGGGCCGGGCGCTTCTCGAACCTCAGCGAGACCGAGTTGATGCAGTACCTGAGACCGGTCGGCCTGGGGCCGTCGGTGAACAGGTGGCCGAGGTGGCCGCCGCAGCGGCGGCACACCACCTCGGTGCGGACCATCCCGTGGCTATGGTCCTGGACGGGCTCCACGGATCGCGGGCCGGCCGGCGCCCAGAAGCTGGGCCAGCCGGTGCCCGAGTCGAACTTGCTCCGGGAGTCGAACAGCTCGGCTCCGCAACCGGAGCAACGGTAGACCCCGGGCTCGTGGTGGTCCCAGAACTGCCCGCGGAACGCGGACTCCGTGCCCTTCTTCCTCAGCACCGCGTACTGCTCCGGGGTGAGAATCTTCATCCACTCCGCCTCGGTCTTCACCAGCTTGTCGTCGCTCACGGGTGGCTCCTTGCCGGCCTCGGGAGCGCCGACGACCGGGGGGACCCCGCTGGCGAGCACGAGCGCCAAGACGAGCGCCCATCGCCGCCCACGCCGGCACCCGGTCGGTCTCGATCTGTCGTTCACGGCTCTGGCCTCCGCCTGCGGTCACGCTCCCGGAAGGAGGATCCCGGGCCCGAGAGCCCAGTTACATCCGTCTCGTCCGGACCGGCCACCGCGTCACGGAGCCAGTCTACCCGAACGAGGGGGGTGTGACGCCAGCCGCGGGAACCGGCGAGGCGCCGGATCCTGGGCCACCAAGGAAGTGGAGGGGATTCACTTGAAGTCGCGCTCGGGAGAGAGAAGAAAGAGGAGGGGATCCGGATTGAGGTCGCGCTCGGGGGCGCGACTCGGATCCGGCGAGGCGCCGGATCTTGAGCCACCTGCACCCTGGCAATACGGCACCGCCTGGCCGCATAATGACCGGGTCACTCTGTCGAATCGTGACCGGACGACCCCGAGGAGGCCGATCGTGCGCCAGCGCTCCTGGTTCCTGGCTGTGACCGTTCTGTCGGTGGTGCTGACCCTGTGGGGCCTCTCGACCGGGGGCGCCTGCGCCGACCCGGCCCGGCCGTCCCCGATCGTGCTGGCCCAGGCCGGCGGCGGAGGCGAGGCCCCGCTGGCAGAGTACCTCTGCCAGATCGGCGACCACGATCTGAAGAACTCCGAGGGCAAGCGCCTCAAGACCGTCGCGGAGATCCTGCGGCAGGACCGAGCCAACTACCACAAGTTCAAGGTCCGCGACCGCAGGGACCTGGCCGACGAGACGTTCTTCGCCTCCGCCAAGAACCGGGAGCTGTTCAGCAGGGTGACGGTCCAGTGTCCTCCGAGCCTGGCGCAGAGGATCGTGGGCTCAGGAGCGATCGTCCAGGTCAGGGCGTACCGCGACCGGATCGTGGTCGGGATCCTCGGCGAGGCGGAATCCGGCGGCACCGACGCCCCGGAGCCGGCGGTCGAACCTGCGGCCGCCCAGGATGGCGGCGCGATCACGCTGAAGCCGGACCAGGAGTTCACGGTCCAGGGGAAGCTGTCGGAGGTCCGGTCGACCCATCCGAACGGCAGCAGCTTCAAGTCGTACATCCTCAAGGTCGGCAGGGCCATCCGCCTCGAGGACGGCGACGGGAGCTGCTCCACCGACGATCGACTGGAGATCCACGTCTTCGGGGACCGGATCGAGGCGAAGCTCGAGGGCCAGCAGGTGACCGCGACCGGAACCGCGTTCTGCGAGCACACCGCCTGGCATGTCCGGCCGATCGTGATGAAGGTGGAGAGCATCAGCTCGCTGCGGTGACGGCCCCCCCCACGACCCGGCGCCTCGCCGGGTCCGAGTCGCGCCCCCGAGCGCGACCTCAATCCGGATCCCCTCCTCTTTCCCTCCCCCGAGCGCGACCTCAATCCGGCTCCCCTCCTCTTTCCCTCTCCCGAGCGCGACCCCAATCCGGATCCCTTCCACGTCCTTGGTGACTCCGCAGCCAGGCCGAGGCCTGATCACAGACCCGACTCCGCGAAACAGGTGGGGGATCCCGGGTGACCGGTCGGCCGGAATCTGCTATGGTTAGCTCTGCCTTCACCTGAAGATTCCGTGGGAGGAGCGTGCCATGCGCATCCTGGTCGTGGAAGATGACAACGGGGCCATCGCCTTCTACAGGAAGATCTTGGCCGGCCAGGACATCGAGGTCGAGATCGCCAGGACCGGCCCTGAAGGGGAGACGAGAGCGCTCGAGGAGCCTTTCGACCAGATCATCCTCGACCTCGTGCTGCCGAGGCGATCGGGATTCACGGTCTGCAGGAACCTCCGCCGTCGAGGGGTCATGACCCCGATCATCATGGTGACGGGGCTGATCGAGCTGAAGGAGAGGCTGAAGGGTCTGGACGGCGGGGCCGACGACTACCTGACCAAGCCGTTCGCCACGCAGGAGCTGCTGGCACGGGTCCGGGCGCTCCAGAGGCGCCGCTCCTACGGCGACTCGCTCCGCGTCGCCGACCTGACCCTCGACCGGACCGGGCTCAGGGCCAGACGGGGAGACCAGGAGATCATCCTGTCCTCCTCGTGAGTCGGACCGGGCAGGTCGTCTCTCGCGACGAGATCGTGGAGCACGTCTGGGGGAACAAGCCCGACTTCAACCGCAACCTCCTCGACGTGACGCTCTGCCATCTGCGGCGCAAGGTCGAGCTCGAAGGCCGGCCCAGACTGATCCACTCCGTGAGGGGCGCCGGCTTCGTTCTCCGGAGCGCCGACGATCCGCCGCCCCGGAAGCGGGAGAGCTGACGGCAGCGCTCCCGGGTTTGCATGAGCCAGAATCCCGACTCGCCGGACGACCCTGCCTGCCCGTGGCCCGACCTTTTCGACCGGGCCGGGTTCGGCCTGTCGGCCGTCGACGTGGCGAGCGGCGCGTTCCTCCAGGTGAACGCCGCCTTCGCGGGTCGGTGCGGCTACACCGCTGCCGAGCTGGCGGGCCGCCCGGCTCTCGACCTGCATCCGCCCGAGGCGCACCGGGACATCGCCGAGAAGCTCCGCCTCGCCGGCGAGCGCGGACACCTGGCGTTCGAGACCGTCCACCTGCGAAAGGACGGAACACGCTTCCCGGTGCTGCTGGAGGTCACGGTCATCGGAGCCCCGAGCGGCCGGGCCGCGTGGCGTCTCTGCTACGCACTCGACCTCACGGAGAGGAAGCGGACCGAGGCGGCCCTGACCCGGATGCGCGACGACCTCGAGCAGCTGGTGGTGGAGCGCACCCGCGAGCTGGCCGACAGCGCGGAGCGCCACCGGATCGTGATCGAACAGACTGGCCAGCTCATCTACGACCTCGATGTCGCCACCGGCAAGGTCTTCTGGTCCGGCGACATCGAGGCGGTGACCGGATATGTGCGAGAGGAGCGTCAGTGGACCGACTATCCGTCGTGGAAGTCGCTGATCCACCCCGGCGACCTCGCCAGGCTCGCGCCACGGATCGAGGAGCTGTTCGCCACTCCCGGGCGGTTCAGCCTCGAGTACCGGCTCCGCCACAAGCGGGGTCACGACGTCTTCATCCTGGACCGCGGGTGCTCGCTCCCCGACGGGGCCGGCCGGGTCAACCGCTTGATGGGGACCATGGCCGACATCACGGAGCGGAAGAGGTCCGAGGAGCAGCTCCGTTGCGCCAGGGATGCCGCCGAGGCCGCCAACCAGGCCAAGAGCGGCTTTCTGGCCAGCATGAGCCACGAGCTGCGGACTCCGTTGACCAGCATCCTCGCCTTCTCCGAAGCGCTTCAAGACATGGTCTACGGCCCGCTGACCGAGAGCCAGACCCGGGCGCTCAGGTCGATCGCCGTGAGCGGGCGGCACCTGCTGGACCTGATCAACGACATTCTCGACGTGTCCAAGATCGAGGCCGGCCGGCTGGAGCTGGACGTGAGACGGTGCTCGGTTCCCGAGATCTGCCAGGCCGCCGTGCAGCTGATCGCAGGGATGGCCGGCAGCAAGAGCCAGTCACTGGAGTTCTCCATCAGCCCTGAGTCGCTGGCTCTGATGGCCGACCCGCGCCGGCTCAAGCAGATGCTGGTGAACCTCCTGGGCAACGCCGTGAAGTTCACGCCCACGGGCGGCAGACTCGGGCTCGAGGTGAGGTGCGATCCGGAGGTGGGGGCGATCCGGTTCGTCGTGTGGGACACGGGAATCGGGATGAACGACTCCGATCTGACCAGACTGTTCAAGCCGTTCGTGCAGATCGACAGCGCCCTGTCCCGTCGGTTCTCCGGAAGCGGTCTGGGCCTCGCTCTGGTCCAGCGGCTGGCGGAGCTGCACGGGGGCAGCATCTCCGTGGAGAGCACGCCGGGCCAGGGAAGCCGTTTCATGCTCCTCTTGCCCTGGAATCCGATGCCGGCCGTGGCGCCGGTGAGCCCCGAGACGGAGCCGGGCCCCAGACCGGCCGCGGACCTCGCGGCGCCGAAAGCCGGGGCGGCCGCGTCGATCCTGCTGGCCGACGACGACCCGGCCGTGTCCACGGCGCTGTGCGATGGCCTCGAGGCCAGGGGATACGCTGTGACCCTGGCCTGCGACGGCCAGGAGGCCGTGGAGAAGTTCAAGGAGCTCAGACCGGATCTGGTCGTGATGGACATCCACATGCCCGTGCTGGACGGTCTCGACGCGATCCGGCTGATGCGATCCGATGCCGATCCGGTGCTGAGAACGGTTCCCATCGTCGCGCTGACCGCCCTGGCCATGCCGGGCGACCGGGAGCGCATCATGGCGGCCGGAGCCACGGACTGCCGGACCAAGCCCGTGAGGATCAGAAGCCTCGTGGAGACGATCGAACACTGGCTGTCGAAAGAGCGGAGGAACCCGTGAACGAGCCCCCGGTCGTACTGATCGTCGACGACGAGCCGATGTCCAGGGAGGCGCTCGAGGTCCTCCTCATCCACGAGCGTTACCGGATCGAGACCGCCGAGGACGGGCCCGGGGCGCTGGCACAGGCCGGCAGGGTGAAGGCCGACGTCATCCTGCTGGATGTGATGATGCCGGGGATGGACGGCTTCGAGGTCTGTTCGAGGCTCAAGGCCGACCCGCAGCTGCGGCACATCCCGGTGATCATGCTGACCGCCCTGACCGACCGCAGCTCCCTGCTCCGCGGCCTCGACTCCGGTGCCGACGAGTTTCTGAGCAAGCCCGTGGAAGGGATCGAGCTTCGTGGGCGAGTGCGGGGGATGCTACGGATCAAGAGACAGCATGACGAGCTGACAGTGCTGCTGCGGGCCCGTGAGGAGCTCGCGCGCCTCATCGTCCACGACATGAGGACCCCGCTGTGGCTGATCACGGGACAGCTCGCGTCGCGGGACGGCAAGCCCTCGCCGGCCCTGATCAGGGAGACTGTGGAGGCGATCGCGTACCAGACCGGACGGCTCCAGCAGCTCACCGACGACCTGCTGCTCACCGCCAAGATGGAGGAGGGCAGACTGACGCTCCACATCGAGCCGATCGACCTGGCGGGGCTCGTGCGCGCCGTGGTCGCATCCCACGAGCCGGTGGCCACGCAATCGGGGATACGGCTCGTGACCGAGGGGTCCGATGCGCCGTGCTCCGGGGCTGCTGACGAGAACCTGATGATGCGCGTGCTGGACAACCTGGTCTCGAACGCCATCAAGTACGCCCCCGAGAACAGCACCGTCGCGGTGAGGGTCCAGCCGGCCGACGCCACGGGGGTGATCCGGCTCCGGGTCGAGGATGAGGGACCGGGCATCCCGGCGGCCGATCGGCCCGGGATCTTCGACAAGTTCGCCATCGTCGAGCTGAAGAAGCGAGGGGTCACCCAGGTCGGCCTGGGGCTGCCGTTCGCCAAGCTGGTCGTGGAAGCGCACGGCGGGCGGATCTTCGTCGACGGCCGGAGACCCCGCGGATCCGTGTTCACCGTGGAGCTGCCGGCCGGAGCAGCGTCGGGCTCCGCGGTCGTGAAGCTGTGAGACTCGTGGCGGCGTCCGTGTCGAAACGCTTGTCTTCCGTGGGCCAGGCACGTAGGGTATTGGACGCATCCACCGCCCACCTCTACCCGCCCAGACACCGTTCGGCCGGGGCGGCGCCGGCAGAGCGTTGTGAGCGACAGACGATGCCCGACGCCCGACCCCGAGGACGATCCGATGCGGACGGCTCACCGTCGGCCGCGGTTCGTCGCCACGCCGTGGCCATGGCGGCGCTGCTCGTTCTCTTCCCCGGCGTCGCCAGGCCCGCCGAGCTGAGCGCCGAGGCCGCCAGGATCGTCGCCCAGCTCAAGAACACCCTGCTGGAGGTCCAGGTCGTGGACATCTCCACCGGCACCAAGTCCAGCGCGGGCACCGGTTTCAGGGTGGCACCCGCCGGCTTCGTGGTGACCAACTACCACGTGGTGTCGAAGTTCGTGGAGTACCCTGCCCTGCATCGCATCCGCTGCATCGCCACCGACAGATCCGAGACCCCGGCCACCCTGGTCGACGTCGACGTGGTCAACGACGTGGCACTCCTGAAAGTCCAGCCCCCGGGGCCGGAGGTGCTGCAGCTGGTCGACAAGCCGCCGGAGAAGGGAGCCAGGATCTTCGCCCTGGGTTTTCCGATGGAGCTGGGGCTCACGGTCGTGGAAGGCACCTACAACGGCGTGATCAAAGAATCGCTGTACGGCCGCATCCACCTCACCGCGTCGCTGAACTCCGGGATGAGCGGCGGCCCCGCGGTCACGGCGGCCGGATCGGTGATGGGCATCAACGTGGCGACCCGCGGCAACCAGATCAGCTTTCTGGTGCCGGTGGAGTCGGCCAGGGTGCTGATCCAGCGACAGAGCAAGCAAGGCGCCAAGGTCGCCCCCGATCTGCGGCAGCGGATCGGCCTCCAGCTCCTGGAGAATCAAGAGCGTTACATCGGCGACCTGCTCAAGCGCCCGCTGCCCACGATCGAGCTCGGGAACTACGCGGTGCCGGGGCAGCTGGCGCCGTATCTCAAGTGCTGGGGAAGCTCCTCCCACGAACCGGGGAACCGGTATCGGAGCTCCCGGTACCTCTGCGAGATCGAGGAGTCGCTGTTCCTCTCTCCCAGCCACCGGACAGGGTTCCTGTCGCTGACCCACGTGCTGGTCTCGAGCCAGCAGATGAGCCGGTTCGGGCTCTACCAGCTCTACCACAACGAGTTCCAGGGAAGCTACGCCTCGATCGCGGCCTGGAAGAACGACGTGACGAACTTCGACTGCACCACGCGCTTCGTCACGTCCAACGGACTGACCTTCAGGGTGGTGTTCTGCCTGAGGGCCTACAAGCGGTTCCCCGGCCTCTACGACGCGGTGCTCCACGTGGCGACCCGCGGCACCTGCGAATCGATAGGGGCCTCGACGGCCAGCTGATCGCCCACGATCTCGAGAGCGTCAACGGCACGTTCCTGTCGACGGCCCAGACCCGCCTCCAGACGGTGCCGTTACGGGCCGACACGGTGCTGAGAGTGGGCCACACCCTCCTGCGCTTCAGACCCCCTGACTTCCCGGTGCCCGAGGCGATCCGGGAGGGGCGCTGGCTGCAACTCCAGGAGCGGGTCATCAACAGCAGCCGGGTCCGGTGGGTGACCCTGATCCTCGCCCTGGCCGGGTTCACCTGGGCCGAGTGTCTGGGCGTGACCAACGACACCCAGGCCTGGAAGCCGCTGACGGACGGAGTGTTGCCTCTGGCCCTGGTCTGCGTCGTCTACCTCGGCGTCTGGTGCTTCCTGGGCGCGATCTTCGTGCGCGAGGCGCGGGTCAGGGCCCACCTCACGATCATGTCCGTGGTGATGCTGTGCTTCCTCCTGGGCGTGGCGGCCGCGGCGTGGATCGAGTTCAACACCCCCGACGAGATCTGGGCGAGGATGACCAGGCAGTTCACCGTGTTCATGCTGGTCCTGGCTGGCCTGTTCTCCCACCTGAGGATCGCCACGCCGGTCAGGCCGATGCCGCTGATACTGTTCGCCTTCCTGGCGGCGGTCGCTCTGACCCTCGTGGAGGGCGTCACCTACTACCAGCGGAGGTCGGATTTCCGCCCGACGCTCCTCTATCCCGATGCGCTGCTTCCGCCGGCGTTCCGGGTCGCGCCCCGCATCTCGGTGCGGCAGTTCTTCCAGGACGCTGAGCGCTCCAGGGATCGAGTCGATCGGGCCAGGCTCGCCGACGCTCCCCGCCCCTGATCGCCGGCGGGGGCCGGCCAGGTCCACCCCTGGCTCGGGTGGCCTTCCGGAGAGGTCTGGCGAGGTCCGGGAAGACCGCGATCACGACGACCCGCGTCTCCTCGCGGGAGACGTGCCCGACCCGGTCGCGCGGCGCCCCCGCGATCTTCTCGTCCGATCGCGCCCTCGGAACCGCGGTCGTCGTTCGGATGAGCCGGCGACCGGCTACTCCATGTAGAAGTCTTTCAGCTGGCGGGTGCGGGGAGAGTGTCGAAGATGGCGGAGCGCCTTGGCCTCGATCTGTCTGACCCGTTCCCGGGACACGCCGAATCTCTTGCCCACTTCGGACAGCGTCATGGGCCACCCGCTCTCCAGGCCGAATCGCCAGGAGAGCACCTGGCGCTCCCTGCTGCTCAACGTGGACATGACCCGTTCGAGCTGCACGCGAAGCATGCTGCGCATCCCGCAGTCGGACGGAGACGCAGCGCGCTGGTCCCCCACGAGGTTCCCCAGCCTGTAGTCCGGGTCGTCGTCCCTGAGCGGACGGTCCAGCGACACCGGGTGCATGTTCGCCCGGAACGCCTCTCTCACCTTTTCCACGGTCACGCCTGCCCTGAAGCTGATCTCCTTGAACGTGGGCTCGCGGCCGATCTGCTGGGCCAGCTCCTGCGCCGTGCGTCTGAGCCTCGTGATGGTCTCGCACATGTGCACGGGGACCCGGATGGGCCGCGTCTGGTTGACGATCGCCCGGGTCACGGACTGGCGGATCCACCAGCTCGCATAGGTGGAGAACTTGAAACCCCTCCGGTAGTCGTATTTCTCGACGGCCTTCATGAGCCCCTGGTTGCCCTCCTGGAGCAGGTCGGGGAGCGGTAGACCGCGGCGACTGTACTTCCGGGCAATCGAGACCACCAGTCTCAGGTTGGCCTTGACCATCTGCGCCATGGCGTTCTTGTCGCCGATTTCTATCCTCTTGGCCAGAGCGATCTCGTCGGCGGCCGTCAGCAGGCGGATCTGGGCGATCTCCTTCAGGTAGCTGTCGAGGGAATCCTCGGTGGACTCCTGAGTTTCCATGCCGGTCTCGTCACCCAGAGCGGTGACGAGCTCCTCGATCTCCTTGCTGCTCGGCTCCTCCGACTGCAGCTCCGGTACGGTCGGTCGAGGAGACAGGCCCCCACGCTTGGTGTCGTTGCCGTACTTGAATCGAATCTCCATCGCTGGAAGGTTCAGGCTCCTTTCGCCGGTGCAACGGCAGCCGGCCACGCGATCAACGTCCCCCGTGATCCGTGTCGATGAACCACGAGCCCCGCTCGCCGGTCCGACCAAGCTCGCCTGGAGCAGCGGTCAACCCAGGGGCGGCCCACGGGCGTCGACCGCACCCACCGATCGCACCGGCGGAGGGTTGGGGACTCGAGGTTCGATGGAACAAGCTCCTCGCGGGAGCTGAATGGATGATGCCGGACGGGTCAGGTGGGTGGTCTGTTTCCTCACCGTCGTTCAGGTCTCCCGGGTCCAGCCCCGGGCGTACGTTACCCCCTGATCCTCTCGGAGCTCGCCGCTGCGTCACGGAATAGCCGTGGAACCCTTCCCGGGAAGGGTCTCGTTCGGCCCGCGCATCGCTGACCTGGCGACCGCTGGGCAGATGGCTCCCTCGCATCGGCCGGGCCGCTCGGCACACCAGTCGACGGCCCGGCTCACGTGACCCGCACGTCGGCGACGCCTCCCCGACCGGACCGACTCCGACGAGGCCATCATCCGAGGAGTGATGGGCTCGAGGATCGTCCGATCCAGGAAACGCGTCCGGTTCCCCGGAGTCGGTCGACCCGGGGGGACGCCAGCGGGGCGTTGCTCTCATATAATAGATACACTCGGCCGCTCCCGGACGCAACAGACAATTTGCCCCCGGCCGTGAGCCATGCTGTTGGCCGACGATCCGCTCGCCCCAGCAACTCCTCTGCTGGTCTCGTTCTCGGACCATCGGGCCATCGGGCCATCGGCCCGTCGCCCCGATGGACGGGCCGGCTTGCGCGCCGGGCTGGTATACTGCGGGTCGCCGGCCCGTTCGCGGGCGCTCGTCCGTTCGAGGGAGTCACAATGAGCAAGATCAGGCGCATCGGGATCCTCACTGCCGGGGGCGATTGTCCCGGGCTCAACGCGGCGGTACGCGGCGTGGGCAAGGCGGCGCTGGGCCGCTACGGGATCGAGGTCGTGGGCATCCGTGACGGGTTCCTCGGCTTGATCCGGAACCGGACGATGCCCCTGGACAAGACTGCGCTCTCGGGGATCCTGACCGTCGGCGGCACCATCCTGGGGACCAGCCGGGTCAAGCCTCACCGGATGGAGGAGGACGGCAAGATCCGGGACGTCCGGGATCTCATCGTCAAGAACTGCGAGAAGAACGGCCTGGATGCGCTGGTCTGCATAGGCGGCGGCGGCACCCACATGAACGCCCACCGTCTCGCCGAGAAGGGCCTCGACATCGTCACGATGCCCAAGACGATCGACAACGACGTGGCGCTCACCGACACGAGCTTCGGTTTCGACACGGCCCTGGGTATCGCCACGGAGGCGATCGATCGTCTCCACAGCACCGCCCACAGCCACCACCGGATCATCATCGCCGAGATCATGGGCCACCGGGCGGGCTGGCTGACGCTGGGCGCGGGCATCGCCGGCGGGGCGGACGTGATTCTGATTCCCGAGATTCCCTACGAGGTGGAGAAGATCGCCAGGGCGATCCGCCGCCGGAGCGAGGGAGGTTCCCCGTTCAGCATCGTGGCCGTGGCGGAGGGCGCCCTGTCCCGGGAGGAGGCGGCCCGGTTCAAGGCGGCGAAGCAGCGCAAGTCCAAGGCGACGACCGACGCCGATCGAGAGCAAGCAAAGGCCGAGCTGACCGAGCTCGACCACCAGCACGCCGGCAGCACCCTGCGTCTGTCCAGCCGGCTCGAGCAGCTCACCGGGCTGGAGTCCCGGGTCACGATACTCGGCTACGTGCAGCGCGGCGGCGCGCCGTCAGCGGTGGACCGACTGCTGGCCACCCGGCTCGGATCGGTCTGTGCGGAGCTCGTCCATCAGCGCGTCTTCGGCGTCATGGTGGCGGCCCGGGGCGAGCAGGCTCATCCGGTCCCGATCAAGGACGTGGCCGACAAGCGCAAGGAGGTCCCGCCGGATCATCCCTGGCTCCAGTGCGCCCGGGCCGTGGGAACGTGCCTGGGGGACGAGTGAACGGGTCCGCTCCGATCGATGCGGATCGTCACTCCGTCAGGGTCCAGGGTGCTTCCTCGTCGGTCTCGTCGACCTCCAGCACCTCCGGGCCCCCGTCGGCCAGAACGTCGGAGATGCTGACGATGTTGATCTCCTCGCAGTCTCCGCGCACCTTCTCGAGGTAGGCCTCCCGGTAGTCCTCCAGCCAGGAGCTGATGATCACCGGTTCGGTGAGACCCTCCTCGTAGTGGCGCGCCACCGCGTCCTCGCCGAGCTTCTCCAGGTCGATGATGCCCCGCTGGTAGGCCAGCTGGATGAGGCCGCGGGCTCTCCGGACGCCGAGACGGGCCAGCTGCCCGGCGAGCTCCGTGGCCATCTCGATCTCGTCGGACGTCAGCGTCGAGGCGCGCTCCACGTATCCGGACAGCTGGTCCACGAACGCGCCGGTGACCACGTCCCAGGACGCGCGGTCATCCGCCGCCACCTTGGTGAGCGCCCCCGCGGCCGCTGCCTTGGGGCCCCATGGCAGCCTGGGGTCGCGCAGAGCCAGGAGGAGCGGGCCCACGGTCACCGGCCCCAGCGTCACCAGCGCCGACTCCACCGCCTCCAGCGTCTCGTTGTCGTATCGGTACAAGAGATCCACCAGCGCCCTGAGGCTCGCCTGGGCGCGCAGCTGGCCCAGGAGCCTCGCCGCGAAGCCCAGCGGTGCCTCCGCGGGCCACCCGTGGACCTCGCAGCGGACCACCTCGAGAAGCGGCTCCACCGCCCGGTCGCCCGCGGACAGGATCTCGTCCAGCAGCTGGGGGTCGGGCCACTCCCCTTCCGCCACCATCTGTTCGACGAGACGCCCCATGTCGTCGTACACACACGCCTCCGGACCGCTCCACGGCTGCTTGCGGCCAGTCCCCCCGTCCATGGTACCAGAGCCGAAGCCCGCCCTGCTCTCTCGCGTGCGACGGCCGCACCCGCCCCCGCGACCTGTCGGGCGCTCGCCGGTCCGGTCGCCCCTCGGTCGTCCGGGGCCTGGACCTCAGCGAAGACCGAGGAGGAGCCGATGGAGAAGGTACAGCAGCACACTTTCTCTCGCCTGACGCTCTCTCTTGTCCTTTTCCGCACAGCAGAGCCCCGGTCGATGGGGCCGCACCGATGACTAGCCGCTGGCTCTGGTCGCCGATCATCCTCGCGGCGCTTCTGGTCGTCTACCGGCCGCTGCTCCGGGAGCCGACGTTCTTCTTCGAGGACCACGCCCTGGTCAGGGAGGCCGGCTCGAAGGAGCCGGTCGCGGAGCTCTTCCGGATCGAGCCGAGCCTGTACTTCCACAGGCCGCTGGGAAGGCTGATCTGGAGGGCGGTCCACGGGGCATTCGCCGATGAGCCGCTGGCCTACCAGGCGACCAGCCTGCTGCTCCACTGGGTCAACTGCCTGCTGCTGATCGGCCTCTCGAGACGGCTGGCTCCGCGACGACCCGCGCTGGCCGTGGCCGCGGGTCTCGTGTTCGCGCTCTACCCGCTGCAGGTCGAGACGGTGGCCTGGAAATCGTGCTGGTACGACCTGATCTCCACGCTGTTCTATCTGTGGACCGTCGTGCTGTTCCTGGACCTCCGGGGGTCGGGGAGCCCTCTGCTCGTGCCGCTCTCGATGGTGACGATGCAGTGCTGCCTGTGGTCCAAGGAGCTGGCGTTCACGCTGCCGGTGCTGCTGCTGGGGCTCCACTGTCTGCTCGAGGGCCCGCGTCACGGCCGGGCGACCCTCGCCCTGGCCTGCCACGCTCTGCTGCTGGTGCTCGACCTCGGGCAGAGGGTCGCGCTGTGGGGGCGCATCGGCGGGTACCCGCACCTGACGGACTACTTC
>JACQZM010000236.1 GCA_016213885.1 Candidatus Rifleibacteriota bacterium | reverse complement strand
GGAGTCCAGCGGGTTCCGGACGTTGGCGGCATCGAGAAACGAGAGCGCTCCGGAGATCGGGTCGATCTTGAACAGCGGTGCGTCGGCGCCCCCGACGATGGAGTAGGTGAGCACGTCGTTGTCGGCGTCCTTCGCCCCCATCGTGGTGACCGCGGTCGCGCCGGTCGTCACCGTCACCGAGGCGGAGTCCGCGGTGCTGGGCGCGTCGAAGTAGGGGAACATGTTCGAGGCGGACACGACCGGCGAGAAGCACCCCAGGTCGGCCCAGGACGTGTTCGAGTTCAGATTGCCGGCCCCGACCCCGCCGAGGTCGGAGTTGAAGGCGTTGGTCTGGGTGGAGGTGCCCAGCACGTAGTGGATCGGCGACTCCTTGTTGATGACGATCGGAGCGATGATCGGACTGTGGGTGGAGTCGCCCTCGGAGAGCTGGTCCGAGATCAGGTGGAACGGGAGCTTGAACGTCAGGAACTGGTCCGTGCCGTTGATGCCGTAAAGGTCATACATTGTGCCCGAGTCGGGGGCCTTGTTGTGATCGGGGTCGTTGGAGTCGGTGACCGCCGTGAAGCTGTAGTTGCCGGTCAGCGAGACGATCTTCTGGGGGCCGTGGCCCGGGAGCGAATCGTCGGTGGTGGTCGTGCTGGGCGAGATGTTCATCCCGGTGCCCGGGTACCAGAGCCGGATGCCGTTCTCCGTGTCCTGGACGGTCACGAAGACGTCGATGGTGCCGTCCAGGTTGGCGTCGATGCCCATGAGGAGGATCGAGGAGAACGAGCCTCCGGAGTCGGCCCCGCCCATGCGCACCCGGTAGGCGATCTCGTCGTCGTCCGGGGTCGCCGTGCCCTTGTCGTCGTAGGCGCTGTACAGCACCCCGTGCTGCGAGTCGCCGATCAGGTCCGTGGTGGCCTTCTGGGCTTGCTGGTCCGCCGACGGGTCGAAGACGGAACCGGTCATGAGGGTCTTCCACCCCACGTTGCCGGCCCAGTCGATGGTCGCCAGACGGCCCTCGACGCGCTCGAGCCGGTCCGCCACGAAGTACGTGGAGGCCAGGTCCACCTCGCCCCTCTCCAGCACCCAGTCGCCGCCGAATGCCGCATTGCCGGTGGAGTCCGTCGACGCCGCCACGGCGTGACCCGTCAGCGACTCGAGCTGGTTAACGAGCTGCAGGCCCCCCTCGCCGGCGCCGGTGCTGCACGACAGGATGTCGATCCGTCCGCCATCCTCGACCAGGTGGCCCAGATCGGTCCAGAACGACCGGAGCTCGGGGCTGTTCGAGAGGCTCGACAGGCTGATCGGTGCGTCCGAGGTGAGGTAGAACGTGTTCTCGCCCACGTCGTGGGTCGCCAGGGCGATGGACGCCGCCTTCTGGCCGCCGAGAGCCTGCTCGACCTGGTGGATGATCTCCTGGGGCGTCTCGGTCGCCCCGTCGTACTTCAGGGTGATCACGTCGTGCTGCGCCGCAGCCGCCAGATCCGCCGCGTTGGCCAGGTCAGAGGAGATCAGCAGCACCTTGGGCCCGGCCGCCGAGGTCGCCTCGGTCTGGCCGGCCGGGTCGGGGACGACCTCCGCCCGGTCGGGCACCAGCACCTGGCTCGCGTCCTGGTGAAAGATCGTGGCCACAGGGTCTGCCTGGCCCGCCGCGGGATTGGCCTGAGGCGCGGCGCCGCCGAGCTGGGCCGGGTCCACGGCGTGATCCCCGGTCAGCACCGGAGCCAGATGGTGGACCGGACTGTCCGGGTTATCCGGGTTGTCCTGGCTCGCACCGTCGGTGGTGGCGTCGAGAACGATCCTGTCCTCGAGCTGCTCCAGCATGTAGGCGCGGCGACCCTTGGCCGACGATCCGGCTCGTTTTTTCACGGACGTGTTCCCTTCAAAAGCCTGGAACGGTTCTGCCCCGGTCCATCTGATGATCCCCCTCCCCTCTCCCGGAGGACCCCTGGGGAGCAAGACATGTCATCAGCGAGGGCATTAAACAATTTTAACCTGTAGTCGGGGTCGCTGCCTACACAAATCGCGAAATGTTTGGGATTTGTTTTTGCCGGGGGGGATGTGGCCGGACCAGCTCCCCCCCCCGACGGCGCCGTCTGCCGCAAGGCGGTCGCTCGAGGGATGCGGCGGGAGGGCCAGGGCGCGGCTGGCCGAAGGGGCTCATGGCCGCTGAATCGGCGGTCTCGAAGGATGGGCGGTACGACCGATCAGCCAGGGTCGATGTCCCGGCCCTGGTCGCCCGGGACCGTCGCCACGCCCGGGGCGCGCCGGGAGCCGCCCCGGCGCGGCTCCAGTCCCGGTCTCCCCGCCGGGGAAGCGCCTCGGAGTAGTTGGACCCGACGGTGCTCCGCAGCTCCGCCAGCCTGGCGTTGGCCTCGCCCAGGGCCCGCAGGCTCTCGATCTCCTGCTGCAGCACGTCGCCCTCGCTCTCGAGCAGCGCCATCTTCTCCTGGGACTCCAGATCCACTCGCCGGCGCACCGTCTCGAGGACCTTGCGGGACGACGCCAGGAGCTGCTGGGCGGTCTTGACCTCCTGGAGTCCGGACTGGTATCTCAGAGCGGCTTCACGCACCTGGGAAGCGATCCCCAGGGCCACGGCCTCGATCTCGGACCGGGTCCTGGTGGTCCTGGTCTTTGCGGCCTTGCGCTCATGGAGGTTCGACGCCCACTCGAGGATGTCGACATAGACGTACATGCCCACCTCCCGCCAGTCGGGAAAGAGGATGTGACGGTCGATGTCGCGGGTGTACCGGCCGAACCCGGTCAGTTTGGGATAGAACTTGATGTTCGCCCGCTTCAGGTCGTTGACGGTGCTCAGGTGGTCGAGGCCGGCCTGGTAGGCCTCTGGCCGGCACTGGACCGCCTTCTGCTCCAGGGCCGGGAGCGACTCCTCGCCGCCCGGCACCGGGAGCGGCCCCGAGAGCCTGAGTCGCCCCGTTCCGAGGTCATCGGGCGAGATCCGGAGCGCGGCGGCCAGCAGCACCCGCTGGCGGTCTCTCTCGCTGGCCACCGACGAGGCGATCCCCCTGGCCCGGATGAGCTTCTCGTTCAGCCGGTGATGGTCTTCCACCTCCACCAGCTGCTGGGCGAAGAGCTCGTCTGTGCACCGCGCCACCGCCTCACGCTTCGTGACCAGCTGGTCCAGCAACGGCCCGGCGTTCTCGAGGCTCAGCAGCCGATGGAAGCTCCCCTCCACGGATCCCAGCAGCTTCTGGGCGATCCGGATCCGCATCAACCGCTCCTTCATCTCCTCGTTGCGGGCGCTGCGGCTCAGGTAGTAGGCCAGCGCCGCGTCGGTGGGGCTCCACCGCGCTTCCACGGAGTAGCGCCACGTGCCGAGGTCGCGGCCTCTGGACCAGGTGTTGACGCCGGTCCCGCCGGGGGTGATGGACGGGCCGGCGCTCTCCCGACCCAGGATGTCGCTGTAGCCGAACGAGAAGTCGTCCCGCCTGCTGAGCTCGCCAGAGAACAGCAGGTGGGGGAGCATCATCGTGCTCTGGCTGCGAGCGATGGCCTTCTTGGTGATCGCTTCCAGCGCGGCCTGCTCGAGCGCCAGGTTGCGCTCCAGGGCCAGCGACCGGCAGTCTTCGAGCGAGAGCGCCTTCCCGGCGGCCTCGGCTGGCAACGCCAGGCGTTGCTTCCGGTCCAGGGCACGGCCCGCTCCGGCACGAGTGACGCTCACGTACTCCGGTTCGTCCGTGCCAGGCTTGCCGGCCTGAAGACCCGGACCCGCGGCCGGGGACAGAAGGAAGAAGAAGCACCCCAGGAGCACCAGGACCCGCGCGTGTGATGGTGGCATCCGGTTCTCACCGCCCGTCGAGCCTGATGGAGCCCAGCATGCCGACTTCCAGCTCGCCGCCGGAGTTGTCCAGGAGCACGTAGACGCGCTTGGTCCGTGACTGGGGGTCGATGAGCTTGGCCAACCGTTCGACCTTGCCCACGAACCGCTTCCCCGAGGAGTGGACGAACACGGCTTCGGCGCCGGTCCGACAGCTGCCCAGGAGGTCTTCGGGGAGGTTGCCCACGGCGTACACCTTGGAGCTGTCGACGAGGGCGAACAGCTTCTCCAGTCTCTCCGCCGGCTCGAACGGCTGCTTGTACCTCACCGCCAGATGACCGGTGAACGGCGCCTTGACCTCGCACAGGGCGAGGTTCAGCCGGGCCATCTCGACCTCGTGAACCGACTCGCGCACCCTTGCAGCGGCCACCTTCCGCCTGGTTTCGGCCGTCGCCATCGACATCCGGGTGGAGGCGCTGAGCGCCAGGAGCTTCCCCTTGAGCTCCTCCTCGGTCTTGAGCCCTTCGAGCTCCTCGCGCCGGGCTTCTCCATCGCTGGCGGCCTTCTTGACCTGGAGCGCGTAGCGCCCCTTCGACAGCTCGACGACCACCTGGCCCTTCTGGATCAGATCGCCCTCGTTGAAGTGGAACCTGTCGATGATGCCACTGACGTCGGCACCGACGTTGGCGGTCTGGTACGGGTTGATGAGAGCGCCCTCGATGACCGGCGTCTTGGCTCCGCTGTCGGCAGGGGTCGGCGACTTGGCCGATCCGGTCTGAGCCGGTGCGTTCGTGGCCTGGTCTGCAGCCTGGGCCGGGCGGGGGGTCGGCATCCAGATCGTGAGGCCCAAGCAGACCAGGACCAGGGCCAGGCCGCGATGGAAGAGCGGATCGCGCTCCGCAGCGGGGCGCCTCGACATATCGAACCTCCGAGCCTTGCAGGACGAGTCAAAGCGGATTAAGAGAATCGAGGAAAGATTATATGGCAGGAGATGACGCTTCCCTGCAAGAATAATCCTTGGACCTGGGCAGGTATTTTTGTCGCGGTCCGGTTCCGACGCCCCCGGTAGCCGACTCCCTTCTCCCGGCCGCGGCCCCCCCATCGAGCCGGCTGTCGACCCGGGCCACACGGTAGCGCGATCTTCCATGAACTCGTACCCACGGTTCCGCCCGGACCTGGTCGTCTTCGACCATCCGGAGCCCGACGGGACCATCGTGAAAGTGCTGAAGGACCCTGTGACGGAGCGGTTCTTCCGCCTGTCTGCCTACGAGCACCGGTTCCTGACGCTGTTCGATGGAGTCCGGTCGTTGCCGGAGGTGAGGCAGGCGTTCGAGGCGCTGGGGCTGTCGATCTGCCAGGAGGACGCCGTCCATCTGCTCGTGAAGGCGGATCAGATGGGCCTCATGCTGGGCGCCGCCCACCAGACGGCAGCCCAGCAAGCCGCCATCCAGAAGAGCTACGCCGACGCCAGGAGAGCCAGCAGGGTCGCGGGCATCTACTTCATGTTCATCCCGCTGGTGAATCCGGACCGGTTCCTGGAGCGGACGCTCCCGCTATTCAGGATGGTGGCCAACCGGTGGGCCGGCCTGCTCGTGCTGCTGCTGGCCCCGGGCGCGGTCTACCTCGCCCTGTCGGGGCTTCCAAGGCTGGACAGGGAGTTCGTCTTCTTCTTCAATCTCGAGAACCTGATGACCCTGTGGGTCACCATCGCCCTGATGAAGCTCTTCCACGAACTGGCCCATGCCTACACCGCCAAGAGCTTCGGGCTCCGGGTGCCCGAGATGGGGGTGATGCTGCTCCTCTTCTTCCCCTGTCTCTTCTGCAACACCACCGATGCGTGGCAACTCTCCGACCGGAGACAGCGCATGGCGGTCAGCGCGGCAGGCATCGTGGCAGAGAGCTTCCTGGCCATCATGGCCACGTACGTCTGGTACTTCTCCCGACCGGGGATGGTCAACTCGCTCGCGCTCTACCTGATGACCGGGACCTTCATCTCCACTGTGCTGATCAACGGGAACCCGCTGATGAAGCTGGACGGATACTTCATCCTCATCGATCTGATCCGGCTGCCCAACCTGGCCGCCAAGTCGCTGGCCCATCTCAAGTACCTGCTGCAGAACCGTTTCCTGGGCCTCGATCACGTGGAGAGCCCGGCCACGACCGCTCGCGAGTCGACCGTGTTCACGATCTACGGCGTCTCCTCCTTCCTGTATCGAGTCGTCCTCTACACGGGCATGTTCGCCGGCATCTACTATCGGTTCGACAAGGTGATCGGGGTCGTGCTGGCCGGCATGGCCTTCGCGATGTTCCTGGTTCGACCTGTCCTCAAGGCGGTGGTGTGGCTGATGACCCAGAGAGCCCGGATCAGGCCTCGTCTGGCGGGGTCGCTGGTCGTTCTGACGATCGTTGCCGCGGTGGCCCTGCTCCTGGCCGTGCCGATCAGGACACGGTCCGTGTTTCCGTGCCTCGCGGGGTCGGCGCTCGCTCAGAAGATCACGATCCCGCTGCTGGCGGCCGTGGCCGATGTCCGCGTCCAGAGCGGCTCCAGCGTCCGGAAGGGGGAGCTCCTGTTCACCCTCGATCCGGAGGAGCTGGAACTGTCGGTCAAGAAGAAGGTCCTCGAGAAGATGATCTCCGAGAGGGAGTACGAACTGGCGCTCCTCGACAAGGAAGGCAGGGGCAGGATCCAGATCAAGCAGGTGAGGCTGCTCAAGGCGGAGGACGAGATCGCCCGGCTTGCCGAGAAGCTCCACGTGGCCCGGGACGGTGTCAGGGCGCCCTTCAAGGGGGTCGTCACACGTCTGGACCCGCGGCTCCAGCGAGGATTCGGGCCGGGCGAGGGGGTCGTGGTGGGCGAACTGGAGTCGTCGGAGGAGCTCCTGGTGCAGGCGCTGGTGCCGGGACAGGACCGCCACACGGTGCGCGTCGGTCAGCCGGTCACGGTGTGGTTCCCCGTCGGTCAGGGATTGACCTTCACGTCACGGGTCTCCGAGATCAAGCCGTACGGCGAGCGCGACCTCCGGAACTCCCCGCTCTCGAGCTCGTTCGGTGGTGAGCTCGCCACCGAGATCCAGGGCGAGGATCGACTGGAGGCGCCGCTGGAGGCGCAATACAGATGTACCATTCCCTGGCAGGGTGAGAGACCCGCGCAAGTGCTCGGCATGGCCGGTCGGATCTCCGTTCCCTCGCCACCGCGGAGCCTCATCCGGCGGTTCGTGGATGGGGTCACCCGGACCTTCAACCGGGAATCGTTCATGTGATCGCCGGCGTGATCCGGTCGAGCGGGAGAGGGGAAGGAGGCGTCCCTGGTGTCGACGAAACCCACAGCAACCGGCGGAACCGGTGGGCCTGGCGACCCGGCTGGCGCCGGCCCCGTCCAGGCGTCCGATCGAAGGCTCAGAGCGCTGGCCTACGGGCTGGAGTTCTGCAAACGGTGTGCAGCGGCGCCCACCCTGGCGGAGCTTCATCTCCTCATGACCAACGACATCCGATCGGTGGTGGAGTTCGACCGGTCCTTCCTGCTGGTACACCTGGACGGGAAGACCGATCTGGTGGCCGTCGGCAACGCTCCGATACCGGATGGGAAGACCCGGTTCGCCGCGGAGGCGGCACGACTGGGCCAGCGGCTTCGGGAGCTGAACCGTGGACTGCTTCTGTCGGGGAGGATCGACCCTGCCGGAGCCGCCCAGCATGGTCTCCCTGAAGCGGTGGCGACAGCCCTCCGGAGCTACTGCGAGTTCTCCGGTTGCTCCTTCATCTTCGTGACGCCGCTGGCCCAGGAAGCCGGTCCCATGGCCCACCTGGTGCTGGAGTTCTTCGCCAACCGGGTACCCGACGAGACCCGGATCATGGCGCTCTTGAGCCTGTCGCCGCTTTTGGCGTCGGCCCTGGCCCACCGGTGGCTCCTGGAACGGAAGCCGTCGCTCAGGCGCCTGCTCCTGCCGGACCGGGGCAGAGGGGGCCTGGTGCGTCGGGTCCTGGGGGTGATCGTGCTGGCCGGCGTCGTCGCGGCCGCCTCGTGGGCGGTGCTGGTGGGCATCCCGGTGCCGCTGGAGGTGGGAGGCGAGGCGGAGATCTCCACGCCGGTGCGCGACATGGCCTTCTGCAAGATCCCGGGGCTGGTGGAGAGGGTGCTGGTGGCCGAGGGCGCACGGGTCCGGAAGGGGCAGGTACTGGCCACTCTCGACCCGCGGGAGCTCGATCACAGGATCAAGACCACGGAGCGGGAGATCGCCATGCTGAGCGAGGAGATGGCGTACCTCGAGCGCACGGCGGCCCAGGGACAGGTGGCGCGCCTCGCGGAACGACGGCTCGTCGAGCTGAAGCGGCAGGGGGCAGACGCGGACCTGCAGCATCTCCGCTGGCAGCGCCAGTTCATCGAGATCCCGTCGCCGGTGGCGGGCATCGTGGTGACCAAAGACGTTCAGAGCCTCTCGGGCAAGAGGCTCAGCGCCGGCGAGCCTTTCTGCGAGGTCCTCGGAGACGGGCGGCTCTCGGTGGAGGTCCTGGTTCCCGAGGAGCAGATCTCCGCGGTCAGGCCGGGCCAGCCGCTCAGGCTCTACCTGGACGCCGACCCCGGTCACGGCTACGATCTGACCGTGAGCGAGATAGCTCCCAGGGCCGACGTTCTTCCGCGGCTCGGGAACGTCTTCCGCGTCCGGGCCCCGTTCCTGACGGCTCCCACCGACGCGCTCGTCGGCATGAAAGGGATCGGACGGATCCGGGTGGCCACGACGACGCTGCTGGAGGGGCTCGAGAGGCGCGCCCTCCGGGTGTACCGGAGGTGGTCTCTCCACCTCTCCCCGTGATCGCCCGCCCGGTCGAACCGCACGGCCCTCGTACCCGGAGCCAGGCCCGCCCGGCGCCGGTTGCCCGGTCGCCCCGGCGGTGCTATCCTCGGCCCTCGTGGCCCCCCTGGAGCAAGGAGCCGCCCGTTGACCCACCCGTTCCTCCACCTCAAGACCGTGCAAGAGGCGATCGCGGCGTTTCGCGCTCGGTTCCCGGCAGGGTCGGCCCGGGTGAGCGACGTGCCGCTCGACGCGGCGCTCGGGCGCGTCCTCGCAACGGATCTTTTCGCCCGTGACGACCTGCCGGCCTGGCCGAGGGCCACGGTGGACGGGTACGCCGTGGTGGCCGGGAGCGTGCGGGGCGCCGCTGCCACCAGGCCCGCCTACCTGACGCTCGTCGCGGAGGTGGAGATGGGGCAGCAGGCAACGGTGCCGATCCGGCCTTCGGAGGCGGCACGGGTCCACACCGGAGCCATGCTGCCTCCCGGGGCGGACGCCGTCGTCATGATCGAGCACACCGATCAGCTCGACGGCGCCACCATCGAGGTCTCGCAGGCGGTCGCCCCCCACGAGGGGGTGAACCGGATCGGCGAGGACTTCGGCGCAGGCCAGCTCCTCATCCCGGCCGGCACCTGGATCAGACCGCAGGAGGTCGCGGTGCTCGTAGAAGTCCACCGGCTCGACGTCGGCCGGCTCGGGACCGAGCTCGGGATGCTCGTAGTACGGCGCGTGCGGATCCATGTAGTGGACGTAGAGGAACAACGGCTGCCCGCGCGGCGC
>JACQZM010000073.1 GCA_016213885.1 Candidatus Rifleibacteriota bacterium | reverse complement strand
CGGCGATCAGGACGCGACACCGCCTCCGTGACGAGGCCTCCTCCTGATCGGGCGGGGGGGCGGACGGATCGCGTTCGTTCAGTTCTTGTTCGTCTGGTCCCATGTCGAAGTCCTCGGCTCCGGGGTCACCGCCGGGATCACCGTCGGAGCAGTCTTACCGGAGTATATCACGCGGAATCAGCGCACGCTAACCGCCGGAGCGGCCTCCCGGGCCTCGAGGTCGGCAGGCTCGCCGGTCCATGATTCGATGGCCCGTCTCAGCCGGTCGGGGTCGATCCGGACGAGCCTGCGGTCCGGGAACGCCCGCACGATCGCCGTCTCCACCCCTGGCAGGTCGCGGGCCGCGACGATGCCCTGCCCTCCGAGATAGGGAGTGGAAAGGCCCTCGAACGAGGCGAACGCCTCCTGGACCCCGTCGACCCAGAGCTGGGGAACCAGGACCGAGGTCCGGGCGAGCGCGTCGGGCCCGAGGACGGTCGTGGCCGGAAACACGCGCCAGTAGAATCGGAGCGTCTCGAGTCGCCGCGGATAGTGGGTCGCGACAGAGACCACTTGCAGGTAGACCAGAGCCAGCAGCACGGCGACCCTGGCCCGCGGTCCGCCTCGCTGGACGAGCCAGGAGACTCCCCTCACGGCCAGTAGGACGAGCTGTGGAACGATGAAGTAGTGATACCTGGTGCCGAACCCCATCCCGGGGTTGTGCCAGGTCACCAGGAAGGCGAGGTAGGCCACGGCCAGCGCGAGCATTCCGACCACGCGATCGTCCCTCCACCGGCAGCCGAGCAACCCCAGCGCCACCGGGAGGAGGGAGAGGTAGGGCCAGCCGAAGAGGACGTCGTTGGTGGCCTTCCACTGATGGATCGTGTTGTGCAGTCCACGGCCCAGGTCGTGGCCCTCTGCCGCATAGACGCCGACGTGAGGTGAGAATCCGGGCCGATCGATGGGTGAGCACCTGAGCGTGGGAAGGGCGAACGCATCGCCGGTCGTGGCCCGGTTGAATGCCAGGCTCGCCATGACGAACAGACCGAAGGCGAGGCAGCCGAGGCCGAGGGATCCCCAGCGGGGCAGGCACCGCCGGGCGACCCAGGAGAGATGCAGCGCCGGAACGAGCCAGAGAAACGCTCCCTCGTGGGGACGGGTGAGAAACAGCATCCCCGCCGCGGCCCCCCAGACGACGTGGGCCCACCGGCGCCCCTGCAGCGCCGCCCCATACCCGGCGAGCCCGCCGAGGGTCATGACGAGACCGGCCGGGTGGGCGAGGAGCGAGGCATCCATGAGCGTCACGAGCGGCGAGGAAGCCGCCAGGGCGGTGCCCAGCAGGGCCTGCCGTCGCGTGAGATGGAGTCTCAAGAAGAGGTGGAGGCCCACGATGCCGAAGAACCCCAGGAGCGGGTTGAGCAGGTGAGGAGCGCCGCAGATCACGCCGGCCGCCAGGAGCGCCGGCCAGCCAGGGGGGAAGCGGCCGTACCACCGGCCCGAGTCCTGCACCGTGAAGTCGATGGCGCAGGCCCGGTCCAGGGGGGCGGCCGGCACGGGGGCGGTGAGCCGGCCGCCGGCCATGAGACGGGCCTCGAAGAGATACGCCCGCTCGTCCTGGATGTGTGGCACCGCTCCCAGGATCGCCGTCGCCACCCACGCCGAGAAGAGCCCCGACGCCGCGGCCAGCAGGGCCACGAGGCCCCGTTCGTGCCTCTCCAGAAACCCCAGGTGGGCCTCCACCTCGTCCGTGGAGATCCCCCTGGCGAGCCACCAGGCCAGGAGAGCCACGAGACCGAACAGCGGCACGTGCCACAGGGGGCGAAAGACGTACTCCGCCAGGACCTGCGGGTCGTAGACCTCGACGAGATACCTTCCCAGCGGCGTGAGCGACGCGTTCACCGGGCCCGTCCCAGCTTCCGGCCGACCATGGTCACGATCTCGTCGATCTCGGCGATGCCCAGCACCTTCGCCGCGCCCACCAGGACCGGAGCGCCGAAGAGCCCGGCCAGCGCCAGCGGCAGGGCGCGGTCGACCGGCACGACGCCGGTGAGCGTTCCAGGCACCAGCCCGACGGCCCAGTGCATCGCAAGTCCCATGGCCGTGCACGCGATCGTGACCCTGAGGATGCACGACAGAAGCGCCGGGAGCTCGAGGCCGTCGAGCCGCCGCGCGGCGGGCCGGACCAGGATCACGAAGTTCAGGAGGCCGGTGACGGCGGTGGCGAGCGCCAGGCCCCGGTGCCCCATCGGGTTCATCAGGAGCAGAGCGCCGGCCACCCGCGCCCGGGCCGACTCCATCTCGCGAAGGGCCAGGTGGCGAGCGACGGCGGGCAGCATCACCGTGGCCACGGACACGCCAAAGACGCCGATGGGAAGCTGCATCAGGCGGAAGGCGTAGTTCAGCCACGAGATGGAGCCCTCGACCAGGAACGACGCGATCTGGGTGTTCACCAGGATGTTCACCTGGGTGGCGGCGAGGCCGATGGCGGCCGGGGCCATGAGGCCGAGGATCTGCCGGACGCCGGCGTCGCCGAAGTCCACCCGGGGCCGCGCGGCGAACCCCTCCCGCCACAGCGGCGGCAACTGCACCACCAGCTGTCCGAACCCGCCGACCATCACGCCGATCGCCAGGCCGGCCACCGGGGTCATGCCCAGGCGCGGTGCCGCCAGGGCCAGCCCGGTCCCGACGACGATCATCCCCAGGTTCAGCATCACCGGCGCCAGCGCCGGAAGCACGTACCGGCCCAGCGAGTTGAGCATGCCCATGGCCAGGGCCGCCAGGGCGATGAGAAGCAGGAACGGAAGCATGATCCGGGTCAGATCGACGGTGAGCTCGCCCTTTCCCGGAACGCTCCAGATCCCCGGGGCGAAGCAGCGTACCAGAGCCGGAGTGAACAGGAACCCGAGGAGACAGAGCGCTCCCACGACCAGCAGCAGGGCCCCCACGACCTTGCCGGCCAGGGCGAACGCCTGCTGGCGGCCGTTCCGGGTCAGGGTGCTCGTGAAGGTGGGGACGAAGGCCGACGAGAGGGCGCCCTCGGCGAACAGGTCCCTGAGCAGATTGGGGATGCGGAACGCCACGTTGAACGCGTCGGTCTCCATCCCGGCGCCGAACAGGAAGGCGACGGTCTGCTCCCTGACCAGTCCCAGGACCCGGGACGCCGAGGTGGCCAGACCCACGAGTCCGGCGGAACGGGCCATCCCACCGTCGCTCCCTTTCGAGGAGCCGCCTCCCTCTCCCGGGGGACTGCTGTCCGGGGACGGCTCGACGGCGTCGCCGGCGCGCTCAGTCTTCACTGGTGAGGATCTTGACCATGGTGGTGACCAGGAAGATGAAGGTGAAGAAGATGCCGGTTCCCAGGGTGAGGTAGTAGATCATCCCCTTGTTGTTCTTCCAGAGGATGTAGCGGATGAACTGGAGCGCCTTCGTGTTCGAGGGTTGGAGCCGCAGGATCTCGTCGAGGTACGGCTTGGCCGCGTCCATCTTGCCGCTCTTCTTGGCCTGCTCGGCCAGGATCTCGCAGGTGACGACCACCCGGTCCAGCGCCTGCTTGTGGAGCGGCAGCTTCTTGACCACCCTCTGGTAGAGTCCCAGCGCCTTCTCGTACTCCTTGCGGGCGAAGTGGTGGTGAGCCAGGTTCAGGTCTCCCAGCTGCTCGTTGATCAGGAGGCACTGGATCCTGACGTTCTCGGTGTCTGCCACGTAGACGTTGCCCCTCAGATCCACGGCAAGGCCCTGGGGCCCCTTGAACTGGCCTCGACCCGGCCCCCGGACCCCCACGCTGAAGAGGAACTCGCCCTTGGAGCTGAACCGCTGCACGCGACCGTTTCGATAGTCGGTCACGAAGAAGTTGTTCTGCACGTCGAAGGCGATGTAGCGCGGCTCTTCGAACTGGCCCAGGCCGGTCCCCTCCTCGCCGCACACCAGGTCGGCGTCGCCATCGGGACCGAACCGCACCACCCTGTGGTTCGCGGAGAAGCAGGCCCAGACCCGGTTCTCCGCGTCGATCGCCAGGCCCCTCGGCACGGGAGGCTGTCTGCCCATGCCCTTGAATCGCAGGTTTCTGACCCAGGTGAAGTTCGAGTCGAACTCCTGGATGCGATGGTTGTCGGAGTCCGCGACGAAGATGCGGTCCCGGGCATCGACGGCGATGCCCCGGGGGTTCTTGAACTTGCCCATCTCCGGGCCAGGCCCTCCGAAGGTGGCCAGCAGAGTTCCCTTGGGATCGAACTTGCGCACCCGGCAGCCCTGCTCCTCGACCACGTAGAGGTTGCCCCTGGAGTCGAACGCCAGCGCCACGGGACCGTCGAACGGCACCTCGCCCGGCAGGACCTGCCCGGTGAAGCGCCCGTCCTCGTCGAACTTGAGCACCGTGTTGTTCTTGGTGTCCGCGACGTACAGAAGTCCCTCGGGGCCGAGGGTCAGCCCCACGGGCGAACGGAGCTCGCCGACGTAGGTGCCGTACTGGCCGAACGTCCGCTCCTGGGGCAAGAAGCGGATCGCCAGGGCGTCCCGGCCGTGGCACAGCAGGAGCGCGACCCAGAGGATCGCCGGGACCGCACCGGTGCGCGAACCGCTCACTGGACCTGCCCACCCTTGGTCGAGTACTCGTTCTCTCTCTTGAGCTCCCGGAGCATGAGGTCGCGGATCGCCTGGCGAGGGTCTTTCTTCTCGAACAGGACCGCGTGGACCTCCTCGGTGATCGGCATGGGGACTCCCGTCGATCCGGCGAGCTTGAGCGCCGACCGGGTCGTGTTGATCCCCTCCGCCACCATCCGCATCCGGCCGCGGGCCTCCTCGAGGGAGAGCCCCCGGGCGACGAACCGGCCGACGGAGTGGTTCCGGGAGAGCTCGGAGGTGCAGGTCGCCACCAGGTCGCCCATTCCCGACAGGCCGACGAAGGTGAGAGGATCCGCCTTCATGGCCACCCCGAGTCTGGTGATCTCGGCCAGCCCGCGGGTCATGAGGGCGGCCCGAGTGTTGCATCCCAGCCCCAGCTCGTCCACGATCCCGCAGGCGATGGCGATGATGTTCTTCAGCGCCCCTCCCAGCTCCACTCCCACGACGTCCTGGCTGGTGTACAGGCGGAAGAACGGCGTGGCCAGATCCTGCTGGATCTGCCGACAGGCGGCCTCGCAGGCTCCGGCGACGACGGCGCTGGCCGGGCTCTCCCTCACCACCTCGGGTGCGAGATTCGGTCCCGACAGGACCACTATGGAATCTCGCAGCGACGCGCCCAGGACCTCCTCGATGATCTCGGAGGCCCGGTGGCCGGTCTCGTACTCGATGCCCTTGGCCAGGGAGAGCACGAGCATGCCGGGGTGAAAGAGCGTCCGGTGGGCCTCCAGGGTCTGACGGATGGCGGGAACAGGCACGGCCAGGATGGCCGTGGCGACGCCGGCCATCAGGGTCGACAGATCGGAGCCCACGCCGACCGTGATCGGGAGCTTCGTGCCCGGAAGGTACTCCCGGCTCTCTCGCTCGAGCTCCGTGGTGAGCGCCCGCTCCATCTTGTGGTCCCAGACCCGGACCGAAAAGCCCTTGCGACCCAGCAGGCAGGCCATCGTGAGCCCCCAGTTGCCCGCCCCCAGGATCACGAACTCACGACTGGCCACGTCTCACGCCCTCCCCTTGCCCCTCGTCTGTCGTCGCCTTGAGCTGGGCTCCCCCCCAGGAGATCCGGGATTCGGTGCCGCACTTCATCCGGTGCAGGTTCTCGCGATGGCGCCAGACGATGAACAGCGCCAGCGGCACCGCCATGGAGAGCAGGGTGGCTCGCCCCTCGGTCGCCAAGAGGACGATCCAGACCGGGAGCGTCACGGCGCCCAGGATCGACCCCAGCGAGACCCAGCGGGTGGCCACGACGGTCCCGATGAAGACGATCAGCGACGCCAAGAACGGCCCAGGGGCCAGCGCGGCGAACACCCCGGCGCCGGTGGCGACCCCCTTCCCTCCCTTGAACCCGAGGAAGATCGTGAAAGTGTGGCCGAGGACCGCCGCCACGCCACATCCCAGCTGGATCCCCAGCGGGCCGAGAAGTCCGCCCGCAGGGGCGATCCAGCGCGCCACGAGGACGGCCAGGGTGCCCTTGAGGGCGTCCAGCACCAGGGCCGGTATGCCCGCCTTCGGCCCCAGGGCCCTGAGCGCGTTCGTGGCGCCCACGTTGCCGGAGCCCACGGTCCGCAGGTCGACGCCGAAACCCCACCGGGCCACCAGGAAGCTGGCCGGTACCGAACCCAGCAGGTAGCCGGCGATCAACGCCGAGACGGTCAGCCAGACGTCGCCTGTCACGGACCGTCACGCCTCCCCGGCGCCCCGGCGGGGAGCCCGACCCTTGTCCTGGAAGTTCAGGGTCAGCGGCACGCCCTCGAAGCCGAGATACTGTCGGAAGGTGTTCTCCAGGTAGCGCTCGTAGGAGAAGTGGACCAGCGTCGAGTCGTTCACCTTCAGCACGAAGGTGGCCATGCGGTTCTTGAGCTGGGTCACGTAGTAGACCGTCAGCCGGCGACCGCTCCGGGACGGAGGCTGGTGGATGATCGACGCTTCCTTGACCATGGCTGTCAAGCGCTTGGCGGGGTAGAACAGCTTTCTCGCGGCGTCCACGCGGTCCACGGCGGTCATGAGGGGGCTCACGTTGTGGCCGGTGAGACCGGACATGTAGATCCTGGGACAGAACGAGAGGAAGTGGAGCTCCTGCAGGAGCCGGGCCTCCCACCGGCCTCGCTCGCGCCGCTTGTCGTCGACGGTGTCCCACTTGTTCACGGCGACGACGCAGGGCTTCCGGGCCTTCTCGATGAGCCCCGCCACCCGCTTGTCCTGGGCGTCGAGACCCCGCTGGCCATCGAGGACGAGGACGGCCAGGTGGGCCCGCTCCAGCGCCCTGGACGCCGCGATGATCGAGAGCTTCTCCACCGCGGAGGAGATCTTGGCCTTGCGGCGGATGCCTGCCGTGTCCACCAGTGTGTAGTCGCGGCCGCCGAAGCAGAACGGCACCATGATCGAGTCGCGGGTCGTGCCGGGCTCCTCGTGGACGAGAAGGCGCTCCTGCCCGACCAGCCTGTTGATCAGCGTCGACTTGCCGGCGTTCGGCTTGCCCAGGAAGGCGACCCTGATGCCTGTGGCGGGCCGTTCGTCCGGCGCGGCCGGTGCCCGCTCCAGCAGATGCATCACCTGGTCGAGCAGCGCGTCGACATGCGCGCCGTGGACCGCCGAGACCCAGACCGGTTCGCCGAACCCCAGCGGGTAGAAATCCGCCGTGAGCGGCGCGCGCTGGATGGTGTCGATCTTGTTCACCGCCACCACCACCGGCCGTCCCTGGCGGTGCAGCAGCTTGGCGATGTACTGATCGAGCGCCGTGACCCCCTGGATGCCATCCACGACGAAGACGATCACCCGGGACTCGTCCATCGCCCGGTTCACCTGGCGCTCCACCAGGTTCTTCAACGGCTCCGCGGCGCCGGGCTCGAGACCGCCGGTGTCGATGACCTCGAAGGCCTTTCCGCACCAGTCGGCAACGCCGTAGATCCGGTCCCGGGTCACGCCGGGCTGATCGTGGACCAGCGCTTCACGGCGTTCGACGAGCCGGTTGAACAGCGACGACTTCCCCACGTTGGGTCGGCCCACGATGGCCACGCGGGGAAGTGAGGATGGAGTTCTTTCGAGATCGGGTCCGGAGGGCATGAGAGGGGTCGAATGATACCACGGCAACCCCCCGGGAGTCACTCCTTCAGCTGGATGTCGTGGGGCTTGCTCTCTCGCCAGCCGGACTCCGAGATCCGGACGAACCGGGCGTGGCTCCTGAGGGTGTCCAGGTCGGGGGCGTCGAGGTAGCTCATCCCGCTCCGCAACCCGCCGACGAGCTGGTGGAGCAACTGCGCCACGGTGCCGCGGAACACAACCACGGCCTCCACGCCCTCCGGCACCACCGCGGCAGCCAGCTCGTCGAGCACGTCGGCCGAGCGTTCCAGCTGACGCCTCACCTCCGCGGCGCCCACGGAAGCCATCCCCCTGAACACCTTGTAACGAGCGCCGTGCCGGAGCACCGTCTCGCCGGGACTCTCCTCGGTCCCGGCCAGGAGGCTTCCGATCATCACCGAATCGGCGCCGGCGGCCAGCGCCTTGGTGATGTCGCCGGCGTACCGGATCCCGCCGTCGGCGATGACCGGGACCCCGGCCTCCCTGGCGACCCGTGAGCACTCGATGACCGCGGTCAGCTGCGGCACCCCGACGCCGGTGACGATCCGGGTCGAACACGCCGCGCCGGGCCCGACCCCGACCTTCACGGCGTCGGCGCCGGCCGCGATGAGGTCCCGGGTCCCCTCGGGCGTGGCCACGTTTCCGGCCACGAGCTGGACCTCCGGGAACCTCTCCCTGACGCGCTCCGTCGCCCGGATGGCGTGATCGGAATGGCCGTGAGCTATGTCGACGACGAGTGCGTCCACGCCGGCCTCGACCAGCGCAGCCGCCCGTTCGAGGTAGTCGCCCACGGCGCCGATGGCGGCGGCCACGAGGAGCTGCCCCTGGGTGTCCCTGGCCGCCCTGGGGTGCTCGGCGACGCGGAGCGCGTCCCGGCTCGTGATCAACCCCTGGAGCCGGCCCTCCCCGTCGACCAGCGGGAGCTTCTCGATCCGGTGCTCGTGGAGGATCCTCCTGGCCTCGTCCAGCGTGGTGCCGGGAGGGGCGGTGACCAGGTTGTCCTTGCCGGTCATGAGCTCCGCGACCCGTCGCTGATGCTCCTCGACGAAGAGCAGGTCTCTCGACGTGAGGATCCCCATGAGCCGTCCGCTCTCGTCGACGACCAGGAGACTGTGCACGTTGTACCGGCCCATCAGGGTGTTGGCCTCGGAAAGCGTCCTGTTGGGCGCGATCGTGTGGAACCTGGGCCCGGTCCCGACCTCGGGCCTCTTCACGTGCCGTACCTCCGCGGCCTCCTGCTCGATCGGCATGAATCGGTGGATGACCCCGATCCCTCCCTCGCGCGCCATGGCCCGGGCCAGGCGGGCCTCGCACACCGTGTCCATGTTGGCCGCGAGGATCGGAACGGAGAGCCGGATCTTCCGGGTGAGCTGGCACGACGTGTCCACCTCGAGCCGGGAGGTCACCCGGGATCGGCGTGGCACCAGGAGCACGTCGTCGTAGGTGAGCGCGATGGGGATCTCTGCCTGGTCGAACTGGATCATGGTCGGTCCGGGCTACTTGACGCCCAGCAGCTCCACCTCGAAGACGAGCGTGGCGTTGGGCGGGATCACGCCGCCGGCGCCGCGGGCCCCGTAGCCCAGCTCCGGGGGGATCGTGAGCTTGCGCTTGCCGCCCACCTTCATGGTGGCGACGCCCTCGTCCCACCCCCGGATGACCGCGCCCATTCCGAGCTTGAACTCGAACGGTCGGCCACGGTCGACGGAGGAGTCGAACTTGGTGCCGTTGGTCAACCAGCCGGTGTAGTGGACCACCGCCGTATGCCCCTTCTGCGGCGCAGCCCCTGTCCCCACGGTGATGTCCTCGATCTTCAGCTCGGGCGTTGGATTGGCCACCTGGACCTCCTTGGTTCGGTTCCAGCCGTTCTTTGTAGCACGTCCGGCCAGGCCGGACAAGCCGGTCGCTCGACGGACCGCCCGCCGCGAACCGACCCGATCAGGGCAGGATCGGCCCGCGACCCGGGGCGGCCGGCGCCGATGCCCCGGGAAAGACCCCGGCGATCGTGGCCCCGCAGGCCCTGCAACGGTTTCCGTCCAGCTCGCATGACCGGATCTCGTGCCAGTTTCTCCGGATCACGACCTTGCCGCAGCCGGGGCAGTAGGTGGACTGGCTATCCTCGTCCATGACGTTGCCCACGAAGACGTACCTGAGCCCCTTCTGCATGGCGATCGCGCGGGCCTGGGCCAGGGTGGCCGGCGGCGTGGGCGGTCTGGACAGCAGACGGTAGTCCGGGTGGAACGCCGTGAAATGCACCGGCACGTCGGCCCCCAGGGTGGTGGCGATCCACTCGGTCGACGCGGCGATCTCCCCGGGAGAGTCGTTCTCGCCAGGGATGAGCAGAGTGGTGATCTCGACCCAGACCCCGGCCTCCCGGACCATCCACCGGAGGGTGTCTTTCACCGGTTCCAGGTGGCTGCCGGTGAGGTCGGCGTAGAACCGCTCGGTGAATCCCTTGAGGTCCACGTTGGCGCCATCGATGCACTCCATGACGTCAGGCCGCGCCTCGGGGGTGACGTAGCCGTTCGTGACCAGGACGTTCTTGAGCCCCTCCCGACGGGCCAGCCTGGAGACCTCGACCACGAACTCGGCCGAGATGATCGGCTCGTTGTACGTGTAGGCGATGCTCGGGCAGCCATGCTTCCTGGCCAGGGCCACCACCTGATCGGGGGTGACGTCCACCAGCGGTATGTCGTCCGCCTTGGCCCGGGAAGACGTCCAGTTCTGACAGAAGACGCACCTCAGGTTGCAGCCGACGGTCCCGAAGGAGAGAATCGCCGTCCCGGGGAGGAAATGGGCCAGCGGCTTCTTCTCCACCGGGTCCGCCGCGAAACCGGTGGCGGTGCCGTATACGAGGCTGACCAGGCGACCGCCGCGGTTCTGGCGGACGTGGCAGATCCCGAACCCGCCATCGGCGATGGCGCAGCGGTGGGGACAGAGGAAACAGTGGACCGTCCTGTCATCGGCAGGTTTCCACCAGCGGGCCGTATGTTCTTTCATCGTCGTCGATCACACTCCACGGGCCGGACCGGTCACTTGCCGATACGCCCTTTCAGGGGGGGCTCGTCGGACCGGAAGCTCGCCAGCAGCTTCTTCCAGACCGGATGGTGCAGCGGATCGACGCCCGACCTGGCTCCCTCCAGCCTGAACTCGAACTGCCTCTTCTTCGACCAGGTGATGCAGTGAGCCACCTCACGGCCCTGGGACGCGTGCTCCACCCCCTGGACGCCGCGACCGCGGTTGACCTCCACGGTTCTCACCTCGGTCCGCCTGAAGTGGGCGGTACGGGCCAGCGCCTGCGCGCCCTGAACCTCGTTCTGCAGGGAGGCCTCGGGATCGCCTCGATGCCCCACCACCACCGACAGCTTCCCGAGGCCGCCCACTCCCGCGGTCACCTCGTAGCGGGAGCGTCCGTCCGCCTGAGGGGTGAAACGCCCCCTGGACGCATCGGCCGGCACCGCGAACTTCACCCCGGGTCCGGTGACGATCCGCATCTCGAGATCGGCCCGGACCGGCACGGCGGCGACCAGAACCGTGGCGATCGCCCAGACCCGGATCCGCTTCACGTCGTTCATGCTGCTCCCGATTCCGGCGGCTTCGATTCGCGCCGCGACAGTACCTCGATGATGTTCACCACCCGGGTCCTGAGACGCCGATCCTCTATCCCGCGTTTCAGAAAGCCCTCGAGGAGCTCCTGACTCCAGGGCGGCATCAACTCCTGGAGCACGTACACGGCGCTGGCCTGGAGCCAGACGCGCCCCGACGCGAGCATGGTCTCGATGCGGGGCCGGATGTCCCCGCCACCGTCACGGCTCAGAGCCGTCAAGACCGCGGACTGGACGCGGTGCTCCGGATCATCGACCATCTCCGCGATCCGGGATGAGATCACCGGGTTGTCCAGGGTGGCCAGAGCTTCCACGGTGTTGGCGCGCACGCGGCCGTCCGGGTCCTCGAGGGCCTTCACGAGCAGGGGGAGGCTGACCTTCCGCCGGTAGCTCGCCACGGCCTTGACGAGGCTGGCGCGGACCCAGGGGTCCCGTTCATCCCGTAGCAGCTGCGTCAGCTTCTCGAACAGCGGCTCGGAACGGATGGCGTAGCCGCTCAGAACGCCGCGGAGTCGCACCTCCGGCGCTTCGTGCGCCAGAAGCTCGAGGATCTCCGACTCCTGCTGCGCTGGCGCGGGCCGGGTGACGCCGGTACGCCTCTCGATCTCGTCGAGAGCCAGGCGGGCGTGGTAGCGGATCGCCGGACTGGGATCGGAGGCGAGGCGACGCACGACCCCGGAGACCCGCGCGCCGTCCGCGGGGTCCATCTGATAGCCGATCCACTGGAGCGCCTTGATCCGCTTCTCTTCGGTCCCGGTCTCCAGATCGACCAGCAGCTGGTCGAGGCTGTCCGCCATGGCGTCGAGAACTGTAGCACGCCGGTCGCGTCGAGTCGACGAGTCCGGGTGTCAGACCCGGCGCCTCGCCGGATCCGAGT
>JACQZM010000235.1:10493-24220 GCA_016213885.1 Candidatus Rifleibacteriota bacterium | reverse complement strand
ACCGGGCCACGGTCGCCCGGGTGCTGGGGCAGCTGTCGGCGCGCCACCCGGAGCCCGATCTGGCACCGGCCGCCGGCGCCGTGCTGCTCGACCGGGCCCAGACCCTGCACGTCACGCTCCTCTTGAAGATCGACTGGGCCAGGCAGGTCGTCGCCATGGTGGAAGAGATCAAGAAAGAGGAAGGGGACGTGGCGCTGGGCTTCGGCCAGCAGGCGGCGCGGATCGACCGGATGGCCTACGACCCGGCCAGCTTCCTCCACGTGGCGCGCTGGGCCAAGACGGTCCCGGCGGCGCTGCGGCGCGTCACGAGCGTCGACTCCTCCGGCGAGCCGTGGGCGGGGCAGATCCTGGCGGACGTGCAACGGATCGCCGCCCACTTCGCCCTCATCGGATACCGGGGGGCGACCCGGAAGCAGTTCGAGGAGCGCGTCACCGCTTTCGACCGCGAGCTGGCCGCCCTGGACGGCCCGTTCGGCGCCCTGGCGGGCAAAGCGGCCCGGGGGGTCTGGCTCCTGGGCCGGCGCGTGCCCGGGAAGAGCGCCGAAGGGCCGTTCCGCGAGCTCTGCGGCGATCTGGAGCAGCTCAGGGCGAGCTGTCCGGGCTCGTCGAAGGAGCTGGCGAGGCTCGAGGAGCGCCTGTCGAGGGACCTGTTCGGCCAGCCCCGCAGGGACGCCTCGCCGGATCCGGAGCCGGGCCCGCGCCGCTAGGCCACGGCCGCCGCCGACAGATGGTAGAGCCGCCCCTTCTTCTCGCCCCGCGGCTGCACGAGTCCGGCCGCCACAAGCCTCTGGAGAGTCGAGCGGGCCTCCGCTTCCGACTTCTGTATGAGCCCGGCGGCCTCGGTGACGTCCAGCTGCCGGTGGAGATGACCGTTCGAAGCTCCGATTCAGTCATGGGCGCTCCTCACGAGCCGCATGTCACCTCGGCACGGTGCTCCGGTCAAGGCCACTGGATCAACCCGTGGATCCGGCAGCTCACCCCGTTTCCGCGCCCCGTCCAGCGATAGTGGATGCTCGACTTCGCGCCGAAGCCCGGATCCGACGGGATCGACTGGATGTAGCCGCCCGAGTGGAGCAGCCTGAACGTCTCCCGATCGATGACGGGCCTCTTCACGTTCTTGTCGAGCTCGTACATCTCGAGGGCACCGGCGACCGTCTTCTGATTGGCGTAGCAGGCGCGGGTGTTGGCGCGCTCCCTGGCCGCTTTGAAGCTGGGCGTCAAGACGGCCGACGTCAGAGCTCCGACCACGAGGAAGCTCAGGCACGCGAACGCGGGGGATGGGTCGGGATCACGGAACCGCCCGATCACGGACAGCACGAACGCGATGAACAGCATCCACCCGGCAGGTGCCCCCGGCGTGGGCTGTCCCAGGTGCAGATGCCAGCATGGGCGAACCAGGTCCCACCCGTCCGAGGCGTCGGCCAGCTCCCGGAGCAGCCAGCACGCGACCCAGAGCCCGACCACCGCGCCCATCATCCTCATCGCCCACTTGCCCCAGGGCGCACGCCGACGCAACGCGGTGGCCGCCTGCCCGATCAGCAGCGCCGCCGACAGGATCAGCAGGCCGGCGATGATCGCCCCGAACATGGCCGCGAACACGGCGTCGCTGATCACGTGCTCCCGCCGCTCGCCCATGCACCGCAGGCCACCTCCGACGACGAAGATCACGAGAAGCAACCAGAGCCAGCCGAGCCACCGCCACGGCATGCCACCCGGCCCGGACCGCACCGGCGGTTTCGGAGTGGGGGGACCGTGGCCGGACGGCTTGGGCTCGGCTGGTGCGACTGGGTCCATGATCACCTCGGCCCGGGCGTGCGGGCGGTCGAAGCGACTCGCGCAGACGACCCGAGCTTAGCACCAGTACCGATGGAATAGCTAACCCAGCTGGCGGCGTTCGTACTGGCTGACCAGCTTCTTCAGGAAGTCCTCCAGCGATGGCTCACGGTCGACTCAGCGCGGCCGTTGCACGAAGGGGTTTTCCACGAGGAGCACGCCATCGATGAGAAGGCCGTCTTGCAGATCCTCGGTCAGCAAACGCTTGCAGCCAGCTTCGAGGGCGGCCTGGACCACCAATGCATCCCAGAACGAAAGCCGCAGTCGTCGGCTCGTTCGGATCGCACCGAGGACCACCGCCGGATCGACTTGCACCACGGGCAGGCGGCAGAGACGGAGCACCGCCGCCTCTGCATCCTCCTCGCTGAGCGGGACCTTCAACTTCCGCACCACGCTCACATAGAATTCCTGCAGGACCTGCGTACTGATGGCAGGCGTCGCACCCTTTTCCCACGTGCCGAGGATCTCGATGGCGCGGGCCTTCTTGGCCGGTTCCGCCTCGTCGAAGGCGTACACGAGGACGTTGGTGTCAAGGAAGACGCGATCGCTCATGCAGTTCCTCGCGCGTCCACTTGCGCCCGCCCCGCCCGCTCCGGCTACGGGAACGGCGAGCCATCTCGACGAGCTCGGTCAGGGCCAATTGGACCTCCTCCTGGCCGGCATAGGAGGTCAGGTAGTCACGGAGGAGTGCGTTGACGGACGTGCCTTGCTGGAGGGCCCGGATCCTGGCCCGCTTGAGCAGGTCGTCGTCGACGGTGATTGTCAGGTTGGCCATCTCGGATCTCCAGGTCCAGTGCTACACCGATTCAGTGTAGCACGAGCCTCCGGCGATCGCCATCGGCCGGTCAGCCAGGATCCCCCACCTGTTTCGCGGAGTCGGCCTGTGATCAAGCCTCGGCCCGGCTGCGGAGTCACCAAGAGAGTCTCATCAGGCGCCTGGGCCTGGCTCGAAGACGCCCCCACCGCTCGACGTGAGTAGGAGCCAGGGCCGCCCCCACCGCCGCAGGCCTCATCGGTGCCGTGCGGCAGCCGCATCACCCCGCCCCGGGGGCAGCGGAGAGGTCAGCATCCGCCAGCGACCGGGCTCGTCGAAGAGCGGGACCCGGGGCTCGCCGTCGGCGCCGGTCCCGGGCTCGACGCCGGTCGGGGCACGCGCGGCGGAGCCGCCGGAGGGAAAGGGGGCGTCGGCCCGGCCGGCAGGCTGCCCCAGCCGATCCAGCAGCACCTTCAGCCGGTCGCCGCCGCCCGGACCCGGGCCAGACCGGGGTGGACAGGCCTTCAGGATCGGCAGCGCCAGCTCCCAGGCGGCCCGCGCCTGATCGACCTCACCGGCTCTCCAGCTGATCTCGCCCAGCCAGTCGAGACACTCGCCGGTCCGGCGGTGGTGCTCGCCCAGCCGCTTCTCGTAGAGGCCCAGCGCCTCCTCGAAGCACGCGCGGGCCGTCGTCGTTTCTCCTCGCTCGTGACGCAGGCGGCCCAGGGAGAACAGCCCCTGGGCCACGGCCAGCGAGTCCGGCCCGGACGCGACCCGGAACAGCTCCGTGGCCCGGACGTACAGGTCGCAACGGGCCGCCGCGTCACGGGCGCCTTCCAGGGTCGACGAGGCGTTCCGCACCAGCCAGCCCAGGTCGACCACGTCGACCGCCCCGCCCGCGGCCGCGGCAGCCCCCTCGGCCGCCGTCAGCGCCTGCTCCACGAGCTCTCCGACGGCCGTGACGTTCCCGGTCTGGGCCTCGAACCCGGCGAGGTTGTTGAGAGCCCGGATCAGGTGGACCGGGTCGGCCGACTCCAGCCCCCGGTAGATCGCCACCGCCCGGCCCGCATCCTCGCCGGCGTCGGTCTGCCGATGGGCCTGCCAGTGCACGACCCCGCGGTTCGAGAGAGCCCGGGCGAGCTCGTCGTCAGTGCCTCGCCCCGGCGTGGAAAGAAGCGTCACGACCCGATCGAGATAGCTTCCCGCAGCGTCGACGTCGGCCCGGTCCAGCAGCAGACACCCCACCGCCTGGAGCGCCGCCGACTCCGCCAGGACCTCCTTGTGGCCGAGGCTCTCGAACATGGAGGCCGCCCGCTGCAGGGGCGTCAGAGCCTCCCCCGCGCGCCCCCCGGCCATCGCGGCCAGCCCCTCCTCGAGCCATCGGCGCGCCAGCCCCTCCGGATCGGCCCCGGCCGCCAGGCCCCCGGCCTCGCCGGCGGGCGAGAGCCAACCGTCCCGGCCCGCCAGCCTCTTCTTCAGCCAGCTGAGCTCGCAGCGAGACCCGGTCTTGCCGATCAGCGCCGCGAGGAGCGCCGGCAGGAGGAATCCGTTGGGAAGCTCCTGGTAGTGGCAGGTGAAGGCATCCCACTCGGCGGCGATCAGGCGGAACGCCATGATCCCCCCGGCGATCCGGATCTCCTGCAGATCGAGGAACTCGACGACCCGCCATCCCTTCTCGTCCTCCCACGAGACCGAGAGATGGGTGAGCCTCAACGACCCGAAGTCCAGGGTCTCGCTTCTCGTGACCCGGTCGCGCAACCCGGGCAAGAGGACCGGAGTCAGGATGCCCGCCAGGGAGACGGCGGCCCGGTCCGCCTCCGGTCCGCTGCCCAGCTCGATTCTGAACGACCGGCGCTCCCGGGTGCCGAAGATCAGATCGTAGGCGCTTTCACGACCGGGGTCGGACTTGTCCCGTCGCACCGTCCCGATGTCGCTCCAGGGGAGCGAACGCCTCGCGAGCGGCTCGGCCGGAAACATGATCCCTTCCGGGCAGAGCCACGCCGCGTTGGTCGACTTGCGCCACGTCACGGTGCCGGCCAGCCACGCCGCGGCACCGAAGATCAGGGTCAGGAGCACCGAGTCGTACAGGTGGGGCCCACCGATCCGGAACAACCGAGGCGCCACCATCGGCACCAGGATCATCACCGTCACCACCAGGTACCCGGTCGCCTCCACCATGGACGGCTCGACGCGATGGAACGGCGCCCACCCGGAGCCGGGAGCCGGATCCGGGGGCTTGTCCTCTTCGTCCGGACCCGCGGTGAGAAGGTAGGCCGCCAGGCCGCCCAGCACGAGGAAGAGCAGCGGCACCACGATCGACGGGGGCTCCACCGAGGCGTCGAGGACCGAGAGCGTCGCGCTCTCGATGGAACCGGAGCCGGAGCACGCCATGATGGTGGTGGGAAACTGCTTCAGCAGGCCGTAGACCGGCCCGGGTCCGGAAGGCCTGGGCACGCCCTCGTACCGCTCGCCGTTCGGGCCGGTGACCTCCACGTGGACGATGGCATGCTTGCCGTCGGAGCTGAAGCCGTACGGATGGAGCGAGAAGACCACCCGGAACCTGGAGCCCAGCTCCGGCACGGTGCACTGCGCCCAGGCCTGCGCCTGCGGCAACGCCGCGAGCCTCACGTACCGCTGGCCCGACCCCGGCGAAGGGCAGCGGGCCGGAGTCACCACGGGAGGCTCCTGGTCTTCCCGGGGCTTGATGAGGTCGATCCCGCCGGCCAGCAGCACCGCCAGCGAGAGGACGACCAGCAGTTGGTGGATCATGGAGTGATGACGCAGGCGGGAACGCACGCCACGCGACCCGGCCGGGCCGTGCATCGCCCTCGAGCGGCGATCGCGGGGCGCGGCCCCGGGGATTGTCACCGCTTCCCGCCCGTCGCGTCAAGGTGTTTCCGGCTGGGAAACCCCGCGGCCCATGGTGTACGCTGTGCTTCCCGTCGGGCCCCGCGATCCGGCGACCGGCGGCCCAGGATCCCCCACCTGTTTGGCGGAGTCGGGCCTGTGATCGGGACCCGGCCTGGCTGCAGAGTCACCGAGGAAGTGAAAGAGGAGGGGATCCGGATTGAAGTCGCGCTCGGGGGCGCGACTCGGACCTGGCGAGGCGCCAGGTCTTGGGGGCCTCTCCGGAGGCGGAAGGAGACGGCGCGTGCTGTTCCCGCTCTGTGCCACGGCGCGGTCGCGTCATATCCCGATCTTCACCTTCGGCTTGATCCTGGCGAACGCCGTCGTGTACTGGCACCAGCGCAACCTTCCCCCGTGGGACCACCTGGCGTTCGTCTTCCAGTACCACGTGGTGCCGGCCCACCTCATGGCGAATCCGCTCAGGGAGCTGCCCACGCTGCTGACGTCCATGTTCCTCCACGGATCGTTTTCTCACCTCCTGGGGAACATGTGGTTCCTGTGGATCTTCGGCGACGACGTGGAGGGCAAGCTCGGCCGGTTCCGGTTCCTGATGTTCTACTTCGTCGCCGGGGTGGCCGCCGGTCTGACCGAGGTGCTGACGAGCCCGACGAGCCACCGGGGATGCATAGGGGCTTCAGGAGCCATCTCCGGGGTGCTGGGGGCGTACATGTACTGGTTCCCTGGCGCCACGATCACGTCGCTGCTCTTCCTGGGGCCGATCATCAAGAGGATCGAGATCCCCGCCGTGGTCTTCCTGGGGATCTGGATCGCCATGCAGCTCGCCGCGGTCTGGTCGGGCGGTGGCGGCAACGTGGCCTGGTACGCTCACGTCGGGGGATTCGTGGCGGGGCTCCTCCTGGCGATGCTGGTTCCCCGCCCGAAGTGACGGCGCCCCGCGCCTTTCGACCGTTCATGAAACCGACGAGGCCGCTCGGGTGTACCGACCAGGTGTACCCGGGATGCGAGGAGGGTCGACCATGAAGCGTTCGCTCTGGCTCATCCTGTGGCTGGCGCCGATCGCGGCCGCCGCGGCCGCCGCGGCTGCGACCGGCCAGCCCGATCTCGACTCCGACCACGGCCTGATGCAGGAGGCGAAGAGCCTCCGGCGCGACATCAACCTCCACAACCTGTACAACGGCCTGAACCTGTCGGTGGACCAGCTGAAGAAGCTGGTCGCCCTGGCCCGGGAGGCCGAGAGCTGCCGGGAGGCGGCGTTCGGCGCCGGCAACGACCGGGCCGCGGAGGTCGTTCAGACGTACCGGAAGATCGTGGACGTCGTGAGCCGGGGCGAGCGGATCCCGAAGAGCCTCGAAGGGCTCGGCGGACTCATGGAGCTCGCGGAGAAGAGGATCAGGCGGCAGTACTTCGAGAAGATGGCCGCTCTGGAGAGCCGGGCGCACGCCGTGCTGAGCCTGGCGCAGCAGCAGGTGCTGGAGTCGTTCGAACCGTGCCTGATCCCTCCGGTCAGCCTGAAAGACCCGGTGCGAGCCGGCCAGGCCCACTCCACCGACGAGGGGCGAAAGGTGCTGGAGCTGGCCCGCGGCCTGCCCGAGGCGACCTTCGAGCCGGAATGTCGTCGCGCCCTGGACCTGCACCTCTCCATGCTCGAACGGTTCCTGGGCAAGATGGACAGGGCGACCCGGGAGCGGCAGCTCGACCGGATGCTCGAGGTGTGCCGCCGCGCCCGCGGCCTCTCCCCGGTGGACTTCTCCGTGGACGCCGACAGGCTGTCCGTGGAGCTCGCCCTGGACCGGCAGAAGACCGTGTTCAAGGCCAAGGCCGAGGAGTTCCTGGGGCTGATCCGGGGTGTCCAGGGGGGGGCGATCGGCAAGGTCGCCAAGCACTTCCTGGATCCGGCGGCGATCCCGATCCTGGAGGCGCGGATCGCCCGGGCCGGCCAGCCCCCGGAGCCCCAGGCGGCGGCCAGCGTCACGAACCGTCCCGCGGAGCCGCTGGAGCCGGGGAAGAAGTACGCCGTCTCCGAGATCTGCCGCAGGCTGGGCCTCGACGGGACGGCCAGGGACCGGTTCGTCGCCGCGGCCCGGGAGGCGAAGGCCGACAAGCTGCGGGTCCTCCAGACCCCGCTCGCCGACGGCACCGTCCCGCTGGCGCAGTTCCTCAAGGCCCGGGGGCTCGCGCCGTCGGAGCGCGAGGCCGCCATGCGAGCGATGTTCGTGAAGCTCCAGGAGCCCTATCCAGGCAAGGACGACTCCCCGATGGAGAGGCTGCTGGCCATCAGGACCCGGTTCGACCAGGCGCTGGGAAACGCCGTCACCCCGGCACAGCACAGGGCGATCGCCGCCCTGGCCGAGGATCCGATCGACGGCATCGAGCTGGCCGACCAGGGGAAGCCGGCGCTGAGCGAGCTCACCCGGAAGCTCGAGCTCACCCGGGCCCAGGTCGAGCGGTTCGAGAGCGCCCTGGAACAGGGCCAGACCGGCGCGTTCACGGTGCTGTCCATACCGGACCCCAGCGGCAAGAAGCCGCTGGAGATGATCATGGCCGCCCAGGCCGCCGGCCCGGACCGGAAGCGGGAGGCGTTCGAGGCGTTCGTGAAGGCGGTTCAGCAGCCGGTCCCGGGGCGGCTGTTCACCTACCAGGACCGGGTCACCCAGATCAAGGGTAAGCTCGACGCCGATCTGAGAGCGCTGCTGTCGGCCCGGCAGTACCAGGAGCTCGTGTCGATGCAGATCGACCTTCTGGAGATCCAGGCGGATCAGTGAGGCCCTTCGCTTCGCTCATCCTGCCCCCCAAGCCCCCCTCGGTCTCGCCCTCCGGGCTGGCTGACGAGGTCACATGGGGATCGACATCCTGGGGTCGCGCCTCAGGCTTCTGAACGGCTTCAACAGGAAGTCGACGACCCTCCTCTCCTGCTTCTTGATCTCCACCGTCACCTTCATCCCGGACCGCAGCACCGCCGGCCGGCCCTCCGACGACTCGAGCTTCGAGCCCGGACCGGCGGTGTTCAGGGTGACGCGGCCCTTGTAGCCGCCCTCCTTGTCGCCCGGTACCGACGCGTCGGCGGAGATCAGGCGGAGCTTCCCGGTGAGGAACCCGTACTCGTTGTACGGAAAGGCGTCGAACTTGATCCGGGCCTCCATGGCGTCCTTGCCGTCCCTCAGGGCGCCGACGTCCTTGTTCTTGAACAGCACCTCCGCCTCCAGGGTGGTGCCGTCCGGGACCAGGGTGACCACGGTCTGGCCCGCGCTGACCATGGCGCCCACGTGGTTGATCTTCACCTCGTCGATGGTGCCGGCCCTGGGCGCCCGCATCTCCGTGCGCTGCAGCTCGTTGGACGCGATCTGGAGGTCCCGGGAGATCTGGGCCAGCCTCTTCTCCTTGGTCTGGAGGTCGCTGGTCCACTGGCCCAGCCGGTTGGTGGCGCTGGTCAGCGCCCGCTGGTGGGTCTTCCTCGCCTCCAGCAGGTTGCGGTACGCCTGGTCCTTCAACAGGTCGATGTCGGTCATCAGCTGCCGGGCGTCCTTGTCGCCCTTGCGGATCGACGCCAGCGTGTTGGCCAGGGCGCTCCTGGCCGCCGATAGCTGCTGGTACTGGGTCAGCATCTCGACCTTCGAGACCACGCCGGAGCTGAAGAGCTTCCGGTGAGTGTTGTGCAGGTCCGTGGCTATCCTGAGGTTGCTCCGGGCCGTCTCGTACTCCGTCCGGAGCGCCTGGGCCGTGGCTTGCGCCTTGGCGAGCTCCGCCCGCTTCATCTCCACCTTGAGCTTGAACTCCTCGGTCTCGCGGGTCCGGATCCCCTCGGGGAACGGTCGCTCGTGCGCGTCGGCGTGGTTCACCAGAGCCACGTCCAGCTGCTCCTTGGCGGTCTTGGCCTCCCCGACCGTGGAGACCAGGCCGTCCAGCGGCACGGTCCTCCAGTCCGGGTCGGTGGGGAACGACTGGCTCTGGATCGACTCCTTCAGGTAGTCGATGCCCCGGGTCAGGTGGCCGATGTCCCGCTTCAACAGGTCTTGCTCCTGCTTCTGCTTCTCCTGGCCGGCCACCTGGTTCAGCGAGTGGACCACGTACAAGAGCGCCCCGGACGTGACGTACTGCCCGGGCTGGGCCATGAGGCTCATCACCTGGCCGCCCTGCAGCGCCTGGATCTCGTAGACGTCGATGGCGGGCCTCAACCGACCCTCCGCCTCCACCACCACGTCCACCCGGGCGTAGGTGGCCCAGATCAACGCCGTGACCAGCAGGAACACGATCAGGTAGACCAGCCCCCGGGCCAGGATCGGCGGCATCTCCGTGAGGAGCTGCGCCGCCGGTCCCCGGGGAAGCGGCACCTCGCCGGCGCTCCTCGCGGCCCCCTCGGCCCTGGGGGCGCCCGGGTCGCCAGCGGTCGGTCTCGTGGAATCTTGGGTTTCGGTCACGGTCACTCCTCGAGCTGTTGACTCGCCAGATGGTAGTAGAGGCCCTTCTTCGCCATCAGCTCCGTGTGGGACCCGATCTCGGCGATGTTGCCCGAGTCGAGCACCACGATCTTGTCGGCACGCTGCACCGTGGAGAGCCGGTGGGCGATCACCAGGCGCCCCGCTCGCCCACCACCGTGTCGTAGCCCAGCGGCAGCCGGCTCACGAACTCGTGCGCCCCGGCCAGCGACGCCGCGGCCTGGATGTGCTCGAGCACCGCGTCCTGCTGCATCGGCGCGATGTTCTCCCGGATCGTCCCGGAGAACAGGAAGCTGTCCTGGAGGATCACCCCGATCTGCCGCCTCAGCGACGCCCCGTCCACTCCCTCCAGGTCCACGCCGTCGATCAGCACCCGCCCCTGGGTGGGTCTCACGAGCCTCAGCAACAGGTGGGCCAGGGTGCTCTTCCCCGCGCCGCTGCGGCCCACCACCGCCACCATCTCGCCGGGCTTGATCTCCAGGTCGATGCCCCTGAGCACCATCCGCCCCTCCGCCGGCACGTACGAGAACTTGAGCCTCTCGAACTGGACGTGCCCCCGGATCGGCGGCATCCGGTAGCGATAGCGGCGGGTCTCCTCTTCCTCCTCGGGCCTCGAGTCCAGCACCTCGTTCACCCGGTCCAGCGACATCAGCGCCTGCTGGTACTGCCCGTAGGTGCCCACCAGCTTCTGCACCGGCTCCATCACCTGTCGCATGAGGGTGTAGAACGCCATCAGGGCGCCGATGGACATCCGGCCGTCCAGGACCTGGTAGGCGCCCCAGAACATGATGCCCGTGGTGGCCACGTCGGTCAGGAACGACGTGAAGCTCGAGACCATCAGGCCGAGCCGGAACCCGGCGAACTGGTGCCGGATGTACTCCGTGAAGTGCCCCTCCCAGCGGCGCTGGACAGGCTCCTCCAGGGCGAGCCCCTTCACGGTGCCGATGCCGGTGATCGACTCGATCAACGCCGACTCGGCCTCCACGGAGGCGTAGAACGACTTGTTCGCCAGGGCCACCAGCCACGGCGCCACGGAGAACGTCAGGGCGATGTAGACCGGGATGTAGAGGACCACCATCAGGCCCAGCTTGAAGTTCAACGTCACCATCGTCACGGCGTACATGAGGACGAGGACGACGTCGAGCAGCGCCTTCAGCGCCTCGTTGGTCAGAAAGTGCTGGACCCTCTCGTTCTGCTGGAACCGACCGGTGATGTCGCCGATCTTGTTGGTCGTGTAGTACGAGACGGGCAGGTCCAGCGAGTGCCGGTAGAACTGGTCCACCAGGGAGAAGTTGACCCTGGTGGCGAGCCACAGCGACCAGTACTTCTGGGTGGCCCTCAACAGCAGGGTGAAGATCGCGATCAGCACCACCGCCGAGGTCATGGTCCGCAGCAGCGTGTGCGACTGGTGGACGATCACCCGGTCGAGGATGAACTGCGTCAAGAAGGGCGTGGACATCCCGAACGCGTTCAGGATCACGGCGGCCACCACGATGTTGGCCAGCAGGCGCCAGTACGGCTTCACCAGCGGCGCCAGCATGCCCATCCCGTCGGACTCGCGGTTCAGCCGGGCGCGGACCGCCACCACCAGCGACCGGCCGGACCAGCCGCGCTGGAACTCCTCCCGGTGGAGCCGGCGCAGGCCGCTCGCCGGATCGCCCAGGATCACCTCCTCCGGGGAGACCTGGTAGACCACCACGTACCCCTTGCCGCGGAACGGGACGATGATCGGCAGCGCCACCCCGGTGAGCTGCGCGAACGTGAGCTGGCACCCCCGGGCGGACAGGCCGATCGCCTCGGCGGCCTCGGCGAGCTGCCAGAGGCTCCGCTCGTCGACCCGGCCGTCGGCGATCTCCGGGATCGCCTCCGGATCCTCGATGCCCAGCCGGGCCAGCACCATGGACAGGCACGCCTTGCCGGTGCCCTCCGGAGCGCTCACCGGGTGGACCGGGAACGTGTACCCCCGGGCCGAGACCCCCGGCGCCTGGGCCTCCGGCGCCTCGGCCTCCGCCTCGGTCTGGGCCGGCGGTCTGGCGAGCATGAACGCCGACAACCCCTCCAGCAGCTTCACCCGGGCCTCGGGGCCCGGCGCCAAGAGCTTCAGGAACCGCTCGCCCTCCAGCGTCAGCAGCTCCGATCGGGTCCGGGCGACCACCGTGGCCTGCCGCGGCGACCCGGTCAAGATCCCCAGCTCGCCGATGAACCCACCGATCGGGACCTCCCCCAGCACGTATTCCCGATCGCCCTCGGTCTGGAGCACCTCGACCCTGCCGCCCTTCACGATGTACAGCCGGTCCGGCGAGTCGCCCTGCCGCATGATCGTGGTGCCGGCCGGCACGACCAGCGGCTCCACCGCCGCGGAGAGCTGCTTGAGCTTCTCGGCCCCCAGCTTGACGATCTTGCCGATCCGCCGGAGGAACCCCAGGAGCGCCTGCTGCCTGGCCAGGTCGGTGAGCTTCTGCTCCAGGCCCGGCACCCGCTTGACCAGGGCCAGAAACACCTCCCGGTCGAGCCGGAACAGGTGCAGCTCGTCCACGGCCCTCACGGTGGCGGACCGCCGGGCGCCCGTGAGAAGCGACTGCTCTCCGAAGTAGCCGCCCTTCTCCACCACGGCCAGGTTGATCTCGGAGCCGTCGGGGAGCGGCGAGACGATGCGGGCCCTCCCCGACGAGACCACGAAGAACGCGTCCCCATCGTCGCCGGCGCAGAACACGGTCTGGCCGGTGGTGAGCGCCACGTCGACGAAGCTCGAACAGACTCTGGTCAGCTCCTCCGGCGGGAGGACGGCGAAGACCGGGTCGTTGGAGAGGATCTGTTCGAGATCGGCTGTGTCCATACGGGAGCAGGAGAACGCGTCACCATACCATCGCCGGGCGTTCAAGTGAAGGGAATTCTGGTGGGCCCCACACGGTCCTGAGCCTCTCTCATGGCCGATCTCCAAGGTCGATCCCGCCGCCGGAGTCGGGGCGCCCGCGATCCAAAAAGCCTTTCCGGCGCCTGGGAAAGAGTGTACTGTGGGAGCCGCACGCCTCGATTCCGGAGGGTCTGGCCTGTGATCGGCCCTGGAGGCGGCCCGAGCCTCTCGGTGGAAGAGGAAGGGACCCGGTTGGAGTCGCGCTCGTGGGCGCGACCCGGATCCGGCGAGGCGCCGGATCGTGAGGAGAACCATGAGCGATCTGAAGAACGTCATCGCCTTGAAGGTGAACGACACGCCGGTCACCCTGGACCAGCTGCTGTGGAGGATGAAGGTCTCCGGCGACCTGCAGGAGGTCCTCAAGGCGGCGGCCCGGGAGATGGTGGTCCTGGAGGCCGCCAGGAAGGAAGGGTTCACCGCCTCGGACAAGGAGATCGGCGACGCCGTCGCGGCGGTGTACGCGAGCCTGGGCGCCGCCAGCGAGGCTCAGGCGCTGGAGGCGCTGAAGGCGTCCGGCCTGGGAAAAGACGACGTGAAGCGCTACGTCGAGAGCATCGTGATCGCCAGGAAGCTGAAGGACTCGATCACCAGGGACCGGGTCCCCGGGTACTACAAGGAGCACTGGGAGGAGTTCGAGGTGGCGGAGCTGTCGGAGATCGCCGTGATGGACGACTCGCTGGCCCGGGAGCTGTTCACCCAGCTCACCGAGGAGGGGGCCGACTTCGAGGAGATCGCCGAGAAGCACTCGATCCTCGAGGAGTCCAGGGCGAACGGCGGCTACACCGGCGAGCAGATCCGGGCGGACCTGCCCCAGGAGGTGCGGGAGCCGATCTTCTCGGCGACGCCCGGCTCGATCGTGGGGCCGTTCAAGGTGGAGAAGAAGCACTTCATCGTCCAGGTCGAGGACGTCACCAAGGCGGAGCTG
>JACQZM010000235.1:0-10467 GCA_016213885.1 Candidatus Rifleibacteriota bacterium | reverse complement strand
TGTTCGAGGAGTGGCTGATCGCCCGGCTGAACCAGACCACGGTGAGCCTGGAGCTGTTGAAGAGCTAGAGCGGCGGCCTCCGCGACACGCTCGGGGTCGGGTCCCCCCGCATCCATCTCGCGAGGTGCAGCAGCGAGCACAGCGTCGGGCCCGCATGGATCGACCCGTCGGCGATCAGCTCCCAGGTCCGATCCTGGGGCACCCAGCTGAAATCGAGGATGTCCTCGGCGGATCGTGAGGCCGCCACGTCCTGACCGGTCGGCTCGAGGTTCAGCGCCACGAAGACGTGATGGCGAAACGCCATCCGGCCCGGCGCTTCGAAGAACTCCCCGATCGATTCGAGCCTGCCGGCCCCGAGGCCGGTCTCCTCGACCAGCTCCCGCGCCGCGGCCTCGACCGGCGCCTCCCGACCGTCGATGGTCCCTCCTGGAAACTCCAGCCCCTCCCGATCGACCGGTCTGCGGACCATGCGCAGGAACCCCAGCTCCAAGGCCTCCCGGGTCGCGGTCCTCCTCACCGGCACCACCACGACGGCGTCCCGGCAGTCGACGTACCACCCGTAGGTGGGGTGGCGCACCACGGAGAAGAAGCCGAAGGGAACCGGATCGGTCGAGTCGCTGGCCATCGCGGCTCGAAGCCTAACCCCTGCACCCGCCCGGCGGCGACACCGAAGCGCTTCTTCCCGCAAGAAAACACCTCTCCCATCGGCGTGATCGATTGCCGATGACAAAAGAGGATCATTGTCGACTTCTCTTGTTCGTCTGTTCGTTCATCGTCGCCTGCGGGCGCCTGACCGGGATTCCCCAAGGGGGCGTTTGCCGTCTATGGCCGGCCGATCACGGTCCGTTATCCACGTGCTGGTCCAGAGGCTGGCGCTGGCCGCGTTGGCGGTGCTGGCGCTGGCCCCGACCCCTCTGTACGCCCAGCTGCACGGCGGAGCCTGCCCTTCGCCGGATGCGGCAGCCTGGCCCTTGGACCGGGGGCCGCACCGCCCGGCGACCCACGGGCGCGAACCCCGGTTCATCGTGAAGCGGGTCCGGGTCGACGGCAACACGGTGATCTCGTCGGAGGAGCTCGCCGGGCTGGTGACTCACTACCAGGGCAAGCCGCACACGCTCAAAGAGCTGTCCAAGCTGGCCTGCGGGATCGAGGCGCTGTACCGCAGCAGGGGCTACTTTCTGGCCCGGGTCTACGTGCCGGCGCAGTGCGTCGACGACGGTATCGTGCGGATCGTCGTGGTGGAAGGGCACCACGGCCGGGTGCTGGTGGAGGGCAACGAGTTCTATACCGACCGGTTCATCAAGGAGCACTTCGAGCCGGCGCTCAAGGGCGGCGTGTTCCGGCGGCGACAGCTGGAGCGGACGATGCTCCTTCTCAACGAGGTCCCGGACCTGAAGGTGCAGTCGGTGCTGGTGAAGGGGAAGCAGAGAGGCACCACCGACGTGATCCTCAAGGCCTGCGACACCATGCCGCTCCACGCCGGGGTCGACTTCAACAACTATGGAAGCCGGATGGTGGGCCAGAACAGGGCGGGGCTGGCGTTCTGGGGCGGCAACCTCGCCATGGACGGGGACTGCATGGCGGTCAGGGGGGTCCTGCCGTTCCCGTCGAGCAGCAAGCCGTTCACCCAGGCGGAGTACAGCGTGCCCGCCGGCAAGCGAGGCCACCGGGTCTCGCTCCAGTACTCCGGCGCCCTGACCACCCTGGGCAAGGAGCTGGCGCCGCTGGACATCCGGGGCGACGCCGCGGTCTGGGGGCTCACGGTCCTCGGCCCGCTCGCACGGTCCCTGTCGTTCCGCTCGGACCTGGTGTGGGGGCTCATGAGCAAGAGCGTGAAGAACTTCCTGCTAGGCACGGTCCCCATGAGCCACGACGAGCTCAGGGTGATGACGATCGGCTACAACTCGAAGCGCGTCGACGAGGACTACCGGGTCGTGTCGTCCGCCTGGGTGACCCAGGGGCTCGGGACGCTGTTCGGCGGCATGGACTCCGGGTCGGCGCTGGCCAGTCGCGTGGGCGCCGACAACAGCTTCACCAAGGTGAACGTCGACGTGACCAACCTGATCATGACCGGCCCCCATCGGGTACTGGTCCTCCGCGCCGCCGGCCAGCTGGCCAGCGAAGGTCTCGCGGTGCCGGAGCAGCTCTCGCTGGGCGGCGCGGACTCTGTCCGGGGGTACGTCCAGTCGGAGTACCTCGGCGACGAGGGGTACACCCTCTCCGCGGAGTTCCGGTTCCTCCTCGTGGGCGGCGACCGCCACTCCCTGGAGCTGGCGGGCTTCGTCGACCACGGCAAGGCGGTCCGGGAGCAACCGTTGCCGGGCGAACGCGGCACCATGACGCTCACCGGAGCAGGGGCAGGCCTCAGGGCGGTGGTCTTCGGTTCGACCACGGCGCGGCTGGATCTGGGCATCCCGATCAGACCCGACAAGAACGCTGAAGGCAAGAGCTTGGTCATCTACGCGCAGGTTGCGTCGAGGTTCTAGGGAGGCGTTCCTTGAGAGCGACAACCCACAGGCGATACCTCAGGATCGTGGCGGTCTGGGTGCTCATCTGCCACACCGGCGGGATGGTCCCGCTGGCCCGGGCGAACCCCACCGGCGGCGTGGTCGTGGCCGGCAGCGCCACCATCGACCAGACCAACCCGGCGATCACGACGATCCAGCAGGGCACGGACCGGGCGATCATCAACTGGCAGAGCTTCGGGAACCAGGCCAACGAGGCGATCCGGTTCGCCCAGCCGTCGGACCTGGCGGTGACCCTGAACAGGGTGACCGGCGTCGACCCCTCGGTGCTGGCCGGGTCGCTTTCGGCCAACGGTCACGTGTTCCTGGTGAACCCCAACGGCATCCTGTTCGGCCCCACCGCCCGGGTGGACGTGGGCGCGCTCACGGCCTCGACGCTGTCGATCGGCGACGACGACTTCATGAATGGAAGGATCGCGCTCACGCAGGACACGACCAGGCAGCCCGCCTCGATCGTGAACCAGGGCCGGATCACGGCCAAGGACCGCGGCATGGTCACGCTGGTCGCCCCGCTGGTGTCCAACGAAGGGAAGATCGTGGCCAACCTCGGCCAGGTGACCCTGGCGGCGGGCAAGCGGGCCGTGGTCAACCTGGACGGGCAGGGGCTGATCAACGTGGCGCTCGACGACGGCGAGCGCGGCGACGTGATGCTGAGCCCCGACGCCGCCGGCGACGTGGTTCGGCAGGTGGTGAACCACCCGAAGATCGTCGAGGCCGGGGCCGTGGAAGAGCGGGACGGAAAGGTGTTCTTGAAGGGCGCCGAAGGTGTGGCGATCAACTCCGGCGAGATCGAGGCACGAGGAGCGTCAGACGCCGACGGCGGCCGCGTCACCATCGACTCGACCCAGACCACGGTGCTGGCGCCGGGGAGCTCCGTCTCGGCCTCGGGCCAGGGGCAGAGCTCCGACGGCGGCACGATCATGGCGCTCTCCCGGGGCAGGACGATCTTCGCGCCCAGGGCCAAGCTCGAATCCTGCGGTGGCGAGACCGGCGACGGCGGGTTCATCGAGGTCTCCGGCAAGGACGCGGTCACGGTGGATGGTCAGGTCGACACCACGGCGCCGGCCGGGAAGACCGGGACGTTCTACATCGACCCGCTGTGGCTGACGATCATCAACGGAGGGCCGGGCACGGGCGATCAGGACGTCAACCTGCCCGACATCTTCTTCGCCGACGCCAACACGGCGTTGAACACCGTGAGCGAGGTGAGCCTCCAGAACCTGGGAGCAGGGACGAACATCATCCTCGAGGCGATCGGCACGCTCACGCTGAACAACCTGGCGGACAACAATCTCACGCTCTCGCTCAACTCGAACATCACGCTGCGGACGCAGAACGGGGCGATCACCTTCCAGGACACGGCCGACGCCATCGTCGGGTCGGGCACCGGCACGATCACGATCACGGCCGGCAGCAACCTTGGCGCGGTCGCTCCGATCACGATCGGCAGCCTCACCACGGCGACCGGGGGGATCGACGTGACCGCCGGGAGCGGTGACGGGGCGATCGCGCCGATCTCGGTGCAGACCCTGACCACTGCGGGCGGAGCGATCTCGCTGACCTCGGGGAGCGGGACCGGGGCCAGCGGCGGGATCACGACGAACGGCGTGCTGACGTCCACTGGCGGGGCGATCACGATGACCTCGGGGAGCGGTGCCGGAGCGAGCGGTGGCATCACCACCGTCGGCGACGTCAACTCGGCCGGCGGAGCGATCCAGCTGAGCTCGGGGACCGGCGCGGGGGCGACCGGGGCGATCACGACCGGGAACATGACCAGCGGCAACGCGAACATCACCCTGACCGCCGGCACCAGCGGCGGCAACGTGGCGATCGGGACGTTGAACGCCGGCACCGGCAACGTCGCCATCACCGCCCCTCAGGGGAGCATCGGCAAGAACAACGCCGCCGGCGTCAACAACATCACCGGGACCACGGCGAACCTGGTGGCCGGACAGACGATCGGAGCGGCAGCGCTCCCGCTGGAGACGGCGCTGGCCACGCTGAACGCCAGGACGAACGCGGGCAGCATCATTGTCACCGAGGCCGACTCCATCACCCTCGGTGTCGTCGTGGCCGCGGGTGGCGGCAGCGACGTGGTGGTGACGAACGTGGGCGTCGGCGACCTCACCCTGGGGTCGGTCACCGCCGACGACCAGATCACCCTCACCTCGACGCAGGACATCCTCGATGGGAACCTGGTCTCGCCGAACCTCACCTGCGGCACCGCCACGCTGAGCGCAGCCCGGAACATCGGAGCGCTTGCCGACCCGGTCGAGACAGCCATCGCGACGCTGGTCGCCTCGACGGCCAACGGGAGCATCTTCGTCAACGAGGTCGACGCGATCACCCTGAGAGCGATCACCGCAGCGGGTGCCGGCAACGACCTCTCGGTGACGGCCGCGGGATCGATCACTGTCGGGGGGGGGCTCTCCGCCGTCGACCAGCTGACGCTGACCTCGACGGCCGGCGCCATCATCGACGGCAACGCGGGCAACGACATCACCGCGGTCGGGCTCACCCTGAACGCCGGCACCAGCATCGCCAACAGCGCCGATCCGCTGGACACCACCGTGGACAACCTCTCGGCCACGGCCACCAGCGGTGGCATCTTCATCCTCGAGTCGAACACCCTCCTGTCCACGGTGGCGACAGCGGCGGGCGCCGGGGCCGACGTGGCCATCACCTGCGCGGCCGGCGACATGGCGGTCGGCGCCGTGACGGCAGGGAACCAGATCAGCCTGAGCGCCACCGGCGCGTCGCTCACCGACGGCAACGCCGGGGCCAACAACCTCACGGCACCCACGGCTACCCTGTTCGCAAACACCAACATCGGTCTGGGCGACGCGCTCGAGACCAGGGTGGATACGCTCACCGCCGGAGTCGCCACCGGCGCCATCGAGATCTCCGAGTTCGACTCGATCACGCTCAGCGCGATCAACGCGGGGACCGACGCCGTCATCACCAGCAACGGCGCCATGACCGCCAGCGCCGTGACCGTCGGCAACAACGCCACGCTCACCGCCGTCACCGGAGACCTGAGGGTCGGAGCGTTCTCGGTGGGCAACCAGGTCAGCCTCACCGCCCAGACCGGGTCGATCCTCGACGACAACGGCGCGGGCAACAACATCACCGCTCCGACGATCAGCCTCCTCCAGGCAGGTGGGAGCATCGGCACGGCTCTCGATCCGCTCGACACCACGATCACCACGCTGACCTCGGCCGTCACCGGCAACGGGGGGATCCACCTCGCCGAGGCGAACGGCCTCATTCTCACCGCGGCCACGGCCGCGGGTGCCGGCAGCGACGTGGTCGTCTCGAGCACCACGGGCGACATCGCCGTCTGGGCCATAGTCGCCCCGAACCAGATCACTCTGACCGCCACCGCCGGGGCTATCACCGACGCCAACGCCGGAGTCAACAACCTCACCGCCCTGTCCGCGAACCTGACGGCCGGGACGAACGTGGCGGCGGCCGATCCGCTGGAGACCACGCTGGGCACCTTGAACGCAAGCGCGGCCGCCGGAGGGATCGGCATCACCGAGACCGACACGATCACCCTGGGCACGATCAGCGCCGTGGGTGCCGCGAGCGACGTGGCGATCACCAGCGGCGGCGCCATGACCGTCGGCGCCGTGAACGCGGGCAACAACGCGACGCTCACCGCTTCCACCGGCGACATGCGGGTCGGAACGGTCACGGCGGCCAACCAGATCAGCCTCACCGCCAGCACCGGTTCTATCCTGGACAACAATGGCGCCGCGCTGAACCTCACCTGCCCAACCCTCAACCTGGTGGCCACCGCCGGCGGCATCGCGGCGGCCGGCGACCCGATCGAGACCAGCGTCACGACGCTTGCCACCATCACCGGCGGTGCCGGCCATGACCGTCGGAACCGTGAACGCGGGCCGCGACGCCACGCTCACGGCGAACGCCAACATGCTCGTGGGCGCGGTCACGGCGGTCAACCAGATCTCGCTCACCGCGACCGGCGGAGCGATCGTGGACAACAACGCGGGCCTGAACCTGACGGCCGCCACGGCGAGCCTGTCGGCCGCCACCTCCATCGGGGCCAGCGGCGGGTTCGGCGACCTCGAGACCACCGTGGGCACCCTGAACGCCACGGCGAACGCCGGCAGCATCGGCATCATCGAGACCGACGCCCTCACGGTGGGAACCGTGACCGCCACCGGGGCGGCAAGCGACGTCTCGATCTCCAACACGGCCGCTCTCAGCAACATCCTGATCGGGTCGGTCTTCGCCGGGGACCAGGTCACCCTGACCGCCACCGGCGCCCTGACCGACAACAACGGCGGCGTCACCAACATCACGGCCCGGGCGGCGAACCTGAGCGCGGGCACCACCATCGGGGTCGGCAACGCCCTGGAGCTCGACGTCACGAACCTCGACGCCAGCACCACCAACGGAGGCATCACCCTGGTCGAGGCGAACGGGCTGACCCTGGGCACGATCGCGGCCGGCACCGGGGGCAACGTGGACATCACCACCACGGCCGGAGACATGGCGATCGGGTCCGTGACCACCACCGGTAACGTGGCGCTGGCAGCGCCGGCCGGCGCTCTGATCGACGGGAACGTCGGCTTGCTCAACATCAGCGCGAACCTTCTGACCTTGACCGCCGGCACCGCGATCGGCTCCAGTCTCGACCCGCTGGACACCACCGTGACCACCCTCTCCTCCGGCACGGCGGCGAACGGCGGGGTCTACCTGACCGACACCGACGGGATCGTCCTGACCTCGCTCACGGCGCTCGGCGCTGGCTCCGACGTGGTCGTCTCGACCGGAGGCGCCGGGACGCTGGCGGCCACCTCGATCAACGCCGGCGGCACCGTGACGCTCTCCTCGCTGGCCGACATCTCGACCGGCGCGATCACGGCCGGGGGGCTGGTGAGACTGACCGCAGGCACCTCGATCTTCGACAACAACGGCGCGGCCACCAACATCACCGCCCCGGCGGCGAACCTGAGCGCGGGCACCACCATCGGCGCCGGCGACCCGCTGGACCTCGACGTGGCCACCCTCGACGCCACCACGATCAACGGCGGGATCAGCCTCCTGGAAGCCAACGGGCTCACCCTGGGAACCGTGACCGCCGTCGGCGTCGGCGCCAACATCGGCATCACCGGCACCACCGGCGACCTCGTCGTGGGGACGGCGACGGCTGTCGGCGACACGATCACCCTGGTGGCAACCGCCGGGTCGATCGTCGATGGCAACGGCGGGGCCAACAACCTGGCCGCCGCCAACGCGACCCTCACGGCGGGCGCTTTCATCGCCACGGCGGCGGACCCGCTGGAGACCGCCATCGACACGAACCTCAGCGCCACGGCGAACAACGGCGGGATCTTCATCACCGAGTTCGACAACGTGACGCTCGCCGCGGTCAACGCTGTCGGCATCGGGTCGGACGTGACGATCGTGAGCTCCACCGGCAGCCTGACGCTGGGCAGCGTCACCGCCACCGGTGACATCGTGACGCTGACGGCCGCGGCGGCGATCACCGCCCCTGGGGCGGGTCCGAACATCGCCGCCGGCACGGCGACCCTGTCCGCCGGCACGAACATCGGGACCGCTCTTCCCGGCGAGGAGATCGAGACCTCGGTCGACACCCTGAACGCCAGTGCCGCGGCCGGCGGCATCTACGTCGCAGAGTTCGACGCGATCACCCTGGGCACGGTCACCGCGGCCGGCGCCGGCAACGACATCGTGATCGCCAACATCGCAGGCGACATGACGCTCGGCACCGTGACCGGTCCGCTGGCCGCCGGCAGCGAGGTCAGGCTCACCACGGCAGGGTCGATGCTGGACGGCAACGGCCCGGCCAACAACGTGACCGGCTACGACGTGTGGCTCACTGCCGGTGGCGACATCGGATCGGCGGCCGACGCGCTCGAGGTCGTGGCCACCAACACCCTCAACCTCTCGGCCGGCGGGAACATCTACGTGGGTTCGTCCGGCGACCTGATCCTGGGCACGGTCACCGCCGTGGGCGACCTGTCGTTCTCGGCCACCGGGGCGATCCTCGACGGGAACGGCGCGGCGCTGAACATCACCTGCGACGGCCTTTCGCTCGCCGCCGGAACGTACATCGCCACCCTGGTGGACCCGCTGGAGATCAACGTCAACACCCTGACCGCGACGGCAGGGAGCGGCGGCATCTACCTCGACGAGACGAACACGATCACGGTGAACACGGTCAGCGCGGCCGGTGCCGGCTCCGACGTGTGGCTCCGCTCCGCCGGCACGATGACGGTCGGAGCCGTGACGGCCACGGACCAGATCGACCTGATCGCCACCGGCGTGGCCAGCGCCATCGTCGACGGCAACGGGGCGGCGGCGAATCTCGCCGCGGCGACTGCGAACCTGCAGGCCGGCACGGCGATCGGCGCCATCGGCGACCCGCTGGAGACCGCCGTGGCTACCCTGTCCGCCCTGGCCTCCGACGGAGGCGTCTTCGTCAACGAGGCCGACGACGTGACGCTCCTGGCGATCACGGCCACCAACGCGGGCAACGACGTGGCGATCACCGCCGGTGGCACCCTGACCGTGGGAACAGTCGTCGCGCCGGACCAGGCGACCCTCACCGCCACGTCAGGCGCCATCATGGACGGCAACGGAGCGGGTCTCAACGTCACCGCGACCACCCTCAACCTGAACGCCGGCACCAACGTTGCCACGAGCGTCGATCCTCTGGACACCACCGCGACCACGCTCTCCGCCACCGCCAGCGGCGGCGGGGTGTTCCTCAACGAGACCAACGGCATCACCCTGGCGTCGATCGTGGCGCCAGCCGCTGGTTCCAACGTCGCGGTAACCTCCGGCGCGGGCGGGACCATGACCGTCACCTCGATCGTGGCCGGCGGCACCGTGACGCTCTCCTCGCTGCTCGACATCTCGACCGGCGCCATCGTCGCCGGGGGGCTCGCGAGCCTGACCGCCGCCACCTCGATCTCCGACAACAACGGCGCGGCGACCAACCTCACCGCCCTGGCGGCGAACCTCGTCGCCGGCACCACCATCGGGTCCGGCGACGCCTTGGAGCTCAACGTGGGCACGCTGGACGCAAGCACCTCCGCCGGCCTGATCAACCTCGTGGAGGCCAACGGCCTCACCCTGGGAACGGTGACGGCGGTCGGCGGCAACGTGGACCTCACCAGCACCACCGGCGACATCGTCGTGGGGACCGTCACCGCGGCCGGCAACACGATCAACCTGATCGCCACCGCAGGGTCGATCCTCGACGGGAACGGCGGGACCAACAACCTGACCGCCGCCATCCTCAACCTCACCGCCGGCGCCGCCATCGGCACAGAGATCGATCCGCTCGACACCACGGTCACGACCCTGAACACCGCCACGGCGAGCGGCGGCGGCGTCTTCCTCACGGAGGCGGACAACCTCACCATCGGAACGATCATCGCCACCGGGTCCGGCGCCAACGTCTCGATCCGGAGCGCCGGCGGAAGCCTGACGCTGGGCTCCATCACCGCCGCCGGCGATGTGGTGACGTTGACCGCGGCCGGGGCGATCACCGCCCCCGGAGCGGGGCTGAACATCGCAGCGGGCACGGCGAACCTGTCCGCCGGCACGAACCTCGGGGCCGCCGGGGCTGGCGGGGAGATCGAGACCTCGGTGGACACCTTGAACGACAGCGCCGCCGCCGGCGGCATCTACGTCGCCGAGACCGACGCGATCACCCTGGGCACCGTCACCGCGGCCGGCGCCGGCAACGACATCGTGATCGCGAACGCTACAGGCGACATGATCCTGGGCACGGTCACCGGTCCGCTCACGGCAGGCAGCGAGGTCAGACTCACCGCCACGCTCGGGTCGATCCTGGACGGCAACGGCCCGGCGAACAACGTGACCGGCTACGACGTGTGGCTGACGGCCGGTGGCGACATCGGTTCCGTGGCCGACCCGC
>JACQZM010000234.1 GCA_016213885.1 Candidatus Rifleibacteriota bacterium | reverse complement strand
GGCATCGTGGCGCGGTGCGTCAACTCCGCGGTCCCAGCACCCTGATCTTCTCGGGGAGGTACCGGTGCAGGCACTCCGGCACCACCACGGTCCCGTCGGCCCGCTGGTGGGTCTCCAGCAGGGCGATGAGGGTGCGCCCGATGGCGATGGCCGTGCCGTTGAGCGTGTGGACCAGGTGAGGCCCCTTGTCGTCCTTGTAGCGGCAGTTCAGCCGGCGAGCCTGGAAGTCGGTGCAGTTCGAGCAGCTGGTCAACTCCCTGTAGGCGTTCTGGCCCGGCAGCCACACCTCCAGGTCGTACTTCTTGGCCGCCGGAGCGCCGAGATCGCCGGCCACGATGTTCACGACCCGGTAGTGGAAACCGAGCTCCCGGGCGATCTCCTCCTCGACCGTGAGCAGCAGCTCGTGCTCCTCCCACGACCTCGAAGGGTGGGTGAACGAGAACATCTCCACCTTGTCGAACTGGTGGACCCGGAAGATCCCCTTGGTGTCCTTCCCGTACGACCCGGCCTCGCGCCTCAGACAGGTCGAGTAGCCGACGAACCTCAAGGGCAGGCTGTCGGCGGACACCATGTCGTCCAGGTACATCCCGGCCAGCGAGACCTCGCTCGTCCCGACCAGGTAGAGGTCCTCGTCCTGGAGCTTGTAGATCTCGTTCTTGTCCGCGGGGAAGAAGCCGGTGCCGTACATGGCGAGCTCCCGCACCAGGATCGGGGTCACCACCGGCGTGAACCCCTTCGACGAGAGCTTCTGCAGGGCGAACTGCACCAGGGCGAACTGCAGGTGGACCAGGTCGCCCAGGAGGTACGAGAACCGACTGCCCGAGAGCTTCGAGGCCCGCTGGACATCGATCGTGCCGTGGAGCTCCCCCAGGGCCAGGTGATCCCGGGGCTCGAAATCGAACGCCGGCCGGGCGCCGACCTCCCGGATGGTCTGGCCAGGCTCGTCCTTGCCGCCGTCGGGGACGCTCTCGTGGGGCGGGTTGGGAATCTGGATGAGCAGCTCCTTGAGCTTCTCCTCCTGGACCAGCAGCTCCTTCTCCAGGCCCGCGAGCTCGTCGCCGAGCTTCTTGACCTCCTCGATCTTGGAGGCCCTCTGCGCCGGCGGACACCTGGAGATCTCCTTGGAGCTCTGGTTCTTGGCGGCCCTGAGCCTCTCCACCTGGGTCTGGACCTGCCGCTTGGCCACGTCCAGCTCCAGCACCTGGTTCAGCACCGCCGGATCGAACCGTTTCCGGCCCAGGCTCTTCTTGAAGCCTTCCGGGTCCTCTCTGAACTGACGGATGTCTATCACGCTAGACCCCTCGCTCTTCCTCGGCGGGTCCGACGACCAGTCGGATCACCCAGAACGTCGCGGTCGCCACGATCCCGACGAACAGATGGTACAGAGCCGGCACGCCCATGGCCGTGGAAGCCACGCACACCGCCAGGAGGACGACGGCCAGCGGCAGGGTCACCCACTCGCTCCAGAGCGACCACACCAGACCCCAAAGACACAGCACCGTGAGCACGAACACCAGGGTCTGGCACACGTGCCTGTACCCGGTGGACAGGTAGATCAGCTCCAGCTCGTGGACCGTGTCCGGCTTGGGCCCGGTGACGCTCAGGAAGAACCGCTCCGACTCCCGACCGGGCAGGTCCGGCGGTTCCAGCCGCACCGGCACCCTTGCTGCCGCGGCCGAAGGCCTGGGGCGCGGCCCGGATGCCACGAGGACCCGGGGCTCCCCCTGACGGCTGGCGGAGGTCGAGTCGACCCATGGCTGCCCCGCTCCGGTGGTGGGGCCGGTCGACCCGGCCGACGCGGCCGCCGATCCCTGGTCCCGGGGATCCACGAGCTGCAGGTTCTCGGAGCGCACCCCGCCGGAGTACCCCTCCGGCAGGTCGACCCACCAGTCCACCTGGGCGACGCAGGTGGCGCGGATCACCGGCAGCCTGATCGCCAGAGCGCCTCGTCCTCCCAGCGGCGGAACCTCCTCCAGGTAGGTGAGCTCGAGCTTCAGCGGCTCGGTGCCTGGCGGGGACAGCTTCAGAGGGACCACGATCGCCTGGAACCCCTCCGGGGGCGCCCCCTTCCGCGACCGGGCCTCCTCGCCCAGAGCCTGATCGAGGCCGTCCATGGCGCCGGGCAGCACCGGCTCCGCGTCGAGGAACGCTGTCCGCACCCGGGCGCGCCTGGGGATCCAGAGCTCGAGGTGGGGAGCCGACGCGTTGACGATCCGGGCCGTGAGGTTGGTGAGCACGAACCCTTCGGGGCTCAGATGGGTGCGGCCCATGACCGATCGGATCTCGCAGGGGACCGACTCGGCGGTCCGGAGGAACGACAGGCGCGCCCTGACCCTCGGGGTCGCCGTGTACTGGTAGGAGTGGGGGTAGGTGACCCGCGTCTGCGACCCGGGCTGGAGAGCCTGCATGGTGTAGTCCATCCCGGGGGGGGGGACCCGCTGCACGTCCACGTGACTCGGCACCACCAGGCCGAACGACCCGGTCTGCTGCTCCACGCCGCGCAGGCTGACGAACCCGAGGTCCATCTCGAGTGGCGGCACCGGCCCCGACGACGGCTGGGTGCTGGCCACCGCCGTGGTCACGACGACGACGGCCTGGCTGACCGGCTCGGTGCCCGGGGCCGACGAGGCCGCGGACGAAGCCGTGGACACGGGCTGAGCGCCCGTCGCGACAGGGGCGACGGCGGCGCTGGTCGGCCGGGGAGCGGGGGCCGGGGCTGCCCGCGGCGCCGGAGTGGAGACCGAAGGGCTCACGGCCACGGCGGGCCCGAAGGCCGGGGATGAGCCGGTGGTCGAAACCGCCGCGCCCTGGCTCTGGACCGGCCCGGGCGGCAGCTTCTGCTCCAGCTCGACCAGGAACCGGTGAGACCGGTCGTCCGGCGGATCCTGGCGGATCGTGACGATCGACTCGGAGCCGCTCTCTTTCACCTCGTACGCCGGGACCTGGTTCCGATCCAGGTCGAGGATCTTCTGGAACTTCAGATCGGCCGGGTAGGCGAGCTGGAAGGAGCCGACGTTGCCCTGGCTCACGGTGAAGGTGATTCGGGACTCGATCGAGATGAACTCCTCGCCGATGCGGTACGTGGCCTGGACCTCACCGTCGACCCTCGGTGCGGCCTGGGCCGCGGGGGCCGGGCCGGACGCCGGCGTCGGGGCGACCCTGGGCATCCACTCGATGCCCACGAGGCCGCCGGGAGGGAACGAGAACGAGGCCACCGTGGAGCTCCCCTGGGTCCGGGCCCGGGAGACCACCATCCCGCCGGGCGAACGGACCTGCATCTCCTTCTGGTCGATGGTGATCGTCGCAGCGGAGATGGGGCAGGGGGGTACGCCGAAGGTGATCCTCGAGGGGCCTCCGGCCGGGCCCTCCTCGATCGAGGCGAGGAACTCGACGGCCACGGCATGGCTGCCGCGGCCGGTGACGAGCACGCCGGCGAGCCGCGTCGCCGGGTCGGGTCCGGGCTCCGGCGCGGTGCCGGTGCCGGTGCCCGGCAGGACGACGACCTCCTTGCCGTCCAGAAGAGCCCTCTCGAACGCCAGGTCGCCGCCGGCCACCGGGACCTGGAAGAACCCGTCTTGCAGCACTTCCAGAGCGAAGGTGGCCACGACCCGGGCGCTCCCGCCGGTCACGGCGATGGCGTAGTCGGCCCGGCGAAGCGCCCAGGGAAACGGCGCCGCGGCCCGGGCCGCCGGCTCCTCGCCGGCCCCGAGCAGGTTCTCGTACTCCGGGAACGGAAGAAACACGACCTGGGAGTCGGTCTTGAACAGCGGCTCCAGATCGAAGCCGGCCAGCGGCGGCAGGGCCGGGCTCGCGACCGGAGCGACCGGCTGGGCCAGGGCCGACACCTGCAGGGTGACCGGTGCCGCGAGAAGGACCAGCGCGGCCAGGAATCGGAGGGTCCTCATGGTCTCTCGCCCCCTTCAGCGGGCGCCTTCGGATCGGGCTTGTCCGCCCCCTCCTCGTCGTCATCCTCGTCGGCGACGAAATCGATCCCGTCGCTCCCCGGCTCGGTCGGCCGGGTCGGCGTCTCGGCGAAGATCTCCTTGATGGAGACTTCGTTGACGTCCCGTTCGCGGCCGAGCCCCCCACCCGTGGCAGACTCCTCGTGAGAGTGGGAATGGGCCTGGGCCTGGTCCCGGGAGCTCCGGAACCGATCGATCTGGGCCTGCCGGCGCACCCCCTCCTCTCGCCACCGTTCCAGCAGGTCGATGCCACGCCACAGGCCTCGAACTCCGGCGATGAGAAGAACCGGAAGCCCGAACCCCGCCGCGGCCCACCGGAGGGCGAACGGAAAGCCGAGATCCACGGCCCAGACGGCCAAGAGCCCCACCAGGCCAACGGCCAGCATGGTGCCGCGGCCGATCAGCTCGCGGGACCCGAGGAAGATCACTCCGAACAGGACGAATCCGGCGATGAACGCGAAGCCGTTCACGAGCCACTCGTTCTTCCGCTCGAAGAAGGTGGCGGTGAACCCGGCGATCCGGACCCCCTCCTCGGCGTCGCTGCGGGCCATGAGAATGCTACGAGAGAGCGTCGTGGTCTCGACGGACTTCTGTTCGAACGGCAGACTGGCGGCCGGCGGGGTCACGGACTCGCGGATCACCGGGGTCGAAGCCGGCGAGGGCGTGGCCGTGGGCTGCCCGGACGGGGGCGTCGGCAGCGTCTCGAGGCCGATCCGGGGCAACCCCCGTCTGAACTCCTCGGCCTTGAGGTCGTCCCTCATCTCCAGACGACGGTCGCCGGAGCCCACGGAGCCGGTCTGGATACCCAGCGACGGCTGGGAAAACGGCCCGTCCTGGGCCCTTTCGTTGCGGGAGAGGAGCTCTCCGGGCGACGGCGCTCTCAGCGCCACCTGCTGGAGGAAGAGGACCAGCACCACCCCCACGGCGCCGACCGACGCCACGGCCGCCAGCTGTCCCCACGAGATGGAGAGCGGCAGCTCTCCGGTCAGGACCGACCAGGCCAGCAGCCCGATCAGAACGACCAGGAGCAGCCACGGCAGCCTGGCGGGCTGAAACAACCACTCGCCTCCGTTGCGGAGGGTGGCCCAGATGCCGGTCACGAACCGCATCAGAAAGAACTCCCGGGGCGACTCGAGCTCCCTGAACGGTCCCTGGAACCCGTAGAACCGGAACTCCCTGGGCTTCTGCACTGTCCAGGTCAGCTCCTGGAGCGGCATCTCGAACCTGGCCAGCGGCACCGAGACGGTCCCGTACCCCTTGAGAGGTTCCACCTGGTGGAGCACGTCGAACTTGACCTGGAGCGGTCCGTCGATCGGCCCGCCGAGGAGGATGCGGTATCTCCCGTCGCCCTCCCTGACCAGGTCGGGGTAGGACTCCCTGGCCTGGGACAGCGGTCTGACCGAGACGTTCGTGAGAAGCTCGTTCCTCTCCTTGGCCGGGAAGGCGAACCGCAGCTTGTCTTCGCCGTTGGCCAGCACGGTGAGGCTGTAGTGCTCCTTGAATCCCGATTCCCCCGCCAGGTTCGTCGTCACGTCGAGGTTCGAGATGACGCCTCGGAGAAGCTCCAGCGGCTGATGCCGGGTGAGCCGGACCTCGGCTCCGGCGCCGTCCTTCCGGTACTCGAAAGCCCTCAGGACCGGCCGGCCGGACCCGGTCAGCTCGGCCGGCAGCCGGGACGGCTTGATCGCCCTGGCGCCCCCCTTCTCGATCGCCTCCAGGTCGATCGGGAGCCGGGTGGTGACGGCCATGAAGCCGTCCCGCAGCTGATCCAGGCTGTCCAGGGTGAACGGGCTGAGCGTGAGGTCCAGGGCGCCCCGCTCGATCCGGGATTCCGCCTCCAGGGCGATCCGGAGCAGCCCCTGGAACGGCTCTCTGAACCGGAGCTGGGCCGTCTCGGCCGCCTCGTCGGGCAGGCGTGGCTCCAGCATTCGCGTTCCACCCTGCTCGACGAGGCTCCTGATCTGGACGCCCCTGGCCTTCTTGACCACCAGCTTCTCGACCTGGCCGCCGCTGACCTCCACGTCGAGCACCGCCTTGACGAGGAGCCTCTCCTCTTCGATGGTGAACAGCGTGGCGACGCGGTCCAGAACGATCCGCGGCTCAAAGACCGGGACCGGCGATGGCGAGACCACCGGCTGGGGGGGCGCGGGAGCCTGCGGATAGACCCAGGCGATCGTCAGCTCGCCGCCGCTCCTGGGGGCGACGGTGCAGTGGGTCCGGTAGCCTGGCAGCTCCGGCGCCTCGGACCGGCCCACCGACGGCTCCACCGACACCCGGGCACACCTCTCGTCGATGCCGAGATCGAGCGCCGAGACCGGAACGGACGGGATCGCAAACGACACCCGGCCTCCGTCCACCGTCTCCACCACCGGCACGGTGAACGCGAGCACGACCTCGCCCCTGCCGGTTCCGCTGGCGATCAGGGTGAGGGTCTGGTCGGCCGGAACGCCCACCGGTTGGGGCCGGGCCATCATCTCGCGAACAGCCAGGTACGAGTCGGCCAGAGCGGACGTGAACCGGGAGACGGCGACGCGCCCGCCGACCAGCGGTAGTTGCCTGAAGCCCGCATCCTTGAGGAGCTCCACGGAGAACCGGGCGGTCACCCGGGCCAGTGAAGCGGGCGAGCCCGGAGGGCTCGTCAGCCGGGTCGGACCGGCGTCCACCCGGACCGTGTAGTGAGCCCGGGAGATCACGGCGTCGACGGGAGGACCGGCCTGGAAGGCACGCTGGAGCTTCTCCTCCAGCTCTCTCTTCCGGGCCACCAGACGCCTGTACTCGCCGAATCGCAGGAAGACCATCTTCCCGCTGAGCTGGTCCATCTGGCGGGCGTCCAGGATCTGCCTGGACCTGCCCGACCCGTCGCGGACCTCGGTCGGCATCGTGTGAACCACGATCGCGTCGCCGGTGGTGAGGGAGGAGGGGTCTTGCGGACGCTGGGCGAGCGCCCTGTCCTGGGCCGCCGCCAGGAGCAGTGAAACGGTGATCAGAAGAGCGGTGAGGGAAGCGTGGAGTTGCACGGCGACATGCTAGCAGACCCCCTGGATCAATTCAACTTCGAGCCAAGACCCGGCGCCTCGCCGGGTCCGAGTCGCGCCCCCGAGCGCGACCTCAATCCGGATCCCCTCCTCTTTCTTCCCTCTCCCGAGCGCGACCTCAATCCGGATCCCCTCCACTTTCCCAAGACCCGGCGCCTCGCCGGGTCCGGCTACCCCGGGTTCTCGAATCGATGGAAAGTTGCGTCCGCGCCTGCCTATCATGTAGAAGATCGCGGGAGGGTCGCCCGGCCGGGTCGATTCCGGACGGCCTCCCGGGAGAAAGGCCCCATGGCAGACCCCTCCGACGAGAAGCCCGCAGAGAGCCTTCCCGAAGACGAGTGGGAGGCGCCGCGCGGTCGTCAGGCCAAGCCGCCGTTCATCGAGGATCGAAGCGCCGACGGCCCGTCCGACCAGGCGTTTCTCGTGCTGCACGACGACATCAGCATGGCCAACACGGAGCTCCTGGCCCGTGCGGTGGACGACCACCTGGCCCGGGGCATCCGCCAGATGAAGATCGACATGTCGTCGGTGGGCTTCCTCTCCAGCCCGGTGGTGCCGATCCTCGTGCGGGCCGCGGAGACCACCCGGAAGAACGGGGGCTCCCTGGTGATCGTCGGCGCCAGGCCGGTCATCCGGAGCATCTTCCGGATCCTCAGGATCGACCAGATGCTCCAGCAGGAAGAGAACCCGGACACCGCAGACCCCCAGCCCCCGATCGAGGAGGCCGTTTCCGCGCCGGCCAAGGTGCCGATCCCGGTCGGAGTGCCCGGCTCCGGGCGGTCGCTGACGACCCGATCGTCGATCATCAAGCGCCTGCAGATCGCGGAGGTCCTGGAGGAGCGCCCGGGCGACTCGACCTCCAGCCGGGTGGTCCTGGCGCTGAAGCGGGACATCAACAGCACGAACGTCCGGCTCTTCCAGGAGGGGCTGAAGCTCTACTCGGGGGAGCAGGGCCTGGAGATCCGGATCGACCTGTCGGAGATCAAGTTCATGGACTCCTCCGGCCTCGGGACGCTCGTGACGACTCACCGCATCCTCCAGCGGATGGGCGGGAAGCTGGTCCTGCAGAACCCTGGCCAGACCATGCGGGCGATCCTCAGGGTGGCCCGGATCGACCAGTTCGTCACCGTGATCGAGACGTCCTCGGAGCGCTGAGGAGCCCGGGGCGGCCCTGGTCGTCGCGCGCCACGGTGTACGCCAGCCTGAAGATCGCCGGGTCGCCAGCCTTGGTCCGGGGCTCCAGGGCAGCGATCGGGCGACCGGGCGCCTCGGTGATGAGGACCTCGTGGACCCCGGCGAGCCTCTTCTCGTCGCCGCCGACCCCCTCCTCCAGCCGGCGGAACGCCTCCCGCCCTCCGAACCGGCCGGTCGGCGTCCCGTCCCGGCGCTCGGGTCCCAGGTCACTGATCTCGAGGAGCACTTTCGCCCTGGCCAGCGCACGCCAGGTCGGGGTCATCTCGGTCCTCTGCAGGGGTACGGCCGGCACTCCGGGCACTCCGAGCTTCTTCTTGCCCGGACAGCCCAGGACGAAAGACATGTAGTTGCGTACGCAACTAATTCGCGGTAGACTGTACGCCGTGAGCACCGACCCGCGGCCAGGAGGCCCTGCCGATGCGCGGACCCTGCGCAGGGCGTTCCACTCCCTCATACGACGCTTCGGGCTGCTGGACGCCGAGCGCACTCCCTGTGGTCAACCGGTCCCGGTGTCGCACGCCCATGCCCTCATCGAGCTTCTCGCCAGACCGGGCGTGCGCCAGGCGGATCTTGGCGACAGCCTCGGGCTATCCAAGAGCGCCGTCAGCCGGATGGTCGATCAGCTCGAGCGGCGGCGCTGGCTCGAGCGTCGCGCGGATGCCGGGGACGGACGGGTACGACGCCTGATGCTGACCGCGAAAGGCCGCCAGGTGGCTCTGCGGATCAACGAGGCCAGTCTCGGGCGGTTCTCGGTGATTCTGGAAGCCGTTCCCGCCGTGGCGAGAGCTGGAGTGATCGCAAGCCTGGAGCTCTTGCGCGACGCCATTCCTCGAGGCCAGCAGACTCGTGGAGATCGGCGGACCCGGCGATGAAGAAGACGACCAAGACGCTGCTCTCGACGGTGATCGCCATCGGTGTCGCAGCGCTCCTCTTGGCTTCGTGGAGGTACCTCCACAGCGAGGACCATGCCGCGCTCCCGGAAGCGACCGTGAGGGCGGCGCGGCGAAGCCTGTCCTCCATCGTGCAGGCGACCGGCGGCGTGAAGCCCTGCATCGGCGCCGAGGTCCGCGTGGGGGCCCGGATCTCGGGACGAGTCGAGAAGCTGCGGGCCAACATCGGCGATGCGGTGAGCAGAGGTCAGGTTCTGGCCGTGTTGGAGAGAACCGAGCTGCAGGCGGACGTGGCGACCTGCGAGGCCACCCTCCTCGAGGCCCAGGCCCGCCTTGCCGCCGCGAGGAACCAGCGTCCCAAGGAGGTCCGTCGCGCGGAAGCCAACCTGGATGATGCGAGGGCGACAGCCCGGCTCAGCCAGATCAACTGGGAACGGACCAAGAGCCTCTACGCCAAGAGGGTCACCGCCTTGAACAGCCTCGACCTGGCCACGCGGGAGCGGGACTGCGCCGCTGCCAAGGCGACCCTCGCGCGCGCGGACCTCGACCTGGCGAGTATCAGGATGCCCGATGACATCAGGACAGCCGAAGCCGCGGTCGAGGCCAAGCGCGCGGCGCTGGCAGCCGCCAGGGCGCGCCTCGAGTACGCGACGATCCTGGCGCCGATCCCCGGCGTCGTGGCGTCGGTGAGCACGCAGGAGGGCGAAACCGTCGCCGCTGGTCTCAGCGCGCCGACGTTCCTGACGATCATCGACCTCGGGCGCCTTCAGGTGGACACGTTCGTGGACGAGGTGGACATCGGGAAGGTCACGGTCGGACAGAAGGCGACCTTCACCGTGGACTCGTTCCCCACGCGGGAGTTCCGCGGCACGGTGGCTGCCATCTATCCGAAGGCCGTGATCCAGGAGAACGTGGTCAACTACGACGTGGTCGTTCGGATCGCCGAACCGTACGACAACCTCCTTCGGCCCGAGATGACCGCGAGCGTCAGGATCGAGCTGGGCAGGCGCGAGAACGTTCTCACCGTGCCGATCACGGCGGTCAAGCGTGAACGCGGCCGGAGCATGGTCCAGGTGCTCTCGGGCCGGCAGACTGAGGTGCGCGAGGTGAAGATCGGCTGGAAGGACTCCGAGGGGATCGAGATCACGTCGGGACTGGCGGACGGGGACGTCGTTCTTGTGGATCCGCAGGCGAGCGCCAGGCCCGCGGAGCAGTGAGGCTGAACAAGATGATCGAGCTCGAAGCCATCGAGAAGACGTACGACGGCGTTGCCGTTCGGACTGCCGTCCTGAAGGGGGTCTCCTTCAGGGTCGCCCGGGGTGAGTACGTTGCCATCATGGGCACTTCCGGGACGGGCAAGAGCACGCTCATGAACATCCTGGGGTGCCTCGACAGACCCACGGCAGGCCGGTACCGGCTGGACGACACCGACGTGGCCGATCTGGACGACGATCAGTTGTCTCGCGTCCGCAACAGCAAGATAGGGTTCGTGTTCCAGCAGTTCCACCTGCTGGACCAGACGAGTGCCCTGCAGAACGTCCTGCTGCCATTGATCTATGCGGAGAAATACCCCGAGGATGCGCGACAGAGGGCCCAGAGCGCCTTGACCGACATGGGCTTGGCGGACCGGATGACCTACCGGCCTGGTGAGCTGTCGGGCGGACAGCAGCAGCGGGTGGCGATCGCGCGTGCGCTCATCACCGATCCAGCGCTCATCCTGGCCGACGAGCCAACGGGCAACCTGGACTCGGAGAGTGGCGCCGAGGTCATGGCCATCTTCGGACGGCTGCACCGGCGAGGTCGAACGATCGTCCTGGTGACCCATGACCGCTCCGTGGCAGAGCACTCGCATCGCATCATCGTGCTGAAGGACGGGACGATCGCCGAGGACAGTCCGGTGGCCGAGCCACGGGTCGCCGAGGTCGCTCCGGACGAGACGCGCGGTCAGGAGGCGACGAGATGAGGTCTCTGCGAAACGCCAGGGAAGGGGCCCGGGCGCTCGCGTCCAGCAAGCTCCGCACTTTTTTCATGATGGCGGGCATCATCGCCGGCATCTCGGGCCTCACGGTGGTCATGGCCGCGGGGCGAGGCACCGAGAAGCGCGTCATGAAGCGAGTGAACGCCTTCGGCACGCGGGCCATCATGATCACGGCCGGTGGGGGGAAGGGCTTTGCTCCGCCCCAGGAGGGGGTGACGACCCTCAGGCCGGAGGACGCGGAAGCGATCAGGACGCAGATCCGGGGCGTGGATGTGGTGGCTCCGTTCGCGCTCGGGCGGAACATGTCCATCAAGGCCGGATCCACCCAGGTGCAGGCCATGGTGATGGCTGTTCGCCCCGAGTGGCACGATGCCTGGGACTGGCACACCACGGATGGCGAGCCGATCGCCGCGGACGACACGGCGACGCTGGCCCGGGTCTGCGTCCTGGGGGAGATGATCGCGCGTGACCTCTTCGGCAACCAGAGCTGCGTCGGGGAATTCGTGCAGATCGGCAGCACACGTTTCAAGGTGAAGGGAGTGCTGGAGCATCGAGGCCCGAGCCCTCAGGGCGACGAGTTCGACAGCCGGCTGGTCGTGCCGCTCACGACCGGGTTGCGCCGTCTGTTCAACCAGGACCACATCACCAACATCCGGCTGAAGGTGGGAGATCCCCGACAGATCGAGTCCATCGCCGACGAGGTGCGCCTGCTCCTGCACGCGCGACACCACATCACGCCCCCCAGGGAGGACGACTTCGCGATCTTCTCCGCGGCCGACATCGCCAGGATGGCGCGAGGCATCTCGGGCACGCTCACGTATCTCCTGATGGCGCTCGCCGTGCTGAGCCTGCTGGTGGGCGGCATCGTGCTGATGAACATCCTCCTGATCTCGGTCGGCGAACGGAAGAAGGAGATCGGCCTCAGGCGTGCCCTGGGAGCCACGCACGGCGACATCTTCCAGCAGTTCCTGATGGAATCCTTGAGCGTGACGGGCCTCGGGATGATCATCGGGAGCCTCCTCGGCTGGGCCATCAGCATCGCCCTGGATCGTTCTGGACTCTGGCCGGTGGTGGTGACGTGGGAACCGTTTGGCCTGGCGCTGGTCTTCTGTCTGGCGGTCGGCCTGTTCTTCGGCATCCAGCCGGCCAGACAGGCCGCTCGGCTGAGTCCCGTCGAAGCGCTGCGGTGAAGCTCTCGCGGAGCGTGGCTCTATCGATCGAGATACTCGCGGCCCGCAGGCTGCGGACCCTGCTGAGCGTGCTCGGCATCGTCGTGGGCGTTGGCGTGGTCATCGTGATGGTCGCGGCTGGGCAAGGTGCTGCCGAGCAGATCCTCCGCCGCGTCCGGGGGATGGGCACCAACCTGGTGATCGTCAATGCAGGCAAGACGTCCATCATCGCCGGCCGGCAGAGACAGATGAACACCGTCCGGACGCTGCTGGTTTCGGATGCCCTAGCGATCGCGAGGGAGTGCCCATCGGTGTCGCGGGCGGCGGCGACCGTGAGCAACAAGCTCCACGTCCGCTGGGAAGACCGGAACGCCATCACGAACGTGGTGGGCATGGATGCGGACGGACTGGCTGTCCGCGGGTTCGTCGTATGCACGGGGCGGACGTTCGAGGAAGAGGACGTCGCGGGGGCAAGGCGGGTGGCCATCCTGGGGCCCACCGCGGCCGGCAACCTCTTCGGCTCGACCAACCCCACCGGTCAACGCCTTCTCATCAAGAGGGTGCCGTTCGAGGTCATCGGCGTGACGGCTCCCAAGGGCATGGACGTCAATGGCCTGGACCAGGACGACCTCCTCGTCGTTCCGCTCAAGACAGCCATGCGACGACTTTTCAACCAGGACCACGTCCATACGGTTCATGCCCGGGCCCGCTCGTCGAACGCAACCAGCCGGGCCGAGCAGGAGATCGCCGGACTTCTTCGTCTGCGGCACCGACTGCGCGACAAGCCCGACGACTTCACCATCCAGAACCAGGCGACGGTCTTCCAGACCGAGCAGGAGGCGACCAGGTCGCTCACTCTGTTGATCGTCGGCGTGGCAGGTGTCTCACTTCTCGTCGGGGGCGTGGGAATCCTGGCCGTCATGGTCCTGTCCGTCCGGGAGAGGACCGGAGAGATCGGGTTGCGACGAGCAGTGGGCGCGCAGAGCCGCGACATCCGCAACCAGTTTCTGATCGAATCCGGTCTCCTGGCAGGCATGGGCGGGCTGGCCGGCGTGGTGGTCGGCGTCGGGACCGTCTCCGTGGTCTCGGCGCTCGGGCACTGGCCGATGACCGTTCCCTGGTCGGCTGCGGCGATCGCTTTCACCTTCGCGCTCGGCGTCGGCATGATCTTCGGCCTTCTGCCGGCCATCCGCGCAGCCGGGCTCCACCCCATCCAGGCGCTCAGAATGCGGTAATGCCGGGGCCGGGGCTCGTCCTGCAGCCTGCCCTGTCCGAGTGACCGTCGATCGCTTCCTGGACGGCCGTCCAGAGCTCCCTGGTGGCGATGGGAGGCTTCCTGCGAGCACCGGCTGCGAGGCGAAACAGCAGGCCAACGACCACGAGCAGCGCGATCAAGGCCAAAACCCGCCCCAGACGGCTCTTGCGGCCCTGAACCTGAGCCGCGGCAGTGAAGGGGTCAGCCTCCTTGCCCGAGTGCGTGGCCACCGTGACCGCCGCGTCCGAAGCCTGCCCTGAGGCCGCCACACTGACCGCCGGGCGCGAGACAGCCGGAGCACCCGATGCGGACGAAAGCCTCTGGTTGGCCGATCCGCCGAAGAACGATCCCGTTGCCTCTGCATCCCTGGCTGCGTTGTTGAGGGCGGACAGGTGCTCCGGCGCTGTCAAGTGCCGGTCGACCTGCCGTGCGCATCGTGCCCACGCTGGCGGGTACCGTGGCGGGCTGGGTGCTGAGGCGCCACTTCGGCGTGGTCGGAAAGGCGGCGACCAAGCCGGGAGCCGTTGACATTGTTACGGTATTCGATTACAGTTATCGTAACTCCGGAACACCATGCGCGACGTCGAACGAGAGATCCTGCTCGCCTTCTGGAAGGTTCACATCCTTCACCACGCCGAGAAGGCGCCGGTGGTCGGGCTGTGGGTGATCCGCGAACTGCGGAGGCACGGCTACGAGGTGAGCCCGGGGACGCTCTACCCCCTGCTGGCGCGGATGGAAGAACGCCGCTGGCTGCGGTGCAAGGTCGACCCGAAGGCCGGAGCCCGGGCCCGCAAGGAGTACACGTTGACCGCGAAGGGGCGCGAGATCCTGGCCCTGTTGCGCGAGCAGGTGCGGGAGCTGCACCGTGAGGTCGTGCTCGGCGAGGAGGAGGAACCCCACCCGTGAGGGAATCGTCTCGAGTGACGTGGGATCTGCTGAGATGGTGGCCTGCGCAGGCGGTGGTGATGGCCTCCGCATTCCCGGTCGGGCTGCAGCTCGCGGCGCTGGCCGGAGTGGCCTGCCTGGCGGCGAACGGCCTGGGGACCGGCCAGAGCCTGGGCTCGCAAGAGCTGATGGTCCTCCGGAAGACGAACCTGACCACGCTTGCCGTCTGGGGCCTGTGGTGGCCGGCGATGATCCTCACGGCGCTCGTGCTCGGGAGGGTGTGGTGCACGGTCTGCCCGATGGAGCTGGTCAACCGGGTGGGTGACGCCATGGCCCGGAGGGTGGGCTGGCCTCGAGCCCGGCTCGGGGCGTTCCTGCGGGCTGGGTGGGCGATCATCCTGGGCTACCTCGCGCTCCAGCTCCTGGTCGCGGGGTTCTCTCTCCACCGGGTGCCCCACTACACGGCCATCTTCCTGCTGGTGCTGCTCGGCGCGGCGTTCGTCACCGGACTGGCGCTGCGGGAATCGCGTTCGTTCTGCCGCGCTTTCTGCCCGGCTGGCGCCTTGCTCGCCGTGTATGGCCGGTACACGCCGGTGCAGCTCGAGATCCGCGATCGGTCCGTCTGCGAGCGCTGTCTGACTCGCGACTGCGTGAGCCCCAGAAGCCGCTACCGATTTGACGGCCGGAGCTGTCCCTCGCAGCTTCGGCCCTTCGATCGCAAGGCTTCGGACGGCTGCGTGCTCTGCTTCCAGTGCGCGAAGGTCTGCCCGCACCAGAACGTGGGCGCGGGGCTCGTGTCGCCACTTGCTCCGATCAGACGCAAGGGGTTGCTGCAGCCGTTCGAGGCCGCGTTCGTGATGATCGCCCTCGGGTTCGTGTCGCACGAACTCGTCGGAGAGGTGGCGTGGTTCGACAGGATGTTCCACGCGGTGCCTCTGGCGTTGAGCAAGCTAATGCCCGCCGTCGGTTTCGACTGGTCGGAGGGGCTGTGGTTCCTGGTCCTGTTCCCGGCGCTGGTGTGGTCGGTCATCGCCGCGGCGAGTAACGTCGCTGGCCATCGCGCCGGCGCGGGCTCGCTGCTCCTGGCTGCCGCGACCGGCGCTGCCCCGGTGGTTGCCGTGGCCCACCTGGCCAAGGCGGCAGCAAAGGTCGCGTCGTGGGGCGGCTTCCTGCCGCTGGCATTGCGCGATCCCCATGGCGTAGCGACGCTGCAGCGCCTGTCGAGCCACGCGACAAACTCGCCCGCAAGCCTCGTGGACTTCTCGATGGTGGGCTGGGTGATGCTGGCGATCCTCGTCGCAACGGCCTGGAAGGCCCGGCACTGGGTGCGTCACGTCCCCGGCGAGCACGCGGTCGCGGCCAGGGCGGGGCTCGCCGGCACGGCGGTTCTGTTCAGCGCCATCCTCGCCGTATGGAACTGGCCCGTGCCGTAGGGCCGGTTTCAGATGAGACCCGAACAGGTGCCGCCCGCGCCATGGTCGTTCCGGACCGCACGCCGGGACGTGCAATTGCTGTTCGCCACGCGCGGCCTGCGGCTGTTTGGCTACGGATTCTTGTCCGTGGTGCTGGTGCTGTACCTGGCCGGGCTGGGCCTGACCGAGCCCGAGATCGGCGCCCTGCTGACGATGACACTGGTCGGTGACACAGGGGTGTCGCTCTGGCTCACGACCCGGGCCGACCGCATCGGCCGGCGGCGCACGCTGATGGCCGGCGCGGGCCTGATGGTGATGGCCGGGGCGCTGTTCGTTGCGACAGGGAGCTTCTGGCTGCTCGTGCTGGCGGCGACCATCGGAGTGATCAGCCCCAGCGGCAACGAGATCGGCCCGTTCCTCCCGATCGAGCAGGCAGCGCTGGCACAGGAGCTCCCGTCCGCGCAGCGCACCGAGGTGTTCGCCTGGTACAACCTCGCCGGCTCGATGACGACCGCCCTGGGCGCGCTGGCCGGGGGGTGCGGGGCCCAGGCGCTGCAGTGGGCAGGCCTCCCTGCGGTCGCCAGCTACCGCGCTGTCGTGCTCGCGTACGGGGTCGTCGGATTCGGGCTGCTGGCCATGTTCCGTCTGCTCTCGCCAGCGGTTGAAGCCCCGCCCGCCGCCGTGACCGCACCGGTTGCTGGCTGCGGGAAACCGAATGGATCGTGGGGCCTGGGCCGTTCGCGCGGTGTGGTCCTGCGCCTGTCGGCTCTGTTCGCGCTGGACGCCTTCGCAGGTGGGTTCGTGATCCAGAGCATCGTGGCCTACTGGTTTCACGCCCGGTTTGGCGCTGAACCGGCGCTGCTCGGCGCCATCTTCTTCGGGGCGAACATCGTGGCCGGGCTGTCATCGCTGAGCGCCGCCTGGGTCGCCCGCCGCGTCGGCCTCATCAACACGATGGTGCTGACGCACCTGCCCTCCAACGTGCTCCTGATGCTGGTGCCGCTGATGCCGGCCCTGCCCTGGGCCATCGCTGTGCTACTGTTGCGGTTCAGCATCTCGCAGATGGACGTGCCGACCCGGCAGTCTTATACCATGGCCGTGGTCGAGCCCGAGGAGCGCTCGGCCGCCGCGGGCGTCACCGGCATCGCCCGCACGCTGGGCGCCTCGCTGGCTCCGGTCTTCGTCGGCCCGATGCTGGCCAGCCCGGTCCTGATGAGCGTCCCGTTCTTCCTCTCGGGCGGCCTCAAGATCGTCTACGACCTGCTGCTCTACGCGAGCTTCCGGGCTGAGAAGCCCCCCGAGGAGGGCGGCGAGGCGAGTCGCTGAAACACGCCCGGGCGTCTGTCCTCGTGGTTCGGCTCGCCCTGAGCCCTGCGATTCGGTGGCGTCGGGCGGCCTCGCAGGACACCGGTCCAGGAGCGTCGTCCGGGTCGCCGTTGTCACGGCAGGCATGCCAAAGCACCGGCCACGCCTCACCTCAGAAGCGGTGGGTGAGCTCGGCGTACGTCAGACTCGCGTAGGCACACACAGGGTTTCGGTCGGGCCCGGGATCAACCCGGTCGGGCGCGCGAGCGGCAGGGAGTTCTTGACAGGTGCAGCGCCGGTGCGTGGACTGATATACAGGTATTCAATTACTTACTTGAATAAGTGAATATGGACAGATCATCCACCTTGCCCAGGCAGATCAAGAGCCAGATCTTCGAACAGCTCGCCCGGATCGCCAAGGCGGCTGCCAGTCCGGGTCGCCTCGAGCTCCTCGAGCTGCTGGCCCAGGGTGACCGGACCGTCGAGGCGATCGCGCGGCGTGCTGGCCTCTCGGTCGCCAACGCCTCCCGGCACCTGAGGGTGTTGTGGGAGGCCGGGCTGGTGGAGACCGCCAGAGAGGGCCAGTTCGTGCGCTACCGGCTCGCCGGCCCCGAGGTCTTCGAGCTGCTCCGCGCCGTACGCACCGTGGCTGCCAGGCGAAACGCTCAGCTCGAGCGGCTGGTGCAGCAGTACCTGAAGGCATGGGACTCGCTGGAGCCGATCACGTCGGAAGAGCTTCTGAGGCGCGCGCGCGACGGCACCGTCACGGTGGTCGACGTGAGGCCTCCCGAGGAGTACGCGGCGAGCCACCTCCCCGGGGCGGTGTCGATTCCACTGGACGAGCTGAAGCGCCAGCTGGCCCGGTTGCCCGATGGGAGGGAGGTCGTGGCGTACTGCCGGGGCCCCTACTGTCTCTTGGCCTTCCAGGCGGTCGAGATCCTGCGCAATCACGGTCTGAAGGCTCGCAGGCTGGAGAGTGGACTGCCCGACTGGCGGGCCCAGGGACTTCCAACCGAGTGCGGTCCGAGTGGCCGCGGGAGCGTGGACCATGAAGGCTCTCATCGTTCTCAACGACGCGCCGTACGGAAGTGAGCGAACCTACAACGGCCTGCGCTTGGCGGGTACTCTGGCCCGCGACATGTCGGCGGAGCTGTCGCTCTTCCTGATAGGTGACGCCGTGAGTTGCGCCCGCCGGGGTCAGAAGGTGCCGGGCGGCTACTACAACGTGGAGACGATGTTGGCGGCCGTGACGAGGCGCGGCCAGCCTGTCGGGGTCTGCGGCAGCTGCATGGACGCGCGGGCACTGGATGAGAACCAGCTCGTCGAGGGCGTGCACCGCAGCTCGATGGAGGAGCTCACGAGCTGGACGGTCGCAGCCGACAAGGTGCTCATCTTCTGAGGAGGCGCCCATTGTGCACAAGACCATTCTCATTCTCGGCGGTGGCGTCGGAGGCCTCGTGCTCGTGCTGGCATTGCTCGTGATCCAGACCCGGTCCGGGCTCTGGGGTGGCTTGATCAGCAGGTCTTCTACTGCCCGGGATCGCCTGAACGCACGCCGCAGCAAGGACCAGAAGTACTTCCTGTATGTCCATGAGCCCGGCGACGTGCGGCGCACGGCCTTTCTCGTCTGGAAGTACCCTGATCGCGACGACGACCGATGGATCTTCATTCCGGCCGTCAACATGACGCGCCGCATCGCGGCCAACGACAGCCGTTCCAGCTTCGTGGGCTCCGACTTCACCTACGAGGATGTATCGGGCCGGGACATCTCGGCCGACGACCGCGCCTTCTTGAGGCACGAGCCCATGGGCCCTGCCCGATGTGCCGTGGTGGAGAGCAAGCCACGCCGGCAGGCCGACTATTCGCGCAAGCTGACGTGGATCGACGAGGCCACCCGGCTGCCGCTGAGAGAAGAGTACTACGACGTCCAGGGCCAGCTCGCACGCGTCTTCGCGGCCGAAAAGGTCGAGTCGCTTTCCTCCGCCGAGGGAGGTGCCGGAAGGACCTACCCGACCGCCGTTCGCCGCAGCATGACGAACGTCAAGAGTGGCCACTCCACGCGCGTCACGTTCGAGAAGGTCGCCTACGATGCCGGCCTGCCGGAGGATCTGTTCACGGCGCGCTCGCTGGAGAACCCGCCGAGGAGGTGGCTCGAGTAGATGGAGGCCATCAGGTGGCTCGCCGGGCTTCTCGCCGCGGGATGGCTGGCGGGTGAGACCTTCTGTCCGGCGGTCGCCCTCGCTGCCAGGCACGAAGGGCTCGAGGTCCACGGCTTCGTCCTCGGTGAGGCCGTGTTGCGGACCACCGGGCATCGGCGAGGAAATCGAGGGCCGCACGGCAACTCTCGAACCGCTCGCTCCGGTCCTTCCTGAGCGTGCTCGGCATCGTCGTGGGCGTTGGCGTGGTCATCAGAACGCGGTAGTGCCGGGGAAGGGGCTCGTCCTGCAGCCTGCTCTGGACGAGCGCTCGAGCCGATCAGACCTTGACCCAGCCCTTTTCGAGCGCGCGATGCAGGATCACACCAGCGGCGAACGCGATCCCGATGTTCACGATGGCGATGCCCCCCGTCACCAGCATCACGTAGACGTCCTCTT
>JACQZM010000084.1 GCA_016213885.1 Candidatus Rifleibacteriota bacterium | reverse complement strand
TCGCTTCGCCCGGAAGATGCGGTCGTGCGGGCTGACGGCGGCAGAAGGTCGTTCTGGCCAGACGTTCAAGAGTCTCGATGCCGCAGGTGAAGCAACTGGCCCCCCACCCCCAGGTGGACCGGTGGGTCCCTTGTGGAGGGTCCCACGCTTTCGAACTACGGACGTACAGGTGCAGATGCTGCCGTTGTTTGAAAGAAAGTCTGAGGCCCGCTCTTCGGTGCTCGGCCACCCCACCCCACCTCGCATCGCATCCCATCCCAGGAGGTCGAGCGTCACGGCCGACGCCTCCGATCGGGTCCGATGATTCAGCAGGAGCCGCTCCCCTTGGTCGGGCCCCCACAGGCACAATCACACCAGGCGAGCCAGGAGCATACCCGGACCCCGGCCCGATCCTCGCGGCGGGAGATCCTCTGACGCACCGCGGCGCGCGAGCCCTCGCCGCGGTCATCGGACCTTCTGTTTCCCTGGCGATCGCGTCGAGCGTGGGCCCGTCCGGGCCTTCGCCCTGGCTGGCTGCCCCGCGACCGCTCCATGGCTCTCGCCGATCCACTTCTCCAGGATCGCCAGCCGAGGATCCTCATCTTCGCGAAACGTGATCGTCGCCCAGCCCTGCGACCCGATCCTGTACCGCCCGGGTTCCTTCGCCGAGAGAGCCGCGGCCTCCTCTCGCGAGCCGGTCAGCTTGAGCCTCAGGGTGTACAGGCCGTCGAAGACGCGCATGAAGAGAAACGTCTTCTTGCCGGAGCTGAAGGTGGCGCTCTCGACGGCCGTTCCCTCGCAGGCGACGCCCTCGGCGGTGTCCGGGAATCCCAGTGCGATCTGTCGCAAGGCCTGCTCCGGGCCGCTGGCAGCTTCCTTCTTTGGCTTCATACCCACCTCGTACGCCCACGCCGAAGGACCGATCGTCCCGTGATGGTGACGGCCCGCCATGCTACCGGATGCCACGAGCCACTGTCGAGTCGCTCCGGCCTGGCCAGCAGGTGGCGCGCCTCTTCCGCGGCCTCGCTCTCGACGGGCTTCGTCGCCGGCTCGACCGGCACGGGGGGAGTCTTGCCTGGTCTCGGTAGAATCTCCTTGCCCGTTTCTCTCGACCGCAGGCTCGAGCGAGCGACGCACTCTCGTGCAATGGCTTCAAATCGCTCTTGCAGCCGCGTGGAAGGCGCGTTCGCTCCGGTTGGCACGACTCTGGCATTGGTGACCAATGTCACAAACAGTAAACCGGGGGGAGCAAAGATAGGAGGCCCTTCAATGAGAACCCTGATGACTTCGGTGCTTCTGATCGCGTTGGCCTTTGCCTCGGTCGGGTCCAGTGATGCGTCGGCCAGGGGATTCCACGGTCGGCACTCCGGACATCGTGGCGGATGGGGGTTCTGCGGAAGCTACGACTACTGCAGACCGACGGTCCTGGTGAGCGGGTGCGAGGACCCCTACTTCTACGGCAGCTACCGGTGCTGGGATCGGTGGGGCCGCTGGGGGTACAGGGGACGGTTCGGCCGCCGCTGGTAGAGCGCTGATCTGGCGGGAGAGGCCCTGGACCCCCGGTCCCTCGATCGGGGGTTTCTCGTCTGGAGCCGGTCCGGGCGCCTGCGTGGGCCGACACCCTGGTCCGAGGCGATGCCGTGGTGTGACGCGCGGGCGTGACGCCGGCCCGGTCGGTGTTGTAGGCTGAGCGCAGCGCTGATGGCGACGGCCCGCGGGCGCTCAAGTCTCCTCCTCCGCGGATCGCGGGCTGGTGGAGCGGCGACGAGCCGCCGACCCCGAGGCCGACGCGCCGCCCTGAGGATGAGGCGATGGAACGTCCGACCGGTTCCGACCTGCAGCCGGACCTGCTGACCCGTTTCGGCGACGACTTCCTGGCGCGATACGAGCCGATCGCCGAGCTCGGCCGGGGGGCCATGGGCGTCGTCTACAAGATGAAGCAGCTGGCCACCCGTCGAATGGTGGCGATCAAGCTGCTCAGATCCAGCGAGCTCCCCCAGGAGGCCACGGAGCGGGTCCTCGTGGAGGCGCGGATCCTGGCCCGGCTGAACCACCCCAACATCGTGACCATCTTCGACTGCGGCACGGACCGATCGGTGCCGTACCTGGTCTGCGAGTACGTCGACGGCGGCAGCCTGGCCGACAGGTTGAAGAAGAAGCGGCCGATGCCCCTCCGGAAGGCGATCCGGCTCGGGCTGCAGATCCTCCGGGGTCTCAGGGCGGCCCACGACAAGGGGATCGTCCACCGGGACCTGAAGCCCGAGAACATCCTGATCTCCACGGAGGGGTCGGCCAAGATCGCCGACTTCGGCCTCGCCAAGGCCGCCCGGCAGGCCGTGGACGAGAGCCTGGGCATGTCGGAGCGGACCGGGAAGCTGTTCGGAACGCCTCCCTACATGAGCCCGGAACAGTGCCGCGGCAAGCCCACCGGTCCGGCCACGGACCTGTACGCGTTCGGCGTCATCCTGTTCCAGATGCTGACCGGACGCCTTCCGTTCCAGGGACCGGACCTGTACTCGTTTCTCGACCAGCACGTCCGGCAGCCCGCTCCGTCGCCCAGACTCACAGTCCCGGAGCTCGATCTCCACCTGGACCGGATCGTCCTGGCCGCCCTGGCCAAGACGCCGGACGAGCGCCTCGGGGGGAGCGCCGCCGCATTCAGAGCCGAGCTCCTCCGGGTGCAGCGCTCCCATCGCGGGGCCGGCAAGGAACCCGTGGCCCGGGCGCTGACCCATCCCGCTCCCGCCGGGAGCGGCCGCACCTTCCGGGAGCCGTCAGAGGTCTCGATGTTCCGGGTGGCCGCCGGCGCCGCCACCATCGGCTGCGACATGGGGGAAGAAGACCAGCGCCCGGCCCATCAGGTCTTCATCGACGAGTTCTGGATCGACGAGTGGCCCGTGACCAACTACCAGTTCCTCAGGTTCGTGGAGGCCACGGGCTACACGACCGAGGCCCAGACGAGGGGCTACGGGTGGACCAGGGTGGACAACGACTTCGTCCGCAGGGTGAAAGGCCTGTACTGGCGTCGGCCCGAGGAAGGCAGCTCCCCCCTGGAACAGCGGCTCCACCTCCCGGTCACGCAGCTCCACTGGGAAGACGCCGAGGCCTACTGCCGGTGGGTCGGGAAGCGGCTCCCCACCGAGGCCGAGTGGGAGAAGGCCGCCCGGTTGAAGGCCGGTCTTGCACCGGCCGATCTGGAGAGGGCTCAGTCGCACCGGGCTTCCGGTGCCGGAGCGCAGGGCCCACATCGGGGACAGGGCATCGGACGAGCCAGGATCTGGCAGACGTACAACGTCGAGGCGTTCGTCATCTGGGAGTGGTGCAGCGACTGGTACCTGAGCGAGTTCTACCGGGAGAGCCCGGCGACCAACCCGCAGGGGATCTCCGGCCAGGTGCTGGGGTTCGGAAAGGTGATCCGCAGCAGCGCGGCGTGGACCGAGTACGGAGCGCCGCACTGGGCCTGCATCCGGGAGGACTGCTCCGTGAGCTGTCCGGGTGTGGGGTTCCGCTGTGTGTCGACAACGCTCCCCACCGGCGCCGTCGACGTGACCGACAAGGTGCTGAAGCGACCTCGCGGATAGGCTCCAGGCGAGCCGTGGAGGTTCCCCTACGGAAGGAGTCTGCCCGGTCTGCGGGACCCCGGTGGGAGCGCCGGTGACGCTGTGCCCGTGCTGCGACACGCCGCATCACAGCGATTGCTGGGCCTACAACCACGGGTGTTCGATCTTCGGCTGCACCGGCAGGGCCGACAGGCCGAGCCACGCCGTGGAGCCCGTGGCGCTCGAGGAGGAGCTGCCGGCCGCCCCGGAGCCCCGGTGGCACAGGCGGGTCACCGGTCCGTCGGTCGGCCTGGCGCTGGTGCTCCTCTGGGTGCTGATCGCCGGCGGCCCGCTGGCGTTCCTCGTGGCGCTTCCGGCGCTGGCTTTCTGGCTCACCGGGATCTTCGGGGATCCCACCCGGACCCCCGCGGACGGCGCCGGGACCGCCCCGGGGGACAAGGACGCCACGATCGAGCTCGAGAAGAAGGCCGTGACCGCCCTGGTGGGCACGGGCCGCACGGACCAGCTCGCCCAGGCCTACGCGCTGTTCGAGCAGCGCCACCCCCGGGAGCCGTTCGACCCGGCGGACCAGCTCGGCATCGCCCACGAACTGGCCGGTGGCGGGTACCGGGTCCTGGGGCTCGAGGCCGCGGAGAAGGCGCTCCGGCAGCCGGAGCTGCGGGACGACCCGGCGCTCCGGCAACTCCGGGCCACCGCCCTCCTGGAGGAGCCCGCGTTCGTCCAGGACGAGATCGACGGCCAGGCCGGGGAGCCGGTGCCGGACGCCGGTCGGTCCGCCGGTCTCGTCGAGCTGGTGGAGCTTCGCCGGACGCGCCGGGAGCGTGGCCCTCGGTTCCTGCTCAGCCTCTCCTGCCGGGGTCTGAGCCTGCTGGTCCAGCAGTCGATTCCCGAGATGTGTCGGCCCGGGCCGGCGCCGGAGGTCACGGGGCCGCTTCTGATCGGGCCCATCGACGCCGACCCGGCCCAGCAGCTCCAGCTGAGGTTGTGGGACGAGGCCGACCATCCGGTGATCCAGGTGCCGGCGGCGCTGCTCGCGCCGTTTCCCGGCGCCGTCGACACGGTGGTCCAGGTCCATCTCTCCCGGAGCGAGGCCCGGTTCAGAACCGCGGCGGGCGAGACGGTGGTCCCCTGGAAGCGCGTCAGAAACGTCATCTTCGCCCAGGTCCAGGAGCCGGTGACGCCCCCGGCCCGGGAGCCTCCCCGCTCGGTGCTCCCGTCGTTCCTCCTCGAGAGCGACGAGGACCCTGCCCCGGGGGCGTTCCGGGCCGGGCGGAGCCATCCGGTCGTGGAGATCCACGTCGATCCAGGGCCGAAGCGCCTGCGGATCGACACGCTGAGCCCGGTGCTCTTCGCCTACCTGGGACGGCGCCGGGATCTTCTGCCCCACTACAACCTCGTCCTGATCGCCAAGGACCTGGTCCGCTTCGCCAGGACCGCCCGGGTGAGCCACGGCCTGCGCCGGCTGTTCACCGGAGGGGTCGGCCCGGGTTGCCGGTTCAAGACGACGGAGGCGCTCGACGACTATGCTCGGTGGTTCTGGGCCATGGGCCTGGACCCGGTCAAGGAGCTCGTCTGCCCGGTCGCCTTCAGGGTGTTGAAAGACACGATGTGACGGCGGGGCCCGCCCGGCCAGCCTCGAGGATGAGCCGCCCGGGCCCGTGTAACTTCCCCGACGTCTCCGGCCTCGCCCCTCTTGGCGGGTCGTGCCGTCGGTGCCCGCGTCGTTGAAGGGAAGCCCCCGCCGGGGCGTCCGGACGGCAGGATCTTCGGCGGATCGAATCCAGTGTCAGAACCACGAGAGTGAAGGTGGCGCCCATGCCGTCTTGTCCCATGCACGAGGAACCGCTCCCCGACGACACCGTTCTCCTCTCCAGGATGGGCGACCTGCGCCAGCAGCTGTTCCGGGAGCTGGGGAAGGTGATCGTCGGCCAGGGGGAGATGCTCGAACTCGTTCTGGTCTGCCTGCTCTGCCGGGGCCACTGCCTTCTGGAGGGGGTGCCGGGCCTCGCCAAGACGCTCACCATCAGCACGCTCGCCCGGGTGCTGGGGCTGGTCTTCAGCCGGGTCCAGTTCACACCGGACCTGATGCCGTCCGACATCCTCGGCACCGATGTGCTCGAGGAGGACAAGAAGACCGGCGAGCGCCAGTTCCGGTTCATCAGCGGTCCGATCTTCGCCAACCTGGTCCTGGCCGACGAGATCAACCGTACGCCCCCCAAGACCCAGGCGGCGTTGCTGGAGGCCATGCAGGAGCGGCAGGTGTCGGCGGGCGGCGAGATCCGGCCTTTGCCCAGGCCGTTCTTCGTGCTCGCCACCCAGAACCCGATCGAGCAGGAGGGAACGTACCCGCTTCCGGAGGCGCAGCTCGACCGGTTCATGTTCAATGTGATCCTGGGCTATCCCAGCAGGGAGGATGAGTTCATGATTCTCAAGCAGGGCGCCTCCGGCCACAGGCCAGAGCTTGCGCCGCTGCCCGACGCGGCCCGGGACCTCCTGACCATGCAGAAGCTCGTGGAGCGGGTTCCCGTCGCCGACCCGGTGATCGAGTACGCCAGCGACCTCGTGCGAGCCACCCGCCCGGGGGCCGGCACCGCTCCGGCGTTCGTCAAGGAGTACGTCGCCTGGGGGGCTGGGCCACGAGCGGGGCTCGCCCTGCTGCTCGGAGCCAAGGGCAGGGCGGCGCTGGCAGGCCGTCCCGCCGCCTCCGTGGACGACGTGAAGGCGCTGGCCGTGCCGGTGCTCCGCCATCGGCTGGTGCTGAACTTCAAGGCCGACGCGGACAACGTCCGCAAGGACGAGCTGATCGTGCGGCTCGCCAGCGAGATCCGACGATGAAAGCGGTCCTCGATCCGGTGGCCGTGTCGCGGCTCCAGAACCACAAGCTGAGGGCCCGCCTCGTCGTGGAGGGTTTTCTGGCCGGGTCCCATCGCAGCCCCTACAAGGGACACTCCACGGACTTCGCCGACTTCCGGAAGTACACCCGCGGCGACGATCCGCGACACATCGACTGGAGGATGTTCGCCAAGGCGGACCGCCATTACATCAGGGAATACGAGGATCAGACGAGCATGAGCGTCTGGCTCGCCGTCGACACCAGCGAGTCCATGGGCTACCGGTCCGGGGCGGTGAGCAAGCTGGAGTACGCCTCGTACCTGGCGGCGTCGCTGGCCTACCTGGTGATGAAGCAGCAGGACAACGCGGGGCTGGTGACCTTCGGCGACCGGCTGAGACGCTTCTTCCCGCCCAGGCGAGGCCCGGCCCACCTCAATCTGCTGCTCGAAGAGCTCGAAGAGCTGCGGCCGGAGGGATTGACGCGGTGTGCCGCCGCCCTCGACGAGATCGGCGGGCGACTGCGCAAGAGAGGGCTCGTCGTCCTCCTGTCCGACCTTCTGGACGAGCCGCGAGCCGTGCTCGCCTCGCTCAAGGTCCTGAGAGGGATGAAGAACGAGGTCATCGTCTTCCACGTGCTGGACCGCGACGAGATCGAGTTTCCGTTCGCCCAGCGCATGGACTTCGAGGACGTGGAGACCGGCCAGCGGCTCGAGCTGGACTGCGAGGTGATTCGTCGGGAATACCAGGAGCGGGTGCGTCGATTCACCGGATTCTTCGGCGACGAGTGCCCCCGGGCGGACATCGACTACGTCACGGCGAACACCTCGCAGCCGTTTCACGAGCTCCTCTCCCGGTTCCTGCTGAAACGAAGCGAGGTCAGACGCTGATGGCGTTCGTGAACCCGTGGATGCTCGTTGGACTGGTCGCCGCGGCGGTGCCGATCGTGCTGCACCTGAAGCGTCAGAAGAGGGCCGTGCCCAAGCGATGGGCGGCGTTCCGGCTGCTCATGGAGACCCGTACGGTCGCCCGGAGAGCCGCCATCGAGCACTGGCTGCTGCTTCTGGCGCGGGTGCTGATCGTCGCGCTGCTGGTCCTCGCCTTCGCGAGGCCCGGGGCCTACCTGGGCATGCTGGCCGGACGGGGCGGCCAGGGGAAGGCGGTGGTGGTGGCGCTCGACACCTCGTTCTCCATGGGTCTCAAGCTGAACGACACGCCGAAGTTCACGCTGGCCAAGGAGCGGATCCTCTCCCACCTGGATCGGCTCTCCCTCGACAGCGGCACGGCCATCCTCTTCTCGGACCGGCCCAGAGAGCCGCTGGCCGGGTTCACCGGCGACGTGGCCGCGATCCGGGAGACCGTGGAACGTGCGACGCTCTCGGCCGGAGGCACCGACGGCAACGCCGCGCTGCGGCGGGCGGTGGCGCTCCTGGACACGCGCGACGTTTCGGAGCGGCTCATCCTGGTCTACTCGGACTTCCACCGTTCCGGCTGGGACCTGGCCGACCTCGGCCGTCTCGACGAGGAGATCCGCGGCAAGCATCTCGCCGTGGCCCTGGTCGGGCTGCGGGGAGAAGGGGCGGACGACGACAACCAGGCGGTGACCGGTCTGGAGCTCGAGTCTGACATCGTCACCAGGGGAGAGCCGGTGTCTCTTCGCATCAGCTTCGCCAACTTCCACGGCAGCCGCCGACAGCGCACGTTCAGCGTGGTGGTGGACGGGCAGACGCGGCACGTCCAGAGAATCGACCTCGAGGCCGCGGGGGCGGCCGGGCCGGGGCGAGCCGTGGCCCGGGTGCCGCTCACGTTCGCCGCCGAGGGCTTCCATTCGGGGCAGGTGTCGATCGATCCGGACGACGTCGAGGTGGACGACTCGAGGTACTTCGCGGTGCAGGTGGTGCCGCGTCTGAAGGTCCTTCTCGTGGACGGCGACCCGCAGCTCGATCGGTCGCGAAGCGAGACGTTCTTGCTGGAGAAGCTCCTGGGCGCCGCGGGCAACGTCGACGCGACCGTCGTGGCGGTCTGGGACCTCGGTTCCGCCGTGCTCTCCCTGTTCGACGTCGTGGTCTTCGCGAACGTCGACAGCATCTCGCCGGAGAAGTTCTCCGAGACCCGGGACTTCGTGCAGCGGGGAGGCGGCCTGGTGTACTTCCCCGGCGACAAGGTGTATCCCGAGGACTTTCTCCGCTGCTTCACCGCCGCGGGGTCCGCCGGACCCTCGCCGGGAAGCACCGCGACCCGGACCGGCGACGAGCGCCTGCGCGCGGTGCCGGAGGGGATCTTTCCCGGGTATCCCCAGGAGTGGTCGACCGGGGCCGAGCTCCGCCTCGACGCTCGAAGGGCGGAGTTCGGCCATCCGGTGCTGCGGCGCTTCCGGGGCGCGGAGCTGGCCGCGGCCCGGTTCCGGCGGGTGCTCCGGTTCAAGGAGCTCGATGCCACCGCGGTGCCTCTCCGTCACGACGACGGCAGCCCGGCCCTGCTGGAGCGAGGGTTCGGTGCCGGGCGGGTGCTCGTGTTCACCAGCGCCTGCGATGCCGACGGGAGCGACCTCCTGCTCACCGGCTCCACGGCGGGGCTGCCTCTCGCCGCGATCTACCATGCGTCGGGACGGGGGCAGGGAGACTGGCTCAACGGCACCGTCGGCGGGAACGTCACGATCCACCTTCCGCTCGATCGGGTGGGTCGCTCCATCCGGGTGTTCCGGCCCGGCCGGCCGCCCGTGACGCAGGCGGGAAGGGCCACCCGCAGGGGCGACTGCGTGGCCGAGCTCGCGGACGCCAGCGAGGCGGGTCTCTACCGGTTCGAGGTCGACGGTGGACCCGGTGGGGCCGTGGCGATGAGCTTCGATCCGCGGGAGTCCGATCGCGCGCCGATCGATCCGTCGGCGATCGCCGCGGTGCTCAAGAACGCGAAGGTCTCCGTCCAGATCGAGGATCTCCTGGACAACGTCCGGCCGCTGGGCTCCGATGGGTGGCTCGTGCTCGTGCTGGCGGTGGTGGCGTTGCTGGCGGTCGAGGGTGTGCTGGCGAACAAGAACCTGTGACGATCCGGGACGTGCTCCATGGGACAGTGGTTGCTGCGGTTCCTGGTCGATCGACGGATCGACACGGGGGACAGCCGCGACCGCCAGCAGCACAACCACAGCGACCACAGCGACACGATGGGACACGAAGCGCAACCTGTGTCGAGCCCAAGCCTACCCCCGAGCCGTCGGGAGCGGCAACTTCGGGCCCGCCCGGGCCCGGAGCTCAAGCGGACGATGATCGCGGCGCGGCTGGTCACGCTGCTGCTGCTCTTCTGTCTCATGCTGCGGCCGGCGCTGCGCTGCAGCCGGGTCCGGACGCCGATCGTCACGGTGCTGCTGGACGCCTCGGCGAGCATGGCCCACGGAGACGTCTCGGCCGGCGAGGCCTGCGAGCGGGCGGCGGCGTTCAGGCTGGGCCTCGTCCCCTCTTCGCCAGCGGCGGACCCGGCGGCGCGCGCGAAGGCCCGATCGGCCACCCGGTGGGAGATCGCTCGCGCCCTCGTGGACCAGCCGGTGACCGGGCTCAAGGCGCGGCTCGGCGGGCCCACTGGCGAGCTCGTCGAGGTCCGGGTGCTGGAGTTCGGCTCCCGGCTCCGCGAGTCGACCGGGGCGACCCGGCCGGGCGATCCCCGCACCGACCTCGCCGGGGCGCTCGATGCGCTCGACAAGCAGCTCGTGGCCGCGCCCTGGCTGGCCGCGATCGTTCTCACCGACGGGAACGCGAACTGCGGTGACGAACCCAGGCGGTCGGGCGAGCGGTACGGCGACCGGGGCGTGCCGATCCACGCCGTGGGCCTGGGCGCGGCCCAGCAGCGGCGCGACATCCAGGTGGCCGAGGTCGGCGCCCCGGAGTTCGCCTTCGTGGGCTGCGAGTCGCCTGTGCGTTCAAGGGGCGCGCAGTTGCCTGACGATCCCGGTAGAGCGCGTCCCTACCGCGACGGCAGTCGCCTGATCCGCGACCGCCTAGCACGTCGCAGCGGCAAGCGTCCGCGCCGGCGAGATCACCCCTGGCACTCGTCGAGGTAGTCTATTCGTCGTCGGCGGCCTCCACTGGAGCGCAAGTGGGCCGCGCGAACCACGGCGAGCGATGGCGATCAACGGTGAACGGCGGACCACTTCGCCCAGCTGGGGGAGCGAGGGGGCCAGAACACGCCCTCAGCGGTGGTGACCAATGGGCATTGGGCAGTGGCGGTGACTCTGCGCCGTCGCCTGGCGGCGGCGGAGCTGTCTCGACCTCCAAGACTAGTTGGTGTTGTTCCGTCGATCCGATGCTCGCCGAGTGTCTACTGCGGAAGCCGCCGAGTTAGGCCGGGGACACACGTACTTCGCCGCATCGACGAACTCAGAGTTGATGAGAAACCCTTGTGAGGTGCAGAAAGCCCTGAAGCGTTCTGTGACCAGCCACCGCCCTGGTAGTCCCCAGGCAAAGAAGATATCCTCGCCAGACCAGGTACCATCTCTAAGTACGACGCGATCGAGCCTGCGGACCGACGAACCGCCGCACTTGAGGCACCTCCGCTCTGGACGACATCGGACAAGTCCACTCGCAGTATCGTCGACGGATGCCGAACTCCGTGCGATGTCAACGTGCACGTACTCGGAAACCGGTGAAACTGCAGTCCTGGGGCTCACTTTGACGATTTCCACGGGTTCAAACCCAGACAAGCCACTCAGCCCCGCTTTCCTGAAGGCGACGGCAAGACGTGCGGAGACAATCAGGGAATCACCCGGCCCGTAGACGATGTCGCCCCATCTTCTGCCTTCTAGCCGAAACGCGGCCCTTCGGGGAGGAAGCCAGAACAACATGCCTACCACTTCACCACAGAGATCGCATCGAGGGGCCTTGCCGCGAATGGCCGGTTCCTCAACCGAAAACTCGGCGTCGTGATCCGTGAATAGCACGTGTTCGAGAACGTACAGACTCATACTCAGTTGCTTGGGCTCTGCTTGCGTCCGCATCCTTCCGGGAATCTCTCACTGTACGGCGGGGTCTTGTACAGCTGCTCCAGGAAGTCGTCAAACTGCTCCTTCCTCCATTCAGGGTGTGAGCGAATCGCTTTGACCACCTCCTTATCCACCATACGATGGAAGGCGTCGTAGCCCTTGTGCGCCGCAGCATCCTTGGCTCTTGTCACATACGCTGGATCGCGCGGCATGTACTTGTCACGAAGGTACTCACTTTCCTGAAGGGCCTCGTGGACCTTCTTGGAGATCGGGTGATGCCTTTGGCCGGTTGGCGGCGGTGCGGGCACTGGCACGGCAGATTCGAGTGGGGCCGGAGCCAGTGTCTCCTCCAGCATCTTCTCTGCGACATCTCTGACGCCCTTGCGGGCCTTCTCATCCCCTTCCTCAATGACCATGTTGACGTCGCGAAGCGGGGCATCAAGCACTTGGTTTGCGATGTCGCGCGCCTTGCGTGGGGCCCCAATTATGGAGTTCCACACGTCAGAGGGGGTGGGCTGTCTATACTGAAGACCGAGAGGGTCCCTTCGACCTACGGGGCTGCTCTCCACGTACCCGTAGAGGTTGATGCCGCCAGCAAACCCGATCGGATCCCTGCTCAACAACCTCCCCGTGTCGGGGTGATACCAGCGATTGCGTAATAGTTGGTAGAGGCTCGCTTGCGCGCCGGAGCGTCCGTCAGCATCAGTGTCTCGCCACTGGACGGGCTCTTGAATCGGCAACGCACGAGCCGGGTCGGCAAGGCCAACCAGCAGGGCAGCGCCGACCAGAAGAAGAAAAAGTAATGAACACCAAGCTCTCATAGGACCGACAAAGGGTGGGGCCGCGCGCGATCTTGAGGGAGTGCCCGTGCGAGGACCGCTCTCTATGCTACCGGCGTCTCCGTGGCCGCGCAACTGATCCACGCCCTCCGGATCGCGGATGCGTGCGCCGGT
>JACQZM010000083.1 GCA_016213885.1 Candidatus Rifleibacteriota bacterium | reverse complement strand
GTCCACGGTCTTCTGGGTGGCCGTGTAGGCGTGGATCGTGGTCATCAGGCCGGTCTCGATGCCGATCCCTTCTTTCATGAGAACATGGACCACCGGCGCCAGGCAGTTCGTGGTGCACGAGGCGTTGGAGACGATGTGGTGTTCCGTCGGATGGTACTCGGCCTCGTTGACGCCCATCACGATCGTCTTGACTCCCTCGCCCTTTCCAGGAGCGGTGAGGAGCACTTTCTTGGCCCCTGCCGCGAGGTGGCCACGGGCCAGACCAGCGTCGTTGAACAGGCCGGTGGACTCGATCACCAGCTCGACGCCCAGGTCCTTCCAGGGGAGCTGCGACAGGTCCTTCACGGCCATGAGACACCGGATCGTGCAGCCGCCGACCACGATGAGGTCGTTCTCCTTGAGCTCGGGCTTGCTCTTGTCGGTCTTGATCTCGCCCTTGAACCGCCCGTGGATCGAGTCGTACTTCAGCTGGTAGGCGAAGTAGTCGGCGTCGGTGGTGATGTCGACCGCGGCGACCACGTTGATCTCTTTGCCCAGGACGCCTTTCTCCAGCATGGCGCCGACGACCTGCCGGCCGATCCGGCCGAAACCGTTGATGGCAACATTGATCATGGTTGACCCCTTGTTCGTCCGGACCCGGCAGCGGCATGGGCGCTGTCAGGTCGGTGTCAGGATTCGCCGTCGAGGCCGCGCTCCGACGCTGCCGGCGGCTGCGGCCGTGGCGCCAGTGTACTCTCAACCGGGTGCGGTTGCGCAAGGACTTCCCTCCAGGGGAGCGCCGCCCGGTCGCGAGGCCAGGCGGAGTCGCAGTCGCCCGCGCCACCGCCTCCGGCCTCCGTGCTGCCTTGAGGATGTATCGCCGGGTTCTGATCGAGGCTCCCTTTCCTCGGAACGCCCACGACGATCCGACACGCCGTCGAGTGGGCACCGAGCCCGGGAAAGAAGGAGGGCCGAACGACCATGGACATCCTAGAATTTGCGATGGACAAGGAGAAGGAAGCCGAGACGCTCTATCGTGAACTTGCCCGGAAAGCTCCCCACGAGGGCTTCCGCAACATCCTCCTGTCCCTGGCGGACCAGGAGGCGCAGCATCACGACCTGGTGAAGGCCCTCAGAGCCAGCGACCCGGCAGGGCCGCCCCCCCAGAGCAACATCCTCCTGGACGCGACATCCATGTTCCAGTCCATGGCCCAAGAGGTCGTCGAGTTCAACTTCGGACAGGACGAGATCGCCCTGTACGAGACCGCGCGGGATCTGGAAGAGAAAGAGCGCGACATGTACCTCGACAAGGCCAGGGTCGCCGCGACCGAGCATGAGCGTCAGCTTCTGCTCAGGCTGGCCGACGAGGAGGACAGGCACCGCCGCCTTCTGGACAACGTCGTCGACTTCCTCGGCAGGCCCCGGCAGTGGCTGGAGAACGCCGAGTGGACCCACCTGGAACCATACTGACAGGACCTCCAGGGTCGTTCTCGGGTACTCGGCCGACCTCGTCGATGCCCCCCGGAGACGGTCCGGCCGCGGGCCAGCACGACTGGCACGTGGCGGACCGTCTCCTCGTTGGCGGGCATCGACGCCTCGGGCTCGTGCGACCAGCACGTCCATGGGGCGCCGGATCCGAGTCGCGCCCCGAGCGCGAATCCAACCGGATCCCCTCCACTTCCTTCGTGGGCGTCGATTCGGGCAAGAGGGTGATCACAGCCCAAGCCCTGCGAAACAGGTGCAGGATCCCGGCCCATCTTCGGGTCTTTACTTCTCCCGCGGCCCCGGGATAGCATTGCCGCAGTGAGTCAGCCAGAAGGAGTCTTCAGACCATGCGAAGAGCAGGCGCGCGCAATCGGATCAAGGTGACGCTGCCGGACCGCTCGGTCCGCGAAGTCCACCAGGGCAGCAAGATCGTCGACGTCATCCGGGACCTTCCTCCGGCGACTCCGGAGTTCCCGATCCTCGCCGCCCGGGTCGACAACAAGCTCCACAGCCTGAGCTACCAGCTCCAGATGAACTGTCACCTGACGCTGCACACCTACCACGATCTCGAGGGCGTCGAGGTGTACCGGCGAACGCTCTGCATGGTCCTGGCCCGGGCCGTGGCCGAGATCAGGACGAATACCCGCCTCGTGGTGGCCCACTCGCTGGGCAACGGCTACTACTACGAGTACTTCACCGACATCGCCGTGAACGAGCCGCTCCTCGAGACGATCTCCGCCAAGATGCGTCAGATCATCGAGAAGAACGACCCGATCGACCGGAGGATCGTCTCCCGACCCGAAGCGATCAGCTTCTTCGAGAAGCAGGGCCAGACCGACAAGGCGCGGCTGCTCAAGTACTGCGAGATGGACAAGATCGCCATCTACACCTGCGGACCCGTGACCGACGTAGGCCACGGGCCGCTGGCGCCCAGCACCGGGTACACGCCGGTCTTCCAGCTCAAGCCGTACCAGAGCGGGTTCATCCTGGTGTTCCCCGAGCGCGGCGACATGAAGATCCACTACCAGCTCAAGTCGCACAAGAAGCTGTTCAACGTCTATTGCGAGTCCAAGCAGTGGAGCAAGATCCTGGCGGTCAACAACGTGGGCCGGCTCAACGACATCATCCAGACCAACAAGGCCGCCGAGCTCATCCGCGTGGCCGAGGCGCTCCACGAGAAGAAGATCGCCCAGATCGCCGACTCGATCGCGTCGTGCCCCGAGGTGAAGCTCGTGCTGATCGCCGGCCCCTCCTCGTCGGGCAAGACGACGTTCGCCAAGCGCCTGTCGGCGCAGCTGATGGCCTGCGGCATCCGGCCCGTGGCGCTGGGGATGGACGACTACTTCGTGAACCGTGACGCCACACCGCTCGACGAGGACGGCCAGATCGACTACGAGGTGCTGGAGGCGCTGGATCTGACGCTGTTCAACGATCAGCTCCCGCAGCTGCTGTCCGGTCAAGAGGTGGAGCTCCCGCGGTTCGACTTCAACGCCGGGCGCCGCGCCGGGGTCAAACCGCCGATCCGGCTCGACGACGACCAGATTCTCATCGTCGAAGGGATCCACGGGCTGAACCCGAAGCTGACGTACGCCGTGCCGGCCAATCAGAAGCTGAAGATCTACATCAGCCCGCTGACCCAGCTGTCGATCGACGATTTCAACCGCATCCCCACCACGGATACGAGGCTGCTCCGCCGCATGGTCAGGGACCAGAAGTACCGCGGCCAGTCCGCCAAGGGGACGCTGGAGCTGTGGCATAGGGTGCGTCGCGGCGAGGAGAAGAACATCTTCCCGTTCCAGGACGAAGCGGACCTGATGTTCAACTCGGCGCTCCTCTACGAGATGGCGGTGCTCAAACGGTTCGCGCAACCCCTGCTGGGCGAGATCCACCGGGACGATCCGGCGTACAACGAGGCCAGACGGATGCTGCGGTTCCTCCAGTACTTCTCGCCGCTGGCCACCGACGACGTGCCGCGGATCTCGCTGTTGAGGGAGTTCATCGGCGGCAGCTGCTTCCATTACTAGGTTTCGGAATCCATCGGCCGCTCCAGCTCGACCACCGGCCGGGTCCAGAGGCGCCGGAGCCGGCGGGAGCGAGGGCGGCCCGGGCGTGGGGGCCGAGGTGAAACGGGTCGGATGAACCAGTTCTTGATGCTATCGCCGCACTATCCGCAGCGGCTGTTCCAGTTCGCGCGGTATCTGAGGGCCGCCGGCTTCCGGGTGACCGGGATGGGCGACGCGGTCTGGGAGCAGCTCCAGGCCGATCTCAGAGCGAACCTCTCCGCCTACCGGCAGATCGATCTCGGCTGCTACAGCGGCAAGGGACGATTCGACGAGGGGCGCTACGATCTGCTCTACCGGGCCACGGCGTCCCTGATCGCGGAGCAGGGCCGGCCCGGGTGGATCGAGTCGTTCAACGAGTACTGGCTTCCCCTGGAGGCCAGGCTCCGGCTGGAGTTCAACGTGCCCGGTCCCAAACCGGACGATCTGGAGTGGATGATCCGGAAATCCAGGATGAAGGAGGTCTTCCGGAGGGCCGGAGCCACGGTGGCGCCGGGCGAGCTGGCAGTGGAGCTGGACCGGGTCCTGGAGTTCCTGGACCGTGAGCAGACGATCATCATCAAGCCCGACATCGGCGTGGGCGCCTCCGACACCCACAGGATCGGCTCGCCCGAGGAGGCCAGGCGGTTCTGGGCGGAGCGCGACCCCGGTACCAGGTACTTCATGGAGCGCTTCATCGACGGCCCCGACCGGGAGCTGGTCTCTTACGACGGTCTCTGCGACGGCAACGGCGACGTGGTGTTCGCGACGGTCCACCCCTGCAACGAGGGTCTGATGGAGATCGTGGCCGGGG
>JACQZM010000082.1 GCA_016213885.1 Candidatus Rifleibacteriota bacterium | reverse complement strand
GGCACCAGGCCGAAAAGCAGCGCGTAGAGCCCAAGAAGCACTACTCCATTCCGGTGGCCTTCCACGCGAACTGGAACAAACCCAGATCCCGTGCCGTTTCGCAGTCCAAGCACGCTCTATGGTTTGAAGCGATGGCTCTGGCGTCCGCACCGCTGGCACCACGACGCAAGATCCCGTCCGCATGGCACGGACCTCCTGGTGGTCGTCACGCCCGGGTGGACACCTCGGTGTCGCCGGGAGCCGGCCTCTCTGCCCGCCAGTCCGGGCTGCCTCTCGAGCCTGTCCGACCCGTTCGCCTGTGGTCAGGCTGGCCGGGGGGGCCTGCCGACCTCACCCGAGGTCACGTCGCCGGGTGGGGTCTCGAGGCTGTAGAATGCGTGGACGATGCGCGATCGAACCGTGATGCCGTCCGAACAGGTCGTGACCATCGGCCACCGGTGCCCGGCCTGGCGCGTCTGGGTTGCGGTCTTCGCGCTTCTCATCGCGGATGGGGTCGTGGGCAAGCTGTTCGGCATCGTGGTCAGGGGGCACGGCTCGAACGACGCTCCCCGCCACCTGTTCCGTACGGCCTCTACGGCAGGATTCGGATCCGTGGCCACGGACCTCGCGGTGCATTGGCTTCCCCGGGTGGCCATCATCGGCCTGGTGACAGCGCTCATGCTGCGATTCATCGGCCTGGACTGGCGCGACGCGCTGTCGCGGTGGCGGGTACCGAGGCTGTCCACGTGTGCCCTCGTCGCGGCCGCAGTGACGATCTACCACGTGGGCGTCCGCTGGGCCATCGGTGGCTGGCCGCTCGCGATCGCCGATGGACTCGCCACGAATCCGATCTGGTTCTGCGGTGTGTACGTGCTGCGATTCCTGCCGAGCGCCGTTGCGGAAGAGGTCGTCTATCGCGGCGGTCTGATCGGCATTCTGGGCGCGCGGTATGGGGCCGCCTTCGCCGCGGGCCTGTCGCTCGTGCTGTTCGTCGTGGGGCACTCGTATGGAGGCTGGTGGCTGATGGTGAATGCAGTGGCTCTGGGGGCGATGTTCACGGTGATCTACACGCAGACAGGGAGCCTGGCTCCCGGCGTCGTCGCACACACCTTCAGCAATGTGGTTCACGCCAGTCTGAACTACTGAACTACTGATGAACTACCGACGACGCGTCGGGACTGGCGTGCCGGTGCGGCTGGATGTCCGGCCATCCGATGCGTCGGCCGGGTCGCACCCGATGTCACGGGATCCGGGAGTTCTGTCTGTCCGTGATATGATGTCAGCGGGCTGGCTCGTCGCCACACGCGCTGTCTGGTTCACGCCGGCGATCGCGCCGTGCTCGCCGACGGCGCCGGTGCTGCGGAGGCTCCTGTGATCGCGCTGTTCCTGCCCGCGTGGCTTCTCACGGTGCTGCTGGAAACGCGGAGACCTTCGCGCCGGCGGCGGAGTGCGGTCTGTTCGCCGCCCGCCACCGCGACCGGACCACCCGCCGCGACCTGGCGGCGATCGTGCTCGCGAACCTGGTTTCGTCTCTCGTCGGGGAGGTGCTCTGGCGTGCCGCATGATCTGGTGTTTTGTGCCTGCGTCGCTTTCTCGCTGCTTCTGGCCGCTCCCGCCGCGGCGGACATCCCGCCTCCTCCGCTGCCCTACGGCGGCGGCAACCTGAACGCGATCATTGCCGGCGGCCTCGCGCTCGCGGGCGCGCTGTTCATCGGCGTGAGGCTCTTCATCAACCGGGAGCGCGGTCGCGGCGGCGCCCGGCTGCTGTGGCTGGGCGGGCTGGGGGCCTGCCTGATCGGAGCGGCCGCCGCCTGGACCGTCAACGAGCGCTCCGTCGCGGAGAACCAGGCCAGGCGGGCGCGCGAGCAGCGGGAAAGCGACAAGGTGAAGTGGCAGATGTATCGCGAGGCCCGGGAGCGAGCGGAGGCAAGCCAGCGAGGGAAGCGCGCGGGGGAGGGGAAGAGGAGGGGATCAGGTTTGAGGTGGCGCTCGGGGGCGCGACTCGGACCCGGCGAGGCGCCGGGTCTGGCGCTCACTGCCCACGCGTGGCGGAATGACCTGGAGGCTCGAATCGATGGACACTGAGAGGTGTACGGTGGTCAAGGGAACGGGACCCAAGGATCAGAAACCGGACGAGAAGAAGCCGGAAGAGATCAAGGACACCGATCTCGACAAGGTCGTGGGAGGCGCCATCGGCAGGCGCGGTAGGGTCGGCTGCGGCAGTTGCGAGTGTGGCTCGGAAGACTGCACCCCCTCCGCCCAGGTTGCCGGCATCGACGAGTTCGCGCCCAAGCTCTAGCCCACGGGTGGCGACATTCCACTGATTCTCCCGGCTCTCTCGAAGTTCGCGGTCGTCCGGGAGGGCGTCCTGGTCCATGCCTTCTCGACCCCGCACTCGAGGTATGCGTATGCTGCGGCCTCGAGCGAGGTCGTTCGCGTCGGAGAAGTCGTCGAGTCCATTCTGACATGCCTCGGACGGCCCTCGATCGAGGGCCGCCTCGAGGCATTGTGTTTGCTACAGAAGCAGAAAGCCCACGGGCCGCAATCGATTCTTGAGGCGCTCTCGAATCTCGACAATGCCCGGAATCGGGGCCTCTTCATGCCGTTCCCCGGTCCAACCCTGCAGGTCCCTCTGTCCGAAAGGCCGGGCCTGCGGCCGCATGGGCTTCAGGGCCTGATCCTCGAGGTCACGGAGCGGTGCTGTCTGCGTTGTTCGTACTGCCTCCACTCCGGCGACTACCTGGACGAGCGTGTTCATTCCGGCAAGCAGATGTCTTTCGAGGTGGCCTCCAGAGCCATCGAGTTCTTCCTTGACGGGGCTCGGGAAGACTGCTACATCGACTTCTACGGGGGAGAACCGCTTCTCAGGAAGCGGTTCCTCGAAGACTGCATGCGTCTTGCCTCGCGCCTGCGACCGGGGTGCGCCTTTGCTATCTCGACGAACGGTTACCTTCTTGGACCCCGGTTCGACTCCCTCCTCCGGACGTACCGGCCCAAGCTCTGTGTCAGCCTCGACGGGCCGCGCACGGTGCACGATCGGTTTCGGGTCCTGCCCTCGGGCGAGGGGAGCTTTGCCCGGATCATCGCCAACCTGGAACGGCTCGCGAAGCTCGACGGGGAGTACTTCCGTTCGCGAGTCCGCCTCAACGTTCTCGTCGCGGCCTCCGGCGAGATCGAGAAGACGATCCGGTTCTTCCGTCGGTCGCGGCTGCTTCGCGACATCCCGGTGGCGGTGCTCAACGTGGGTCTGGCCGGCATGAACGAGGAGACCCGCCTGCGGTGGTCGGCCAGGATGTCCGCAGCGCACCTCACGGCCGCCAGAGACCGTTACCTCCTCGGCCTCTCCCGAGGAGACCTGTCCGGGCTCGGGTTCGAACACTCCCTCTTCGGTGGCGGGCTCAAGGTCCTGCTGAACCGTGACCGTTCTCCGATCGGGGACGCGTACTGCAACGCCAGGCTCTGCGTGGTCGGGGCGTTGAGGCTCCACGTTGGCGCAACCGGCACCTTCCGGCCGTGCGCGAAGACCGCCCGCCTTCCGGTCATCGGGCACGCCGACTCAGGATACGACCTGGATGCCATCCGACGCATCCGGGAGGAGTGGCTCTCGACCTGCGACCCGTGCAAGCGCTGCTGGGCGTTGAGGCTGTGCCGCGTCTGCTACAAGGACATCTACTCGGGCGACGGGGGATCCCGGGTGGATCCTGACGAGAAGTTCGAGGCCTGTGAGCGGCACCGCTCGGGGATGAGTTCGGCGCTCACCCTCTACATGGAGGCGCTCGAGGGCGACTCGACCGTCTTCTCGAGGCTGGAAGATCGCTTCCGGTTCTAGCTCCGGGCGAGACGCGAGAGCCCCGCCGTGTCCGGTCCCGCTGTCAGCAGCCCTGGAACCGGATGTTCTCGCTCGAGTCGAGGCACAACCCGCTCCTCGTGACGTGGTCGACCTTTTCGTCGTGCTCCACGTCGAAACCCTGGAACAGGTAGTTCGGGAAGGCGTCTGGTCGTTGAAGCACGATCTCACCGGCCTCGGCCAGCCTCGACGAGATCAGGCGCGTCTGGTGGGCGTCCAGCCTCAAGCTGTCTCTGACCCGGGCATGCAGAGGGGTCCGGGGGTAGACGACCAGCTTTGAAATGCGCTCCACCAGTGCGCCGAGCCGCCTCAGTTCGAAAGCGTACTCGATCAGTCGGCGAAAGTCCTCGCACGTCTCGGTCGGCCATCCCCAGATCAGATTGATGCGAACGACGATGCCCGCTCCGATGCACCGATGGACCGTGTCCTGGATGCGGGAGCGTCGGCTGGGCTTGTTGATCAGACCCGTGATGCTGGAAACGGTGTGCTCTATCCCCAGGGTTATCGTCTCGCATCCTGACTGTCCCATGAGGTCGATGACCGACCGGTCCAGGTCGGCGACCCGGGCGAACGCGGTCCATCTGACGCTCAGGCCATGGTCTCTGGACGCCCTGGCGAACGAGGCGATCCTCGCCCTCGGAAAGACGAAGGTGTCATCGGAGAAGAACACCTTGGGGACATGTCCGGGATGCCGCGAGGTCATCTCCGCCAGGAATCGACACAGGCTGACCGAGGACATGGCTCTGGTCGAGTGCCCCCACATGACCTTGTTCGCGCAGAACGAGCAGTTGCCCGGACATCCGCGCGAGGCGTTCAGCTGGATCAGCAGCTCCAGCTCTCCGCTCTCTCCGTTCCGGATCACCCTCGAATTGCAGGCTACCGGCAGACGGTCCAGATCCTCGATGAGCGGTCGCGGCCGGGTGAACACGGCGTCATTGCTCCCGCCTCGGATGGCCAGGCCGGCGACGGACGGCAGGTCCCCGGGGAGAACGCGCTGCTTCTCGACGATCTCGAGCAGAGTGGCCTCTCCCTCTCCAACGCAGACGGCATCGATGAACGGGAAGCTCTCGATGATCTCCCTGGCGGCCGAGGTCGGGCCGGCGCCCCCCAGGATCACGAATCCACCACTGCCGCTGCGCACGGCTCTGGCCAGAAAGATCGCATGAGGAAGGTACTTGGAGGTGCACGAGATGCCGACGATGTCGCGCAGACGTTCGCTGTGCCGGGAGACGAACCCGGCGACCCCGCGGGATGTGGGCGCCAGAAGAACAGCCGGATCTTCCGTGGACAGGCAGTGCGTCTCGATGCGGTTGGCGATCAAGACGTTCTTCAGAGACTGCACGCCCAGCGAGGTGGGTCCGAAGATGTTCTCGTGGCCGCCGACTTCGATCAGCGCTACGGTCACAGCACCGGCTCCTTCCTTCCGCCACGACCCGCGTGAACCGCTCGATCGTCACGTGGATCCGATCGAGTGAGGCTCACCGGATCGTGACCGGCGCTCCGAAAGCCGGATCGGTGGCGCCTCGACGCGCGGATCGTCCACGTGCGGATCGGAGTCCGCCCGGCGGCCCCCCGGCAGGCACCGGGCCGGACAGGCGCAGGGTATGGTCGAGCAGAGAGGCGTCCCCGTCGGTCAGCACGACCAGTCCGTTGGAGGGGTATGCGCCGATGCCAGGTAGCTTCTTCGTGGAGATGTGCATCCACACCTACGGTGCGAGCCGGCGCACCTTCAGGTCTGCCGACAGGGCCACCTCTCCGGAGGGCTCGAGTGACGAGACCGGATCCCGCCCCTCCCCTCGAAGAAACGGCATCAGCTCCTTCGAGTAGTACGGCTCCTGCGTGCACCAGAACAGGTAGTCGGCGCCCAGGTAGTCTCTGGCGAACGCGAGCAGCTCGACGATCGTCACCCTCTTCCCGGTCCTCGGATCGACGTGCTCGTAGTTCCCGTCCTGGACGGCCATCCCCACCGGCGTTCGGGCGCTCGCAGACCGGATCAGACCGTAGCTGTTGCCCATCTGCGACTTCTTGTACGGCAACACATCGGGTCCACCGACTCCGACCCCCAGCGCCCGGGCGGACCGATACACGCTGCGCAGCAACGACCTGTCGGTCCAGGGGAGGAACTCGCCGGGCATGAAGTTCGCGTACTGGATGCAGGTCGACCCGGGGAACGCTCGCTTCAGCGCCTTCATCGTGTCGATCACCGCATCGCGGTAGGCCACCGGCGTGAACCCCTTCGGAAACCGGCGGCCGCTTTCCCCGAACTCGATCGAGGTCTCCGGGAGGTTGATCCCCTCTATCTTCCCGTCGAACCGTCTTCCCAAGGCAGCCAGGAGCCGATGGAACCGATCGCGCACGGCCGGGTCCCACCGCCTCGCGACCCAGCCCGCCGGGGTCTTCTCGTCGTCCTCGAACTCCATGTCCGCGCCGCCGTGGTACTGCGCGTCCTCCAGGAGATACCGGGGCACGAGGATGGTCTTTGCGTCGAACGACGCGTCCTGGATCTGGATGAACAGCCTCTTTCCTCTGGACCGCAGGAAGTCCAGGTCGTGCTGGATGGCACCGAAGTCGTACCGGTCCCTCTCGGGCTCGAGCTCCTTCCAGGTGTACTTGAGCTGCGCTCCCTCCAGGGAGCGGGCGGCCAGGAACGCCGGCTCCGCGATGCGCTCCCGTTCCATGTTGAAGAAGACGTAGTGTCGAACGGTCTCGGCACAGGAGGCGCCGGTGACGAAGATCGACAGAACGAACGCCACCACCGATGCCGCCGCTGTCTTCTTCATGCTGTTGCGAGAGACGTCGCCTGCTCCGCGACGCTCACTCCCCTGTCCCTCCCGTCGCCGACCTCGCCCTCCGGGATCCCGGGTCGCCCTCCGGCCTCATCGTAGCACACCCTGGCACGGGCCAGAGCGGGCGAGTCACCGAGCCGGGACCGCTCCGCCCCGAGCCAGGGAGCCGCCGGATCTGACCGATCCGCCACCGCCCCGGTCTCCATTCGAGGACACGGGTGATGGCCCCCCTCCCGCCCCGGTCCCGGAGAAGTCTGTCCAGATCAGGCTTCGTGACCGATCACGCACGATGGCACGATCCTCGCTTCCCTGGGCGGCTGACCTGCTGGAAGGGAGGCATCGAAATGAGAAGGCTCCTCGTCGTGACCATTCTCCTGGGCTTCTTCGCCGTGCAGCCGGCATCGGGCCAGTTGCTGGGCTACGAGGTGATCCACGGAGATTCCTCTCCGGCCAACCGCTTCAACATCATCCTGCTGGGCGACGCCTGGATGAAGGAGCAGATGGCCGAGTACCGGCAGGTCTGCAAGAACCTCGTCCAGGGACTGCTCACGGAATCTCCGTTCTTCGAGTACTCGCATTGCTTCCGGATCCTGCGGCTGGACGTGGCGTCCAGGGACAACCAGGTCTCCTACGAGGGCGAGCCCCGCAGAGACACGGCGTTCGGCATCACCATCGGGGTCGATCCGGCGACGGCGCGGCCGAATGGGATCCTCTGGTTCCCCCGGGAGTACTCGCTGAGGGTCCAGTATCTCAACCGCGTCGACTACGTGCTCAACTGCGTTCCCACGGCCAAGACGTTCAACCTGGTCGTGGTCGTGGCGAACACCGACCACATCGCGGGCACCGCGGTCTACAACGGAATCGCGGTCGTCACGAGAAACAGCAGGGTCCAGCCGCAGGTCTTCTGCCACGAGGTCGGGCACGCCATGGCGCAGCTGGAGGAAGAGTACACCGGCAACTCGTGTCCTCCCAGCTCCGAACCCTGGCAGGCGAACGCGACGCTGGACGCGGGCTCCAACAGGTTCAGGCCGAAGTGGGCGCACTGGATGGGGACGCAGGGCGTCAGCACCTTCCTCGGCGGGATGGGCTGCTCCTATGGCGTGCTGCGACCTGCCAACGACTGCATGATGAACACGACCAAGCCGAACGTGGTGGCTGCCAGCGGCATCTTCGAGCCGAACATCGTCCCTTTCTGCGCCGTGTGTCGGGAGCGCATCGTGCAGAGACTCTACGACGCGGTCGTGCCGATCGAGTCAGCAGTGCCTTCCGGGAGCGTGACGCTCCGTCCTTTCGAGCGAGCGCCCACGTTCAAGGTCACCACGGTCGAGGGTCCTCGATCGGAACTGGCCGTGGTCTGGAGGCTGACCCAGGAGGGGTTCTTCTCGAACTCGTACGAGTATCTCTCGACGACCCGGGTCCTAAAGACCGCGGTCGGCAAGACCTACGAGCTCGCTCTCCCGTTCTCCCTGTCGTCGGGGTTCACGTACAGGCTCGAGTGCTTCGTCAGCGACGAGACGCCGCTGGTGAGGAAGTGGCCAGTCCCGTACCGGAGCACTCCGGCCGACTATCGAACGTACACCAAGGACTGGACGATCAGGGTCAACAACCGCTGATCTGCCGGCCGTCGCTTTCGGTGCCCCGCTGACCACCGTTCGCAAGGGCCCCTCCGGCCGCGCCGGGGGTGGTTCCCCGTCGAGATTCAGGGGATCTCCTGGCGCGCCGGACCTTGCGGAAACTCCTCGATCTCTTCCGTGCACGGGCCGGTCGCCGCGAGGAGGGTGGACACCAGGATGATCGTGACGGCCAGGAGCACGACGAGCCAGGGAGGGATGATCCCCGCCACGGTGAACCGGTGGTAGAACTCCACCGCCGAGGCCGGGCTCGACGGGTGGATGAACAGCTTCGTGATCCAGACCGCGGTCACGAAGTAGATGAGCAGGATGTAGTTTCGCCTCAGCCTGGCCCGGATGGCGGAGAAGAGCCCGATGTACGCACGGCTGGTCTCGAGATCTCCGGCGAGCAGGTCTCTCCACTCACCCTGGTGGAGCGGATCTTCGCCCCTGAGCATGGCCGCGAAATAGCCCCTCTCGATCACGTGCAGTCGCCAGAGGATGTGGTGCAGATTCGCGTACCTTTGCGCCTCGATGACGATCGACACCAGCACCGCGGCGAGCCCCAGCAACAGGATGAAGTGAGGCACGTCACGGGAGCCGAGAGAGAACGTCGTCAGGGCGACCGCGAGGAGCATGGCCCAGTTCGTGGTGACGTCCAGCCGCTGCCGCCAGACAGACATCCGGTGCATTTCTCCGCGATAGAGGTGCGCCATCGCCGTATGGAACGCGGCAGGTTGCACGGTTCTTTCTGGCGAGCCACGATCAAACCAGGATACCCAGGCGCGTCAGAGCTTCCGCTCGGATGCAAATTGCGCCACGTACCCAATTTTCTCCATGACGCAAGGCCACTCCGTTCATGATCTGGAGCCACATGACGCAATTCATGCGTCGGCTCTGGCGACATGGGGGGACTCTCCACGGGGATTCACCGTCGACCGTGGGGGCCTCCGGGCGGCTTCGAGCGAACGGCCCGGCGAGGGACCTCTCGGGGGTTGGATCGTAGCACAACTGCCGCGGGAGTGCGAGGAACGCACGGCAGGCGACCGGCAACCGATGATCCGGGCGCAAAACCACCAGAACGCCTTCGGCGACATTCGGGAGCGGTGGATCAGGGCTCGGCCTCGATCCACGTGGCGACCGGCGTGTCCTGGAGGCGCAGAGTCGTGCCGTGATTCCTCAGTCCGGTCGTCTCCAGGCATGCGTCGACCCTTCGGCGCTCCACGACCCGCAGGCACGTCCGGCGCCGGACGATGCTCCTCTCCGTCCGGAGCGTCACCTTGACCTCCAGGTCCACGTACGCGGTGGCGTCGTCCCCGGTCCTCGACGCGTCCGGCTTCCCGTCTGCCCGGCAGACCCGGACCTCACCTATGGTGCAGCTGGTACCCTTCCAGCTCCTCATCAGCGTCGCGGTCTGGTCTCGAACGACGCTGGGATTCACGGAGCGGCCAGGTCCGCCCTCCTCCACGCACAGCCATCTGAACCACGCCGTGCGGTCCGCCAGGGAGGTCCGGACCTCGTGGGAGGCCTCGGCCAGAGCCGACCTGGCCACCTGGACCAGCATGGCGCGTTGGGCCAGCGAGGCCAGCCCCCGCGCGCCGGACTGCCTGAGCCCGAGCGTGACCAGCGCCATCGCCAGGGCGATCGAGGCGATGAACGCCGACACCGTGATCGAAGCGATTCCCCGTCGGTTGCGACTCACGGCCCCTCCTGCCTCCTGGCCGGAGCCCCCTGGCCACGGCCTGTCCTGTCACGCGATCGTTCGAGGTGGCGTTCTTCGGAGACCTTGATCAGGCCTCGTTCTCTCGGGTCATGAGCAGATTCCAGAACGGATCTTGAAGTCGAAGACCTCGGGAGCATCGGGTCCTGCTTTCCAGAAACGTACTCCGGAGCGGCTCTGGCGACGATCTGATGAGGCTGGCCTGGAGACTCCGTCTAGGGCTCGCACACCTCGAAGCATCGGAAGCTCGTCAGGTCGGCGGTGCCGGCCTTTTGGCTGAACCTGGGGCGACACCAGAGCACGTCGAGCCGGAAGTTGCTCGATCGTCGGCCGCCTCCTCGCTTCAAGGCCTGTTGCCACTCCAGCGCCAGGCTTGCCACCCCGGCCGATTCGAGCGATGTCGTCAGCTGCGACGCCTCGTCGGCGCAGAACCCGGCAAGGGTCACCGCCTCACTCACGCTGAACTCCCTGACGAGCGGGTCGCCGGGCCGGTCGCCGAACAGCGACGTGGGTCCCCCGCGCACGTGGCACAACCGCTCGAGAAGATCGCCCGTGAGGTTTCTCACGGCTTCTCTGGCCCTGTCGGCGCCTGCCCCCTTCACGCTGCTCACGGACGATCTCAGCGCCACGAGCCCCAGCACCAGGAGGATTCCCGACGCCACGAGCACCTCGACCAGGGACAACCCGGCCGGGCCCGGTCCGATGACCGGCCTGCCGAACCGGCGCCACTGCTGCCTGGTCATTCCTGCTCGACGCCTCCGGGGAACCGCGTTCGAAGGAGAACCGAGTGCGACCCGGCCGCGGATGCCGACTCGGTCCGTCCACCGGCCCGCCCCCTGGACCGGCGCATCACCGCGATCTCGGCCGCATCGGACCGGTCCGGAACGAAGACCGCGACGCTGGCCCGGTCGAGCTCGTGCGTCCCTCCACGGAGCGTGTTGGTCGCCTCGTCGTAGAACGTGTAGTGGAGCTTTCGCGGATCGTGGACCGTGCAGGCGTGGAGCACCTCCCCGGTCGAGGACAGTACCTCGCAGAACATCTCCGACGACTGAGGCACGCCGAGCTCCACCGGGACCGCCCCGTCCACGATCCGGGCGCGCTCGACCTCGACCTTGTCCTCGCTGAAGACCAGGTCGACCCGGACGACCTTCTGCGGTTTCCGGGACTCCAGCGGCTCCTCGAGAGCTGAGTTCGAGGCGCCGAGCACCGCGCCCGTCGACCCCAGCAGGAAGGCGATGGTCCGAAGCACACCGATGGTCCGTTTCATTTCGGTCCTCCTCGATGGATGAATGGTCACCCTTCGGTTCCGCGTCCGCCGGAGACCGTCGATCGGACGACGGTTCTGGACGGCATCGGCGGTGCGGGCCGCGCCAGCAGAACCACCGACGACACGAGCGCGGTGGCGCACTCACGGCCCTTCCGCTGGGCGGTCGTACGACCGGAGGAGAGATGGAGCGCCACTCTGAGATAGGCCCCCCGTTCACCGTCAGGTCGGTAGAACCGGACGGCGGTGTACACCCCCGGCAACCTCTGCCGTGACCGGCCGCACCTCCGGATCAAGAGACGATCTCCATGACGGTCCGATGACGAGGTGTACGAGATCGGCTCCTCGCGACTCGTGCCGCCCGCCCCCCGGACGAGCGCCACGAAGTCGATCGAATCGGTCTGGGCGCCGCTGGCGGCGACGGAGCCGCTCACCAGGCGCGACAGGTCGTCCTGGACACGGGCCATCGCGAGCGAGGCCTCCTGGATCGACCAGGAGAGATCGCCGGACCGGCTCATCTGGCTCGTCGAGCGAAGCAGCGCTCCGCCAGCTCCGATCAGCACGAACACCAGGACGGAGGCGAACGCTCCCTCGGCGAGCGTGGTCCCCCGAGCAGCGTGACTCCGGGCTCCGCCTCGGCCGATGAGCATCGCTCTGGACCCTCCTCCCTGGTCGTTCGGATGCTTGCCAGAAGCGTGCCAGAGACTCGAAGATGCGCGGAACTCGCGAGAGGTGCTTCCGGAGCGGCTCTCGTCGCTTCCGGCGGCGGTGGCTCGCTGGCCGGTCTCCATCGAGAGACCACGCGAGTCTCCGATCGTGGACTCGAGGCCGGGGTGCGCCGGTGGTGCGGGACCCGGAAGGGGTCGGAGGAGGGTCGGCGGAGGGTCGGAGACTCGTCAGGGAGCTGCCGGGTGACGGCCGGCGGGTCGTCTCACGGTTCGGGTGTGGGCCGGGCTTCCGGCGGAAGCGCCGGGTCCTTGTAGAAGTCGCTCCGCAGTCGGTCCAGAAAGCCGAGCGGATTCGCCAGCAGGCTCTTCAAGCTGAAGAAGATGCTACCCTTCACGGCGCTGTAGCGCCGGTTGAGGATGAGCTGGTTCGGCAGCTCCTCGGGATTCCCCCACGCCGTGACCCGGTACGCGGCCTGGCCGATGTGGAGGTGCACGGACGTCCCTGCCACCTCCCGGGACCACCAGGGGACCAGCTTCTCGTAGGGGGCCGGCTTGAACCCGATCGCCCAGTAGAGCTGGGGCGCGATGTAGTCGATCCACTCGTTCTTGATCCAGGTCCGTGTGTCCGCGTAGAGGTCGTCGTAATTGGTCAATCCAGCCGTCGTCTCCGAGCCGGTCGGGTCGACCGCGCTGTTGCGCCAGACGCCGAAGGGACTGATTCCGAACTGGATGTCGGGGTTGATCGCCTTGATCCTGGCCGAGATCTCGGAGACGAGGCGATTCACGTTGTCGCGCCGCCAATCGCTCACGCTGGAGAAGCCCGAGCCATGCTGCTGGAAGGCGGCGGCGTCGGGAAAGGCCTGGTTGGGAACGGGGTACGGATAGAAGTAGTCGTCGAAGTGGACCCCGTCGATCTCGTAGTTCTTCACGACCTCGACGATACTGGCCACGAGCAGGTCTTTCACCTGCGGAAGGCCCGGATTGTAGAAGAGCTTGCCCCCGTATTTCACGACCCACTCCGGATGCAGTCGTGCCGGGTTGTTCGGGGCCAGATCGCTCAGCTGGTCCTTGAGGCTGACGCGGTACGGGTTGAACCACGCGTGAAGCTGCAGATTGCGACGGTGCGCCTCGCTGATCATGAAAGCCAGCGGGTCGTACCCCGGGTCCTTGCCCTGGGTTCCGGTCAGGTACGCCGACCAGGGAGCCCAGCGGGACGGGAAGAAGGCGTCCCCGCACGGTCTCACCTGGACGAAGACGGCGTTCATGTTGGTGCGCTGCATCTGGTCGAACAGCTGGACCAGCTCCCGTTGCTGTTCGGCCGCGGGCAGTCCGGGTCGCGACGGCCAATCGATGTTCGTCACCGTGGCGATCCACGCAGCCCGGAGCTCACGCCTGGGGGTGGGAGGGTCGGTGGGCTGGCAGAGGCACAGGGATGCATCGAGCAATACCACCAGCAGCAAGAACAGACCTGGGCGCATCATTCTTGTCAACTCCAACGGGACAGACGGCCATCCGGAGAGAGCCTTATACAATAATGAAGAAAGCCCCCGGTGGCAAGGGGGAGGTGAAGGTGGAGGTGGCGAGAGCGCTCGAGGCGGCCCACCAGAAGAGGAGCTCGATCGGGACGATGGCCTTGGGGCAGACCCGAGCGAAGCCGGCCGGCGGCACACCCGGGTCACCAGACCCGGATGCGGGCGTCCGGAGCCAGGTACAGCGACTGACCGGCCTTCACCCCGAACGCCTCGTACCACGCGTCGACGTTTCGCACGGTGGACGTTCGGTACGCGGCCGGAGCGTGCCCGTCCGTGATGATCTGCTGGCGTCGGGCCGGCTCCCGGGCCTTGTGGCGCCAGGCCTGGGCGAAGCTCAGAAAGAACTGCTGGTCGCCGGTGAACCCCTCGACCACCGGGGCCGGCTTGCCCTTCAGCGACAGCCGGTAGGCGTCGTAGGCCACCTCGAGTCCCGCCAGATCGGCGATGTTCTCGCCCAGCGTCTGCTGGCCGTTGACCGAAAGGTCAGGGAACGGCCGGTAGGCACTGTACTGCTTCACCAGCCGCGCCGCCGCCGCCTGGAACCGGGCCAGGTCCTCCCTGGTCCACCAGTTGCTGAGGCGGCCGGTGGCATCGAACAGCGAGCCCTGGTCGTCGAAGCTGTGGCTGATCTCGTGACCGATGATCGCCCCGATGGCCCCGTAGTCCATGACTTCCGGCCGGCGCGGGTCGAAGTAAGGGGGCTGCAGGATCGCCGCGGGGAAGTTGAGAGCGTTCATCGCCGGCAGATTGACGGCGTTGACCATCTGGGGGGTCATGGCCCACTCGGTGCGATCGACCGGTCTCCCCAGCTTGGAGAGGTGCCTCCGGTAGTGGAACAGCTCCGCCCGGTGGACGTTGCCGAAGGCGTCGCCGCGGAGCACCTTCATCCCGCTGTAGTCCTGCCACTTCTCCGGGTACCCGACGCTGACCTTCAGCATGGCTAGCTTCTCCTTGGCCCTGGCCTTGGTCGCGGGCGCCATCCAGGCCAGCTTGTCGACGCGCCGGCCGAAGGCGGCCACAAGGTTGGTCACCATGGCCTCCGCGCGGGCCTTCTCGCTGGCGGGAAAGAAGCTCTGGACGTAGAGCTTGCCCACCGCTTCCGGCAGCGCTTCGTTGGTGGCGTCGACGGCACGCTTCCAGCGGTCGCGCAGCCTCGGCGTCCCCGTGAGGACCTGGCCGTAGAACTGGAATCGCTGCTGGACGAACGCCCGGGGGAGACAGCCGGAATGGTGCTCGATGGCGCGGACAGCGAGGTAGTCCTTCCAGGTCCGAAGCGGCTGGCTCGCCGTGAGCGCCGAGATCCCGGTGACAGCGCCGGGCTGCCAGACGGCAAAGGTGGGCTGGCGGTCGAGGCCGGCAGCGACGAGGAACGCCTGCCAGTCGAGGCCGGGTGCCTTGACGTCGAGCTCTCCGCGCTTCCAGTGGTTGTTGGCGCGGGCGACGTCGCCGGAGTCCAGCCTGGTCCAGTGGACCTTGGCGATGCGATGCTCCAGATCGAAGATCCGGGCCGCCTTGGCCTCGACGTCTGGCAGACGCGCCAGCGTGAGCACCGCGGCGATGTGGGCCCGGTACTTCGCCCGGGTCTCGCTCATCCGCCTGGAGCTGTCGAGGTAGTACTCCCGGTCGGGCATGCCCAGACCGCCCTGGAGCAGAAACGGGGCGTAACGGCCGGGGTCGTCCAGATCCTGCGCCACCCAGAGTCCCAGGAGCTTGTCGGTGTAGAGGTCCGTCGAGTTGAGAGCATCGACGTCCGCGCGAAGCGCACCGCCCAGGTAGGTGGCCAGCTTCTTCCGGTCGGAGATCCCGGCGATCTCCTCGAGCGTGGGCCGCAGAGGGTCCAGCCCCCTGCTTTCGATCGCCTCCTCGTCCATGTAGCTCGCGAAGAAGTCACCCACCATCCGGGCCTCCGACCCCTCCGGAGCGTTGTGCTGCGCGGCCTGACGGATCAGGTCCGCCGTGCGCTTGCTGGTCAGCTCGGTGAGCATGGCGCCATTGCCGTAGGAGCTCCGGTCCGGTGGGATCTCGGTGCTCTTGGCCCAGGCGCCGTTGGCATGGTCGAAGAAGTCGTCCCCCGGTGCGATCGAACGGTCCATCCCTGAGAAGACGCCCCCGGAAGCCGCCGGCGACGGCGAGGCGGAGAGACCGGGAGTCGGCACGGTGATCAGGAGGAGCAGGCTCGCGAGCATCGCGAGCCGGTGCATGGGCAGAGAGTTCATGAGATCGTCCTGTCCCTTCGGTAGGCCACGGGTCCCCGGCAGTCTAATCGGTCGCCCCGGCGTCGTTCAACGCCCGGAGGTCTCCGCCGGCCTGGCGTTCCTCTGGCGGGCGTAGCGCGGGTGGACATAGCGGTTCGGGTGGCGGAAGACGTTCGAACCGCAGTGGATCTGCCCGAGCGAAGCGTGATAGCTGAACGTCTGCATGAAATGGCAGGTGTAGCCGAGCGGTTCGACAGCCTTCTGGATCGCGGCTCTCAGACACGGGAAGAACGGGTCGGGCACCACCAGATGTTCCCGCAGCACCACCATGTTGACAGCGTTCGGCAGCAGCGCTTCCAGAGGGCCGTTGATCTCTTGCGGATCGATGAAGAGAACCGGAAACGACAGCACCGGGACCTCGATCGCGTCACCGTGTCGCTTCCTGAGGAACGCCTTCAGCGTGTCGAGGTTCCCGGCCATCTGGCGAGCCGCGCGCCGGTTGGCGAAGAGGGCCAGCGAATCGGACGAACGGACCGCCTCGCGCTGCGTCACCGTCCTCTCGAACATGGCTCGACCACGGGCTCCATCCTGATCGAGCACCTCCGGGAACCGGGCGGAGGCCAAGAAGAAGTTCCTCACCGCCTGTCGGAACTCCCGTTCCCAGTCCGCGTCGGACAGCTTTCCCAGAAGCTCGAGCGCAAGGTCGGGATCGGCCTTCACGATCGCGTAGCCCAGGTCGCCGTCGGGCATGGGCAGCGTGCTCACACACTCGTCGACGTGGCCCACGCCGAGCCAGTCCGTGTCGAGAACGACCATCCGATCCCTGTAGCCGCACCGGGAGAGGAGGTCCCGCATCGCCGCGGTGCTGGTGCTTCCGAGCAGGAGACTGTCGTCCGGGGCCACCTCCACGTTCCCGCCGTAGTTGCCGCCCCTGGCGTCCGCGACGCCGGGCGCCGAGAGGAAGAAGGCCGACCACTCCCGCGCCAGCGTCTCCGGGAAGCCGGAGAGGCTCCCCTCCCGCTGCGAATCGAGAATCGCCAGCCGATCTCTGTCGGCCCCCCTGGACCGACACACCGCGATCTCACCGATGTCTTGCAGCCAGCCGTCGAACTCGCCCGCGGGCAGACGCCACCGCTCGAACTCGATCGTGCGGCCGATCTCGCCGGGCGGGATGTCGAGACCTGCCAGCGACTCAGGAGAGGAGAACAGCACGTGGAGGGTCGGGCGCTCCTTCCTGTCCAGTCCGGGCAGATCGGCGATCGTCCGGACCACGTCGAACATGGCCTGGACCTCGTCCCTCGTGGGGCGAGCGCACGCCATCACGACCTTCAGCGGGACGTTCGCGTGGCCCAGAAGGCGCAGGCCCTCGACGTCCTCGGGGGCGATCCGTCGGGTCGCGGAGGGCTTGCCGTTGAACGGGGGCGGCACCGGGGGCGTGGGGGGCGAGGGTCGGGGAGCGGGCTCGAGAGCGGCCAGCTCGGTGGTCCACCAGCCGCTGGCCAGCGCCTTCGCAGCCGAACCGGAGCCGGTTTCGTCCTCGTCGAAGACCGAGCCAGCGGCGCACACCCGCCCCGCTCCGGTGGTCCACGCCAAGAGAAAGGCGAGGAGGGCGAACCAGGGAGCGCCGATGACCAGACTCCGGATCGCCGCCTTCAAGGGAAACCTCCAACGAGGAGGCGTCGGGCCTCCCCATGAAGTCTACCGGTCCGGGCTCACGGAGGTTGCAGCGCCGGTGCTGCGGCTCCCTGGTCGTCGATCGCGCGACTCCATCGGCATTCGCCTCGAGCGCCGAAGGCGTGGGCGATCCTGATCGTGGCCGGGGAGTTCGACGAAGATCGCCGGGGCGCGCCTGACGCGATCGTGGTGCAGGTCCGCGCGTGGCTCACCGAACCACCGCGGTCAGCTCGGAGGCGCATAGGGCTTCGGCCCGGCCAGTGCGGCCTTGGCCAGCGCCACGCCCAGGTCGAACGCCTGCCTCAGCTGCTCGTCCGTGAGCCTCTTCAACAGGAAACCCCGATGACACTCCTCGTCGGATAGACTCTCGGCCTGCATCGCCGCGGCATACAGCTCACCCACCCACTCGCCGTTGAACATCATGGGTGCTCCATCCTTCAACCAGGGCGTGGCCAGGTCGCAGTACTGCCTGAGCCCGGGCGGGATCATCCCCGCGTTGATCACGGCCGCGCACGCGCGTGCCTTCTCGGTCAGCCGGGGCACGGGGCAGCCCCTGAGCCCCATCATGGTCGCGCCTGGCCGGCACAGCGTGAAGGTCAGCCGCTCGAGGAACGTCGTCATGGTGCCGTTGACGAAGCCGGAGTGCAGGGGTGAGGCCAGCACCACGCCATCGGCTTGGCGGACCTTTGCCAGCAGGGTCCGCACATCGTCCTTCAGACTGCACGCGCCGATGTCGGCGCTCGGGTCCTGGTAGCAGGTCAAGCAGTTGGTGCAGAAGCCGATGCGGTGGTCGGCCAGCCTCACGTGCTCGGTCTCGACCCCCACCGACCTCGCTCCCGCAAGGAGCTTCTCGACCAGCGTGGCCGTGTCGCCTCCCTTGTGGTGGCTGGAGTTGAACGCAACGATCCGCATCCTCACGCCTCCTTGGCTATTGTCGCTCGGCTCCCTTCGGGGTGGCCGCGGTCCCATGATGCCAGACGGCCCGCCTCACGGACAACCCCGCCATGCCAGCCCTGGCCAACGCGGGACGATTCCCTCTCGCGCAGCGCGGCCGCTCTCGTCGCCCGCCGCGAGCGGGTCTCCGATCAGTCCAGCTCGAGGTCCAGCTTGAGGCGGCCTTCCACCTCGAGGTGATCGCCCGCGGCGATGAGGGGCAGGCCCGAGGGTGCCTGGACCGGCGGGTCCAGATCGATCGAGAGCGGGACCACCGACTCCAGCTTCAGCCAGTCCCCGTCGCAATCGGTAACCAGTCCGGTCGCACGCCAGAACACCCCGCCCATCGAGGTCAGAGCCGCGGGCGCCTCCGGCAGGCGGCGCACGCTTCCGCTCCGCTCGAGCCAGAGCTCCACGTCGAGCTCCAGCCCGTGTGCGAGACGGCTCCACGCCTCCGGCGTGGGCATCAGCACCGCGCAGCTCAGAACCAGTCCCGAGAGCACGACGTCCAGACGGCCCTCGGGGTCGAACCGGTCCTCGCCGGGATGGGCCCGTTCAATTCGAATCCGGTGTCGCATTGGGGGCAGGTCCACCTGGTGGAGCGGCTGGCCCGGGGGGCGGGGCGCTGGGGGGCGGAGGCCGAGAAAGCCCGTTGAACCCCTTGTAGTCCGAGTTCATGAAGCTCTGCATCTTCCCATCGTAGACGACTACCACGATCCCCTTGGACTTGTTGCTCAGAGGGCTTCCCGGATCCTTCGGAATGAAGTACACCTGCTTGTTCGGTTCAGGCTGGCCCTTCAGCGTGGTGGGCTGCTGCAGCCCTCGCTCCAGAGTGTCGGTCACCCTGGGGATCACGGCGGGGTCCCTCGGATCGTAGGGTCCCCCACCCAGGTACTCGTCCAGCTTCTGCAGCCGGTTGGCCTTGTCTGCATACTTCGGGTCGGTTGCGTACTCGATGATGTGACGCACTCCCTGGTTGTTGTTGTCCCTTCCGGTTCCCCACTTGTTCAACGCGTCGTCCAGGCGTCGGAGACCAGCCTCATCGAGCGTGTCGACGACGTCTCGCGGGATGCCGCTACGCTCCACATCCCGGCGAATGTCGTCCAGGGTCCGGGGACCTGGAACGGGCGCGGCACTGGCCACCGTCTTCGGCGGGGCCGGGCTCCCGGTCGGTTCCGGAGGCCTGGCACTGCCTGCCGGTTTCGGCTGGGGGGGCTCCGGCGACGCGGGGACGCGAGTCGGCGCGGGCGGCTCCGGAGGCTCCGCCGACGTGGGAACGCGGGTCGGCGCGGGTGACGCGGGGACGCGGGTCGGCGCGGGTGGCTCCGGGGGCTTTGCCGACGCGGGGACGCGGGTCGGCGCGGGTGGAGCGGGAGGCTCCGCCGACGTGGGGACGCGGGTCGGAGTGGGCGGCTCGGGAGGCTCGCCGGGCGTGGGACCCCGGGGAGGTCGCACCGACGGTCCGCCACTGACCGGTTCGTATCCGCCGCCGCCTGCGCCTGATCCGCCTCCGCCCTTTCCGCCGCCGCTGCCAGAGCCGGTCGGTTCGCCAGGCTGGTCGGGCCCGCCTGTGCCCGGGGGACGGCCGCTGCCTGGCTCGCCAGGGTCGCCCGCCCCGGCTCCGGACCCACCGGGTGGTCGGGCGCCGCCACCTCCCGCAGGTTTACCGGGCGCCACGGACGGTCCGCCTGCCTTGGGGCCGCCCGCGCCCCCCGGCTTCCCTGGAGCCCCCCCGGGCCCCTCTTCCGGGGGCCCCGTCGAGGGGCGCGACGGCCGGCCCGGTTTGCCCCCTCCCCCCGAGTGCGCGAAGGGAGCGAACTCTCCCATCAGCAGGCACGCCGCGGCTCCCATCATGTCGCCCGCGGCGGAACCCGGCACCACTCCCTGGCTCGCTGCGATCTGGTAGACCAGTCCCACCAGACACGCTCCGATGAGGAGCCAGAGTATCTGGACCCGCCGGCTGAACGCGAAGAAGAAAGCTCGCCACGCCGCAGCCCGGGCGACTCCCAGGGCATACTCGGTGAGCCCGGCTCCCTCCCCGGAGGCCATCATTCCGAGAGTGTTCCCGGTCTCCGGGTCGATTCTCCACCAGCCCAGGAGCTGCCCTCCGGTCGTCACCAGCGACCGCTCCGGCGTGACCAGGACCAGCCCGGACTCGAGGTCGCGACGGGCGCGCACCGAGGCATCCGCGGGCCATTTCCCGGCGGATGGACCGATCAGACGAGTCTGTTTGTGGACGACCAGCCTCACGCCCTCCCGTGCTGCGGCTTCCATCACGTCGGGCACACCCAGTGACCGGACCGCTCGCCTCAACGCGGGTGGCAGGTCGCCGGCGACCCGGTGCTCGTCCAGCAGGTGGTGGAGCTGTCGCGAGAGGAAACCCTCCAGATGGGTCTGGAGGACTCCCACCCCCAGGGCCAGACGGGCTCCGGCCGATGAGTCGCCGGGCACGAGCGCGCGGAACGGGCTGTCCAGGATGTCGTACCCCCGGCGCATCGACACGCGCCCCGGGCCGACGAGGGCCAGGCTCGTGCCGAATGTCAACAGGCCGGGCGACGCACGGTAGAAGCGGGCGGCCGGGCCGGCGGACGGCAGCAGCTTGCGACCGAAAGCCCACGTGCCGGTGGCCAGCGCCAGGAGCTCGAGAGGAAAGGGTGCGGGGCGCTCCCCGGCGCCCGGCAGCGCGGCGCCGGAGGGCGGAGCCACCGCCCTCCCCTCCCCCGACGACCCGCGGTTCGGGGCCAGGACGCGGGGTATCTCCGAGGTGAGATCGAGCAGAACTCCGCCAACCCGCTGATGAACAGCCTCCCGGATCGGGTCGAAGGTGTCGACCATCACCGAGCGCTGGCATGTCACCAGGTACGCCAGCCGGGAGGCGTCGCGGTAGGCCCTCTGGATCGAGAGCGGTCCCTTCGCCTCCCGGGCCGCCGGGCCCACGCAGTCCACGATCTCGCGCGACACGACCCGCTCCGGGCACCCCGGCACGGCCACGACCACCTCGAGCCACAGCCCGCCCAGCTCGCCGGGCTTGTCTCCGCCCACGGTGCCCAGCGCGCGACCCAGCGCGCCGAACCCTCCGGCGGCGGCGCGTAGAGCCGGGGGCCGGCGAAGTCGAGCGGCACCACGGTTTCCAGGACGACCTTGCCGGCGAGGGCC
>JACQZM010000081.1 GCA_016213885.1 Candidatus Rifleibacteriota bacterium | reverse complement strand
GAGAACACCCCGGCTCTGTGCATGCGACGTCTTCCACGATGATCACTGCCCGACTCCCTCCCTCGCCACCACTGGGGCCGAGGGAGGGGAGTCTAACATGAATCGCCTCATGAGTGAGATCTTGTTAGGCCACGACCGGATGCCGGGTCGAAGGGTTGAGGTTCATCCGGGTTCGGCAGGCGGGAGGCCGAAGGACTGCTCGCGGTCGAAGGGACTCGATCGGCCCCTCTCACGCGCCGGGCCGTGGGTGCCATGCCGGGGCGTGGAGCAGTCCTGGCGACGCCGGACGGCGTCTCGAACTCCGTGAAGATTCCCGGAGCATCGCCCCTCGTGCCCCCGACCCGCGCCCGCCCACCGAGGCGGCCCATGACGCTCTGGCTCGCGGTCCCGGCGGGCAGAGGCGTCGACGCGTTGGCCGCATCGAGGCGCTGCAGCTCCTCGGCCAGGCCGGCCCCTTCGCCGGGGGTAGGGCCGGAGGTACGATCGATCGCCGATGCCCCGCCTGCCCTGGGTGCTCCCCGTCCTTCGGTGCCGCCCTCGAACGGGTCCAGCGCCGGGTCAAGCGGAGCGACCGGAGCAGGGAGGCTCTGGCCCGCGACCGGCAACCAGCGAGGGTCGGTTCCGCCGTGGTCAGCGCCCGGTGTCGCGCGGCCACTCTGCGTGACCCCGATGTACCCGGCTCGGTCGATCGTGAAGCGCGTCCGATCCGGAGCGGGCGTGGTCCGCCCGCTGCCGGGGTTTGTCGGGCTGGTGGGCGGGGGAGTGCAAGGGGGAGGGTCCGCAGCCCGGCAGGGTCGCGTCGTCGGGCGCGTGATCAGCGCAACCAGCACGACTGCCCAGAGCACCGCCATCACCGCATTCAAGTTCACGCGCCTCACGGCCCTACCTCCAGCAAGATGTGAGAGATCAGAACTTCCGCGTCATGCCCGTGCTCGCGATCTCTTGGCGATAGTCGTAGAACCCGATGTTGGAGCCGCTCTGGAGTCGGTCGTACGTGGCCCACGCGCGCCACCCGCGGCCGAGCTCCCACGAAGCCCTCAGGGATGCGAGCCGACCGTTGTCGCGTCTGACGATCGCATTCCCCTGAATGGCGGCAAGCGCGCTCGGGTGGTCGTAGCGATCGAACCAGAGCGTGTAGGTCACCTCTCCCAGCACCTTCCGGATCAGCGGTCGCTCGAGGCCCAGGACGAGCGCGGTCGACGTGAAGTCGAACTCCTTCCCCACCGCCCTGTTCCTCGAGCGGTAGATGCCGACACGGCCTCGTGTCGAGCCACCATCGTCGCTCAGGTACTCAGTGAACCCAACCGTGTTCGATTCCCCGGTCCGGTCGAACGTCTCGACGGTGGGGAAGAGGTACCGGTTCCGGCCGTAGGCGTAAGAGAGCTCGCTCGTGGCGTGGCGGGAGTGGCGCATGGCGATCGACGGCCTCACGGTCGACTGGTCCCTGAAGTGACGCTCACCGACGTAGCTCACATCCTCGCTGACCAGGAGGCCCGCTGTGTACCGGCGCCGGAATGGATGAGCATAGCTCCCGTACAGGAGATGCTCGGCGAGGTCGAACGAGTGGAGCCGGAAGTAGTCCTGTCCGACGAAGCTGTAGCCCACGGTCAGAGTGTCCGACCGGCCCACCGGCCTGTCCGTGGCGGCAGTGGCAGAGAAGCGCAGGAACGCCGACGCCTGTCCCGAGATGTCCGCAGGCAGCGTCACGCCCTGGCCTTGAGCCACCACGTTCGTGTTGTATCCGATCGCCGTTTCGGCCTCACCCCTGGAGGAAGCGAGCCCGGGATCCAGTCGCAAGGCCTCCAGCAGACAGGTGCGCGCGCTCTCGAACGTGCCCAGGCGCAGGTAGGCACGGCCCGCGAACTCCAGCGCCTGGGCGTGGGTCGGGTGCTGGCTCAGGCGACGCCGCAGCTTCTCCAGGGCGGCTGCGGGCCGGCCGAGAGCCAGTTCGGCCCATCCGGACTCGAAGTCGGCATCCGGGTGGGAGAAGCCGAGCGCCTGGGCCCTTTCGATGCAGGCAGTCACGGCCCCGTGCTCTCCAAGGCGGTTGAGCGCCACGGCCGTGAAGAAGTACGCCTCGCCGTCCCTGGGATCGACCCGGACAGCGCCGGCGAATCGATCGAGCGCCTCGCGGTACTGGCGCGCCTGGAGCAGCCGACCGCCGGACATCACGTGGGCTCTCGACAGCACAGATCCGCTCGAGGCCGTGACTGCCTATGTCAGCAACAGTGCCCAGAGAAGAGAAGCGATTCGCGTCGGGCGCCCTGCGGCGTCAAGCATAGTCCATCTCCCCTGCCCCGCGCAGCACGATCAGGCTGCCACGCCGGGCCGTCGAGCTCACACGCCCGGACGCACAGTCGGCTCTCGTATCCGCCTATGCGCATATTATCTCACGAGTTCTCCCCACGGCAAACACGCTGTCTTCCACTCGCCGCCTTGTGCGGCCCAAGCGTGTAGAAGCAAGTCAACTCCTCTGGCCACCCGAGGCGGCGTTGAAAGATCCGCTTCGACTTTCGACATTCACCTTCAACGCGAGGCCCCGCCTCGTCGGCTTGCGGCGAAGCCTCGTCACCCCACTTTGCATCGGTTTGGAGCCACGAACGCGCGGGGAGCGAGGAGACATGGACGCGGCATCAGGCGCCCGAAACGACGCATCGTTCTGTGCCAGGTACGAGCTCGCTGAGCTTCTGGGCGAAGGGGGTATGGGCGCCGTCTACCGGGGTGTCCAGAAGGCGCTGGGGCGCCCGGTGGCGATCCTCCTTCGCGGATCAGCGGATGGTGCCAGCATCGGAAGGCACCACCGCCCAGGGAGATCGCCGCGAAGGGGTCGTGAGCACTGCCTGCCCGGCCCTGGAGAGGGCTTCGGCGACGAGTGGGGTCTCCTCGGCGACCAGGACGGTCCTGTGCTCACGTTCGTCCCCGACTTCGCTCTGTTCGCGGACCGGCCGCTCTGGCCCGGCTTCGAGATGGCCTCGGTCTCCCTGGCACGTCCGACACTTGGACGAGCAGGCTTGCCGGCGGTACCACCTGGTCAATCCCGCGATGATCGCGAGCATCCTGAGGAACCGCGGTCCCAGGGTGGTCGTGTGGCGAGGGTTCGCCGATGCTGACCCACGGCGCGTGTCCCTGTATCCCGAGTCTGTCAGGGTCGAGGTGCAACAGGCGCTGGAGGCGTCGTACCGGCGAATCGAGGTGTGCGCAGGCTGGGGGATCTTCGTCAGGAAGCACCGCAAACCGGTCGCCGACCGAGCGGTCAGCCGATCCCCAACAGCTTCGCCAGCGGCAGCATCAGGTAGTACGTGAGGAAGCTGACCAGCGCCGAGGCCGGGATCGTCAGGATCCACGCAAGCACGATCTTCCTGGTCACCCCCCACCTGACCGCGGAGAGCCTCTTGGTCGAGCCGACGCCCAGGATCGCCCCGGTGATCGTGTGGGTCGTGGAGACCGGGATCCCGAAGAGCGCCGTGCCAAGGAGAGTGAGCGCCCCGGCCGATTCGGCGCAGCACCCCCCAACGGGTTGCAGCTTGCAGATCTTCAGTCCCATCGTCTTCACGATCCGCCAGCCTCCGCTCAGAGTGCCCAGACCGATCACGAGGTGGCAGGTCACGGCGCTCCAGAGCGGCACCGCGAACACGGCGGCCGGGTCGCTGTGGAGGTGGTAGCGGTAGAGCACCAGCGCGATGATCCCCATTGTCTTCTGCGCGTCGTTGGAGCCGTGGCCGAAGCTGTAGGCGGCCGCCGAAAGGAGCTGGATCTTCCGGAACAGACGATCGACGGACGCGAGAGAGACACGACGGAAGAACCAGTAGGTCGCCACCATCAGGGCCATCCCCAGGACGAACCCGGTCATCGGGGAGAGCACGATGAACACCACGGCCTTGGACAAGCCGCTGAAGACCAGGACCGAGAACCCCGCGCCCGCGATGCCGGCGCCGACCAATCCGCCGATCAGGGCGTGCGACGAGCTCGAGGGCAGCCCGAGCCACCAGGTGAGGATGTTCCAGAAGATCGCGCCCACGAGCGCCGCGAAGATCGTGAGCTCGTTGACCGCCTCCGGCCGGATGACCCCTGTGCCGATGGTGGCTGCCACTTGGGTCCCCAGCACCAGCGAGATCGCGTTGAAGAAGGCCGCCATCACGACCGCCTGCAGCGGTGAGAGCACCCGGGTCGAGACCACGGTAGCGATCGAGTTGGCCGCGTCATGCATCCCGTTCACGTAGTCGAAGATGAGCGCTACGACGATGATCACACAGGCGACCGTGAGCATGGGACCTCCCCGGACCCTGGTCTGCCGCGGGTGAGACCCGTACCCGTCGTGGGTCCGTGGACGATCTCTACCAGACGAAGATGAATTTCCGATAAAGGGCCGCGTGCGTTCGTGCGGGCCCCGGGTCGCACCGCGGTCTCGACCTTGGCGTCGTCTTCGAGGAGAACACTTGTGACGAGGAGCGGCCCGGCGGTAACTTTCGTGAGGGAGCTGACCGGGCGAGCCCGGCTGACGAGCCCTCCGGGCTCGCCAGCCGCGGAGATCACCCAGAGGCATTGAAGCCAGGGGAGCCGCTGCTACGCATCGGCGCCCTGGACCCCCGGGTGATCGCGTACAACCTGACCAGGGCTGGTTTCGAGGTCCACTGCACGGGCGACGGCCATGACGGGCTCAGGCTCGCGATGCGCGAGACCCCCGCGCTTCTGGTCCTCGATCTGATGCTCCCCTCGATGGACGGGCTCGCGGTCTGCACGGAGCTCAAGTCGCGAGCCGATACGTCGACGATCCCCATCGTCATGGTGACGGCCAAGGGAGAGGAGACGGACATCGTCAAAGGTCTCGATCTGGGGGCCGACGACTACGTCACCAAGCCGTTCTCGCCTGCTGAGCTCGTCGCACGCATCAAGACCGTCCTGAGGAGGGGGCCTCCAAAGGATCTCGTGACCAGCCGGGACCGGATCGAACGAGACGGCCTGGTCATCGACCGGGACAACCATAGCGTGGCCGTCGACGGCCAGCCGGTCGCGTTCACAGCGACCGAGTTCCGCCTGCTGTACACCCTGGCGTCCAACCCGGGACGGGTGTTCACGAGGGACAACCTGCTGGACCGGGTCATCGGCGGCGACGCGCCGGTGGTGGACCGGAACATCGACGTGCACGTCCGTTCGGTGCGCCTGAAGCTCGGTCCACGCCGTGAGCTCGTCGAGACGGTGCGGGGCGTCGGGTATCGGTTCCGGGAGGAAATGAGCTAGGTCGTGCGCTCACGGTTCATCTGGAAGCTCTACGCCGCGTACGTCGTGGTGATCGCGGTCAGCGCCCTCGTGGCCGCGTTCGTCGCATCATCCCGGATTCACTACCCGTCGACACAACCGGCGGAGTTCGAGTACCTCGAGCGGCGGGTGGCCCGCGACGATGCGGGAGAGACGTGGCCAGCTTGGTCGCCGACGTGCCGGAGTCGAGGCGGGAACCATTCTTCGACGATCTGCCTCGGCCGGGGTGGGATGTAGACTGACGAGCCCCGAACACACCCTCGTGGCGAACACCCGGGTTGGTGGGACCCTGTCTCCTTGCAGGCGAAGGGACCCTCGAGGCGACCAGAGACCGCCCGTTCGGCCCAGTCCCCCGCTCTTCCGGGCCTCCAGAAGCGATGAAGCAGCTTCCGCGGCGACGCTTGCGCTCAGGGCGGAAACGTCCGCGAGGGGGGCGTCAGCGCCGGACCGTCACCAGCGTTCGACCGAACCGACCGGTTCCGCGTTCGCCCTCGAAACGCGGCGAACAGCTCACCGATCGCCGGTGAACCCACGGGGCCGACCAGGTCGCTCCAGATCACGTGGTCGTTCAGGAACACTCCTTGCGAAGAAGGGTCGGGGTCTGGCGGAACAGGAGGAAGCCATGAACCGATCCTGGAATCTGGGACGGCTCTTCGGGATACGAATTGCAGTCCACGCTACTTTCGTTCTGATCCTCGCCTTCGCAGCGCTGGAGGGCGCGCTGGTCGGCGGCCCGATCGGCGCCGCCGTGCAGCTTCTGCTGGTTCCGGTGCTCTTCTCCTTCGTGGTGGCTCACGAGCTGGGACATGTCTTCATGGCCCGCCGCTTCGGAGTGGAGACCGATGAGATCTTGATCCTTCCCGTCGGCGGGGTGGCTCGGCTCCATCGAGAGCTCGACAGGCCAGGCGATGAGATTCTGGTCGCTCTGGCGGGTCCGGCGGTGAACATGGCGCTGGCAACGCTGCTGGTACCACTCTGGATTGCGGCGGGGGCCGGTCCAGGGCTTCTGGCCCACCTGCTGGCCATCAATGTGAGCCTGGCGCTGTTCAACCTGCTGCCGGCGTTTCCGATGGACGGAGGCCGGGTGCTTCGCGCCTGGCTCACGGGAGTCGTGGGAGCGCTGGAGGCCACCCGCATCTCCGCCACGTGCGGCCAGGCCACGGCCGTGGCGCTGGGCCTGGTCGGTATCATCTTCTCCCCGTGGCTGATCGTGATCGCGGTCTTCCTCTGGAGTGTGGCTGCCCAGGAGAAGGAGCTGGCTCAGCTTCGGTACGGAGGCCCGGAGCGGTTCGAAGGGCAGCTCCTCGGCGCTCCGGAGATCGTGGAGATCCACGAGCCGTGGTTCGGAAGCCACCCGCCCGCCGATCGCCCCTGGGGCGCCCGGACCTGGCGGTCCGTGGGGATCTGGTCACCGGGCCGCGGTTGGCGCATCGAACATTGGATGGATCGATGACGTCGCTCGTGTCAACAAGGCGGCGTCAGGGGGGCACCTGTTCGCCCGGGGTCGGCCGTTGCGGCTGATGAGGTGAACGTGGAAGACTGGTTGCTCGAAGAACCGTCGGCAAACGGCCACGTATCGATCTTCCACGGAGGGCCCGAAAGCATGAGTGAACCGCTTCGAAGTCACGAGGTCAGCATCCGCGTCCGCTACGCGGAGACCGACCGCATGGGGCTCCTCCACAACGCCACCTACCTGGTCTACTTCGAGCTGGGTCGGATCGAGCTTCTTCGCGCGCGCGGGATCGCCTACCGGGATCTCGAGGACCAGGGGTTTCTGCTGGTCTTGAGCCGCATCGAGGTCAAGTACCGCAGTCCGGCCCGCTACGACGACGTGTTGACGCTCCGGACGTCGGTGGCTCGGACGACCATGGCGAGCGTCGACCACCGGTACGAGCTCTTCCGCGACGACACCCTCCTGGCCGAGGGCCTGTCGACGCTCGTCTGTGTCGACCGGCAAGGGCACGTGCAGCGGCTTCCCCCGGCGCTTTCCCGGGAGGACGCCGCCCCGGCGACAGGGCGCTGATTCGACCGCCTCGGCGATGCGGGCTCGGACTCCACGACTGAGGCCGAGGTCCTCCGGTTGTCCGCGCCGCCGCGGCCCCAGAACCGGGCGAACGGCTCCCCAAGGGGTTGTCCTTCGTCTTCCTCGGAGTGCGAGACGCTGCGGATCGCGTGATGACCCTGGCACGGGAGTGGCGGACACTCGAGGACAGGTCGCGGCCGAATGGAGGGAGGTGGCGCCGAGGGGGCATGAGCAAGAACCTGGGGTCTCGACTACTTCACCTTGCCCTTGATCTGCTTGAGTAGCTCCTCGGCCTTCGACCTGCCGAACTGTCGCACCATCTGGTCGAACAAGGGCGACTGGCGGACCTGTTTGCGGAACGCCTCCGTCATGGCCTCCAGTTGTTCAGGGGTAGGCGCAGCCCCTGGCGCCACAAGGTGTACGCCCTCATCATCAGTCCACGACCCTGAATGGGGAATCGATCGGTCCGGGTCATCTTCTTGGGCCTTGGCAGCGAAGCCGCGACCTTGATCGACGGCCATGCGGAAGTCGCTGACACTCACATAGCCCGCAGAGCGGAGAGACAGGGCGACAGCCTCTGGTGTGCTACAACCGCCTCGTTCTCGGGACCGGAGAGGGAACCGGTCGCGGCGATGATGGGTGGACCGCTGCGCGCCTCGTCCACCTGGACCCCGTGGCGAGCGGACGATCACGAGTCAGTCGGGCCCCCACCCAGGCTTCGACGGTTTCGTCTCCCGCATGGTTCTTGACGCCCACGGAACAGAAGAGGGTTTCCACACGGTCCGAATGTGGAGCCGGCGGCGCGACAGCCGGCGGGCCTCCCCGCGCGCGGCCATGCAACTCGGGCAGTACGCGGCGGAAATGGTCACGCAGAGCCATGCGTATGACCGCGTTCATCGACTCACCCAGGAGCTGCGCTGTCTCCGCAAGGCGCTTGGCGTCTGGTTCTCCCAGGTACAAGACCAGCTGGCGACGTCCCGTTCG
>JACQZM010000080.1 GCA_016213885.1 Candidatus Rifleibacteriota bacterium | reverse complement strand
GAGGGCTTCTCCACCGGGATGCTCCAGAGGCTGGGGCTGGCGTTCTGCCTGCTGGGGAAGCCCCAGATGATCGTGCTCGACGAACCCACCTCGGGGATGGACCCGGAGTACCGGGTCACGGTGCGGGAACTGCTGCGATCGCTCAGGAAGACCGGCGACACCACGGTCATCGTGTCGAGCCACCTGCTGTTCGAGGTCCAGGAGGTGGCGGACCATCTGATCCTCATCCGGGACGGACAGGTCGTCCTCCAGGGGCCGCTCAAGGAGCTGCTGGGGGAGCGCTCGGGGTCCCGGTACCTCCTGAGGGCCGAACCGCTCGAGCTGGTGCGGCAAGCCCTCGAGAAGGTCCCCCACCGCGAGAGCGGCGACGGCTTCTCGCTGGAGCTCGAGCGAGACAAGGTGCCCGATCTGGTGGCCGGGCTGGTCCGTCAGGGCGCGCGGATCTACGAGCTCAGGGAGGAGCGAGCCTCCCTGGAGGATCTCTACCTCACCACCGCGGGGTCCAAGGGAGTGGCTGTCCAGTGAGAGGAATCCTGCAACTGGAGCTGGTCAAGTGGTCGAGCGGCCGCCGGAACCTCCTCTACGTCCTGCTTCCCAACCTCTATCCGATCGCCTTCACGCTGTTCCTCATCGGCACCATCTTCTCCCGATCCCAGACCGTGCTGGCGCTGCTGGGGGCCGGGCTCGCCACGTTCCTTCTGGTGCACCAGCTGAACGGTTTCGTGATGTACCCGGCGCTGTTGCTCCTCCGGTGCTCGGAGACGTGGGCCGGGGAGGAGGCGGAGCGCACCCTGAGAACGCTGGTGCTGACCCAGGTGCCGCGCTGGAAGATCCTCGTGGCGAAGGTCCTGATGCTCACCGCCTCGTTCGTTCTGGCCCACCTGGTGTTCTTCGCCATCTTCATCGTGGACACCCTGCTGATACGGTGGTCGGTGCCGCCGGAGATCTGGGCGAAGATCCCGATCGACGTGGGCAACGCGGTGTACTGCCTGGTCGCGTACACGGCGGTCTTCGCCGTGGCGCTGGCCGTCTTCTCCCTGTTCTTCAGCTGGATCTCGTTGCTGGCCTCCCGGCTGACCACGGTGGTGCTGCTCTCCATGACGATCCTGGTGGCGGTCTGGTGGGTGATCCCGAGTCTGGTGGAGCAGGTCCGACCGAACACGACGATCGCGAAATGCGTGTTCACCCGGCCATACGGCGAGCTGATCTCCATCGACACGCTCCTGCCCATGATCAAGAAGGACGCCTCGACGGGCAACCTCTCCACCATCGCCCGGGACCTGGCGGCGAACGGCGTGGTGCTGGGGCTCCTGTGCCTGGTGACCCTCCGTCGCAAGGAGTTCCTGGACTAGGCGAGCCGGGGCCGATCGATTTTGCTTGCGATCGAGACCACTTCGGTATTGATTGTAACGGGCACGATCGATCGGACATCGGAGCTATCGTCAAGGAGGTCACATATGAGCCTGGTACTCCAGAAAGCGCCTCATTTCACCGCCGGCGTGTATGTGAAGGGCGGAGACGTGACGAAGGACACGTTCAGTCTGGCCGATCGGAAGGGCAAGTGGACCGTGCTGTTCTTCTACCCGCTGGACTTCACGTTCGTGTGCCCGACAGAGCTCCGCAGTCTCGCGGAGAGGCACGAGCAGTTCAAGAAGCTCGGCGCCGAGATCGTGGCGGTCAGCGTGGACAGCGTCTTCACGCACAAGGCCTGGTACGAGAAAGACCTGAACGACGTGAAGTACCCGGTGGTGGCGGACCTGACCAAGCAGATCTCCAAGGACTACGGCGTGCTCAACGAATCGACCGGGTTCGCCCTGCGGGGGGCGTTCATCGTCGATCCGGAGGGCACGGTCGTCTACGAGGTCGTCTCGTCGCCGGCCATCGGTCGCAACACCGATGAGGTCCTGAGGGCGCTCCAGGCCGCCCAGACCGGGGAGCTGTGCCCGGTGAACTGGAAGCCCGGGGACAAGACGATCAAGTAGGGCCGCAGGCCAGGACCCGGCGTGGAGCCGGCGATCTGCACAGACCGGAGGACACCTGCCGATGGCGAACTGCATCTTCTGCCGCATCGTGGCGCGTCAAATCCCCTCCACCATCCTGTTCGAGAACGAGAAGGTGCTGGCGTTCCGGGACGCTCATCCGCAGGCGCCGACGCACATCCTGATCATACCGAAGATCCACGTGGAGCGTCTGTCCACCCTGACCCCGGACGATCTGCCCGTGGTCGGCGAGTGCGTCCGGGTGGCGAACCTGCTGGCGGAGCAGGAGGGGATCTCGAAGACCGGGTACAGGCTGGTCGCCAACTGTGGAGAAGAAGCTGGCCAGTCGGTCTGGCACGTCCACTTCCACCTGCTCGGGGGGAGGCGGCTCGGGTGGCCGCCAGGGTGAGGCAGGCGCTGGCCGTCCACTCCACCTCGAGGGGATGCCATGCGGCGCTGCTGTGCCACGACGGGCGGACTGCGGTCGCCTCGGCTCCCCAGGCCTCTTCGGCGCTGCCGGGCATGGTCACCTCGCTGCTTTCGGAGGCCGGGCTGACCCTGGCCGACCTGGAGCTGCTGGCCGTGGCGCGCGGTCCCGGCAGCTTCACCGGGATCAAGATCTCGATCGCCTGCGTCTGGGCGCTCGCCAGGGCGGCCCGGTTGCCGATGGTCGGGGTCGGCTCCCTGGAGGCGCTGGCCGCGGCAGGCCAGGCCGCGCCGGCAGGGAGTGCCGTGCTGGCCGTGGCCGGCGCCTACGGAGGCAAGGTGTACGCCGGCCGGTTCGTGGTGGGCGACGACGGGCTGCCGGATCTGCCCGGGCAGCTCCGGGTGGGACCCCCTTCCTGCCTGGCCGACCTGACGGAGGGGCTGCACCTGGCGATCGTGGAGTCGACCCCGGAGGCCGGCCTGGCGCTGCCCGCGCTGGGCGACCGGCGCATCGTGTCGGTGGAGCCCGGGCCGGCGCTGGCCGAGGCGGTGGTCCGGCTCGCCGGTCGCTCCCGGGAGCGGGGGGTCGCCTCGCCTGCAGATCCGCTGTACCTCAGGGCCGATCCGGGTCGGGCGTGGTGACCGGCCGGGCCAGCGCGCGCTGCGGGATAGGGCGATGCCTCGTGGCGCATCTCATGATCAGGGGACTTGCCGGTGGCACACCGATGCTTCATACTGTTGATCAGCGTCGGACGAGTGGCTAAATGGCTGATGGGATCTTGTCTCTGCAGGAGCTCGAGCGCTCGCGTCGTCAGCACATCCGTGAGCTGAAGCTGATCGAACGGATGACTGACGAGCAGTTCGAGATCTTCAAGAAGAACTTCAGCCTCGGCGTCTGCGACCCGAAGATCCGGCGCCGAGAAGCGATCGAGGTTCTGAAGAGCATGATCTTGACGAACCTGTCGCTGCAGCGCCAGAAAGAGACGCAGTCCGGCTGAGTCTCAACGCACCAGCAGACGATCCCGGTTGGTCACGCCGGTCTGGGTGGCCAGATCCTCCCACCCCTTCTCCACGGCGACGCGGGCCACGGTCCGCCAGCGGCTCTCGGAGTCCTCCCGCTGTAGCTCCAGCTGCGAGGCGGTTCCTGCTTCGAGCCCGCCGGCGTAACGCACCAGGTCTTCCATGGTGTCGCCGGGGAGCAGCTCGAACACGCCTGGCCTGACCAGCCGTCCCTCCGCGGTGGCGGTGGGTCCCGCCTGCGGCACGAAGAGCTCGTCCCCGGACTCGAGCAGCGGGTCGGCTCTCGAGCCTTCGAGGAGGATCTGGTAGAAGTCCACGAGCCTGACCAGCCGCCCGTCTCGTCGCATCTCGACCTGCCTGAGCGTGCCGTCCGAAACGGTGCCGCCGGCGGCCACCAGCGCCGACTTGGCGGTGCTGCCCGGCTGGACCGTGATCCAGCCGGGGCGGGCCACGGCGCCCCAGATCTTCACCCTGAACGGCGTGACCGCGGCCTCGTTGGTCCGTCCACGGGCCTGGGAACGCCGGTGCGCGTCGACCGGACCGCTCGTCCCGCTCTCTTGCACCTGATGCGACAGCATGGTGCCGGCGCTGGCCGGCGGGCTCACCGGAGCGGTCGTCATGACCACGGCCAGTCCCACGAGGACGATCCATGTGGCCAGGCCGGGCTCATCGGCTCGCCGCGTGGCGCCGGCCACGGGGAGAGCATCCACGATCGGCCTGAGGATGTTCGCCGCGATCGTGGCGACGAGCGACCCCTTCAGGCCCTGCACGGTCTGGACCACAGGGGGCGGCAACGCCGCCTGGCCAGACTGGCGCGGCGGTAGCCGCGCTGCTCCCACTTTGACCTCTGTGACGCGCACGTGTCGCCCCCGATCCGGCCGACGACCCCCGAGAAGCCCCACGACCCGGACCGCCCTTGCCGGCTTCGCTTCCGGTCGCCGGGGCACCGCGCCCCGACGCGAGCGCCATGACGTGGGCGTCCAGAACGTATCGTCGGCGGTCCGGGCCCGATTGCTTAGGCTCAAAAACCGCGCCAACACTGGATCCGACAACTCCCAGCGACAGGACGGAGGGAATTGTCGGATCGGTCTCGAGCCGGCGCCACGGGGTCCGGGAGAGCCCGGCCTGGGTCCCGACGACAAGAGACTTGAAAACCGGGTGCGGGTGAGGTACCTTTCCAGTGTCCTACCGTCAGCGAGCGGGAATAGCTCAGTTGGTAGAGCACTTGCTTCCCAAGCAAGCTGTCGCCGGTTCAATTCCGGTTTCCCGCTCCAGTCCTAGAGCCGATTCACGAGCTTCATCGTGGGCCCCTGGGACTGGTCACTGCCCAGTTTACCGCCCAGGTTGGCACGGTTCAGCCCCTCTGCGTGGGCCCTCCATCGACCGCCCGCCTGGTGCAGGTAGCGCTCCGTGGTACGGATCGATGCGTGCCCCGCCCACTCCTGCACGTCGGCCAACGAGTGCCCGGCTATGGGCATCAGGTCCACCCACCGGCTGATGGCGTGGTGGCGAAGGTCGTGGGCGTTGAGTTCCACTCCGGCACGCTCCGATAGCCGGTCCATCAGCTTCTGGACGTCGATGCCCGTCCCCCTGGCAGCACGCTCGCCGCCGATCCGAGCAGCCTGGATCGTGTCGCGGATGCCAGCCATCCACTTCGCCGCGGCCGCCCGGTCCTCGAAGGCCTGTGCGATCCGGTCCCTTCCATCGAACGCGGAGCGGGCATGACCCGGGATGCGTACCCGGTAGACTGTCGCCGACATGTCCTGAGTTAATCCGAGGCCCAGCTTCCGTGCCAGCCGTTCGAGTTGGTCCTCGTCGGGCGGAAGGCCGGACTTGGGCACGACTCGCAGACGCGGAAGCCTTGAGGCCTGGACCATCTCGGCGAGGGCAGACTCCTCGAAGCGGAGGGAGCGGCCCAGGCGGACTGCGGCCAGCTGGCCGGAGGCGACCAGGCGGCGCACAGTGCTCTCGCTCAGTTGCAGGCGCTCGGCTACCTGAGGGAGGGTGAGCAGACGGGAGGTCACGCGGCCACACCCCCGTGCAGGCGGGGGATGTCCCTCATCGGCTCGGCGACGGAGAGCAACTCGCGGTCCGGGGAGCCCTGGTCCTGGCAAGCGGTGTGCTCCGGGCGGGTCATCGGCCGGTCCCCCTTGTGGCGGACGCAACGGTGGAACCAGGATGGGGGGCAGGCCTGGTGGGCAATGGCCTGGGTGAGGGTGAGACGCTCGTGATCGCCGGAGGCAACGAGGTTCATCTCGTACCCCCATCCACTCTGGTAGTCGCGGCGGAGCCCGTGATGCTGGGGTCGTCGGCGAGGTCGGAGACGCTCAGCCACTCATGGTCGTGGACCACTGGGGTGTTCACCACGAACGAGTTTTTCTGGGCCACCAGCCGGTCTCCTGGGCAGCTCTTGGAAAGAGGTGCCGGTTCCTGAAGCTCTTCGACCAGAGAGACGGTCGAGGACGTCGTGCAAGATCCGGAAACGGAACCTGAGCTCGCACGATGTCCGGGCACCTCCCTTGCTCGGATGCTGCACCCTGCTTGCCCGGGCTCATCTCCAGGAGTGCGTGTGCTAGCATGCACCACCCTTCGTCGATGGGTTGCCCAGGACCCGATGGAGGAAGCAGGGCTCGATGGGAGCCCAGGGGAACGTCGTGGACCAGAACGTGTTGGAGTTCTGGAAGCAGAGCGTCGCAGAACTCGACGAACGCCTGCCTGTCTTTGAGCCAGAAGCTGCCGCTCTGAAGCTGGCAGAACTCGAAGAACGGGGATCAGATCGAGAGAAGCTCGTTCTTCTCCTCGCAGGGACCACAAGGGAGTTCTTGCTTGGCTTACGGCCCTGGGGCCAGCCTCAGTACTGGAAGAAGACCGAGAAGGCGATGACCAGGCTCCGCCAGGCCGCAAAGGAACGATGCCGCAAGGCCGAGAAGAAGCTGAGGGTGACCTATCCCAAGATGCCGCGGTACCTTGTCGCCACGCTCGAGACGTACACTCATCGTGATGGCCTTTCCGAAGACCAGCATACGGCTCTTCAACATGCGACATCCTGGGTCGAGAAGGAGATCCGCGATCAGGGGAGTGGCCCCGATGAGATCTTGTCACCGTACCTTGGATTGTACAAGTCACCGCATCTCGGGTGGTTGAAGCCCTATACAGCGAATACCGTCCGTCACCTTCTCCCGAAGCCCGCGCAGTCCCCCAAGTGTCGCCGCACTGGACAACGCCAGGGAGAGGACCCCCGACGCTGATCGGCACCATTTTCCCCTCACCTTGCGGATCACGTCCGACAGATCAGCGAAGGGTCTGACGCCAGAGCCTCAGATAGATGAATGCAAGGCTCACGCCCAACGGGTGTGCGACCTGAGCCTCCTTTCAAGGAACTCGCATGAGGTCCCACCCCGTAAGAGTCGGCAGGGGCTACGCATGTGCATTCGGGCATCTCCAGGTTGCTGGGGACGCTCATCGGCCTGGGCAAGGTGGTGCGTAGAACCTACATAGAGCTCTGTTTCGGAGGCCTCTCGCGTCCGCTCCTTGCCCAGGTCGGCGGCCGGGGGGCTTCCGTTATTCCCCCGGAAAGGAGAGCACACCTTGCGCAAAATGATGACGATGACCCTGGAGAAGGCCGAGGCCATGGTGAGCCGTCACCTCATCGGCCACGACGAGATCAAGACGGCTCGAGCTGACGAGAACCTCCCTGACGTGCCCGGGGAAACTGCTGCGCTGACTCTCGAGCGAGTCTACCGTTCAGTTGCCGGACGGGGTGGAGGGGCCAATGGTCATGTCTCGGCGGCCGTGGTCGCCAAGTGCGTGGGCTTCCTCCAGCGGACGGCCCGGGCTAAAGGCATCCAGACAGCCAGCGAGCAGGCCATGACCACGCCAGGCCGGGTGAAACCGGAGGCGTTGACAGAGATCGAGAAGACCAAGGTGACGCCGTGCTGCGCCGGTACGGCCACTCCCGAGCCCACGATGGAGACTGCGGTCCAGTCAGTGAGTAACTCGGAATCAGCAGCAACCGACCTCGAGGTGGCCAACAGGAGATGCCGCAACGTAGATAACGGCCAGAAACCGGCAGGAGAGGCCTCAGCACCACCCGACCCGGGCGACGCCGGGGCCGTTCCCAGGCAGATCAAGTTGATCCCCTTGGATCGCATCAAGGTGGAGGACACGCCCGAGGATTCTCCGGATCGCCGGGTAGTGTCGGAGCTCCAGGAGAGCATGCGGTACGTCGATCTACTCTCGCCCGTTCTCGTCCATGAGGATAATGGCGTTTATGAGGTCGTGGTGGGCCGCAAGCGTGTGCAGGCGGCTCGGACCAGGGGTGACAGGTGCATCGAGGCCATCGAGGTCACCGAGCAGGACCCACGCCGGCGGGAGCTGATGACGCTCGACGAGAACCTGGCTCGTGCCCATCGCACTCCAGCCGAGCTGGACAAGGCGATCGCTCGCCGTCACGAGGTCCTGCACGAACTCGGCCTCGTGAAACGGGGGCGTCCGAAGAAGAGCCCCCCGGCGACGGCGACGGAAAACGTTACCACCGGCAACAATTCTTCGGGCGAGAGGCGCCGGCCGATGACCCCTGCGGAGCGAACCTCGACGAGCCGGGCCCGGAAGCGTGTCCGAAAGACGGCCCCGGAGGTCCTGGAGGCCTACGAGGCCAGCAGGATCACGAAGACCCAGGTGAACCGGCTCGCCAAGTTGCCCTTGGCCGATCAGGCCCAGGGTCTCAAGGAAGAACTCGACCGCCCCAAGAAGCGGAAAGCCAAGAGCCCGAAGAAGGACACTGCCAGCGATGCGCAGGCCAGCCGGGAAAACCCGGCGGATGACTCGACGACCGACGAACCCGGCGCCGCTCCTGGCCACGCTGCCGGAACGGACGCCCGTCCCGAATCTGGCGCTTCTTCGGAGGAGGCGCTGACCAGAATCAAGGAGCTCCTCCAGGACTACAACGACGGACTCAGGAAGTCGAATCCTGCTGGGGCCGAGGCTGTGTCCGGCTACCTCGCGGAGATCGGACGACTCCTCGAGCGGATCCAGAGCACACTGAAGCCTGCCCAGACCGACGTGGACACCTACGAGGAGAATCCCATCGAGCGGTTCCTGGCGCAGCTCGACCAGGAAGCCCAGCCCGGAACGGACGCAGTGTAGATGCTCCGGTGGCCATCGTAGCGACAACCAAGGCCACGGGCGGGGGCCAGTCCTCCGCCCGGGCCCGGCGTTCGCCACTCCGGAGTCGCCGATCGAACGACGTACGAAATCCCTCCCCGGTCTACAACCCTTCGTTTCGACTGCTTAGCTCTCGGGACTGGGCTCCACCAGACAATCCGCTGATAGACGCCGTCGTTCTGCACCTCCGGTGCAACACCGACTTCACGAACAGCCTCTTCCGACAGCTTCGACACGTCTACTTCTCCGATCTCTCCGAGCTCCACGCCTATCCGATCCACCACTGTTTTCTCCAGCCGGCTCTGGATCTCCTCGTCGGTCGATTCGCCCTGCCCCTGGAAGATGTCCCAGAGCAGCAGGGCGTTGAGCATCACCTGGGCCTTCGGATCGGCGGCCTTGATCGCCGGGTACGCCAGCTTCAGCACCTGG
>JACQZM010000079.1:2409-4997 GCA_016213885.1 Candidatus Rifleibacteriota bacterium | reverse complement strand
GCTCTCCAGGAGGTGGACCGGTTCAACGGGCGGACCGGCGGGATCGACCTGGCCTCGCTCATCGCGCGGGAGCTCTCGATGAACCTGATCTACGGGATCGAGTTCTTCGAGCTGAACCGACGACGACGCTCCGGCGGCGGCGACTGCGGCAATGCGATTCTCACCCGATTGCCGACGGAACGACCCCGGATCGTCCCGCTTCCGGTGGCGTTCGACTGGACCAAGAGTCGCGCCCAACCCCGCCTGGGGCGCCGGATGGCGCTCGCCCTGGACCTGCACTGGGGCCCTCACCGGCTCCGGGTCATCAACGCTCACCTGGAGAACCAGTGCTTCAGGCGGCAGAGGATGCTCCAGACGGAGGCGCTCCTGGAGGCCGAACGGTCCTCGATCGCTCGCGGACCGGCCCTGCTGATGGGAGACATGAACACGTTCTTCTTCCGGGAGCCGAAGATGCTCATCACCCGGGCGGCGGAGCATGGATTCGTCGATGCCTTGCCTCCCCGTCCCCGGGGAACCTGGGGACGGATCTTCAAGCTGGACTACATCCTGGCCAGGGGGCTCACGACGATCGCCAGCGGCGTGGGCCGCGACGTGAAGTCGTCGGATCACAAGCCGCTCTGGGCCACGTTCGAGCGCCCGGACGACGGGACCGACCCGGACTGCTAGCCTGACTTCGATCCGGGCAGATCGCCTCGATCGGGCCCGGCGGTCTTCTCGAGCAGCTCGACGACCCGGCGCCACTGCATCCGGACCGCCTCTCTCCCGGTGCCCCAGAACCAGAACACGTACTCCTCGAGGCTGGGCAGGTCGAGGAAGCGGGACCCCGGCCCCTTGCGTTCCGCGAAGAGATCGCACAGGCCGTGACTCGCCCGGATCGCCGGGCCGAACCGGACCAGGTCTTTGCCCACCAGGACCATGTTGGCCGAGACCGACAGATCTTTGCGCCGGCCGAGGTAGCCGAACACCTCCTGCCGCGGCTTGAAGATCCTGAGCCGGCGGGGTGGTGCACCGGCGTGGATCTCGATGATCGGGTGGGAGTCCACGACCTCCCGGACCCTGGTGGACCGGGTCGATCGGGTGAAGTGAGCCGTCCCGCCCGCGGGCTGGCTCTCCCTGAGAACCTCCACGGTCTCCAGCCTGGTGAAGATGACGTTGATGACCTCGCGCCAGGGCAACACGAGCTCCTCGCCCTCGGTGCGGAACCGGGCCTCTTTCTGCGACAGGTGAGCCTCCACCACGGTCTCCACCCTGCGGGGCAGGTCCACGACCTCCTCGGGCAGGAAGAGCGTCGGATGGCCCGCGGCAAGGCGAGTCCGGGCCTCGCCGAGCACGGCGTCGGCGGCGTAGGGGCCCGCCACCAGGAAGCCGCCGGAAGTGGCACCCGCCTCGGGATGGGACGGCAGGGCGACCGGCGCCTGGAACTGACTGCCCCACCCCTGCGGCGTGGCCGCCAGCAGGTAGACCGACCGGGAGTCCGGTCTTGCGAGACACTGGCCGAATATCTGCAGATGCTCTTCCAGACCGCTTTCGCCGACCTGCCGGGGACCGCCGATCGGGCCCAGCGCTTCCGCGGCGAAGGCGGCGTCGGACAGAAGCGCCTGCCGTCGTCGCGCCTGGAGCCCGGGGTCGTTCTTGAAGCCGGGGAAGCGGAGCGCCTTTCCCAGCGCCTCCAGGCCCAGTACCCCGTAGCCGTTGTCGATCAGCTCCGTCGCCAGCTCTACCTGACGATCGACCTGGAGGGTCTCTCGCGGATGCCGCTGCTCGAACAGGGCGTACGCCTGGGCGAGCTGGTGGGGAACGCGGGCGTTGACCAGTGCCATGACCGACTTCTTCTCGAGCATCAGCGCCGTGGATGGATCGGTGGCCGGCTGGTCCTCGCCGGCCCCCCGCTCGAGCCAGACCTCCCTGGAGATCACCCCGATCATGCAGACGATCGCTCCGAAAAGACCCACCGGGAAACCGATCTCCACGCCGAGCAGAAGAGAGAACAGCAGCACCGACCCGACTCCCAGAACGACCAGCGACGGCCCGAGCGGCGCTCGGCCGGCCTCCGTCGCCCCGAGCTGCGGCGCCGACGGGCCGTCCTCGATCACCATCACGTCCGCCGTGACCGCCGACGAGCACCCGTAGATCGAGCAGCCCCGGTTGTACTCCCAGCAGTCCTTGTGATGCGGGGTGGCGCAGGCGGGGCAGACGACCATGGGCGAGGAGAGCGGACTGCCGCACACACGGCAGATTCCCTCGGGAGGTGGTTCCTGGCTGGGGCTCATGGGTCGGGGCGCTCGCCGCCGGCCGGGGGTCGGCAGGCCTGGCGAACGCCGGTTCGTGACACGGTAGCACGCCTCCGGCGGCCATCGATAGTCGTCCATCGCTTCGTGGCCGCTTGACGCCGGCATGGCCGGTGGTCCAATCTCTTGTCCATCGCCGGGGAGACTCCACACGGACAGCCAGGTGGCCGCGAGGCCACCGGAGCGGAAGGGCAGAGATGGACGCGAGGATCTTCATTTTCGGGGTGAAGGTCAGCGACTACGAGAGGTCGCTGACGTTCTACAGGGACAAGCTGGGACTCGAGGTTTCCCGGGTGGACG
>JACQZM010000079.1:0-2392 GCA_016213885.1 Candidatus Rifleibacteriota bacterium | reverse complement strand
CGAGTTCTATATCATGTGGAACAAGCCCGAGCCGGGCGAGCCGCCGCCGGCCAGGACGCGGGCCCGGTTCGAGCTCGCCGTGGACGACATCGAGGCCGCCTGGAACGAGGTCTCTCCCCGCCTCCCCGAGGCCAAGGGCCCCCCGCACAACACCCGGTTCGGCTTCGTCGGCTTCTCCGTCAGGGACCCTGACGGCACGACCATCCACGTCCTGAAGGCGCCGCGATCGTGAACCCGGGCGGGGTCCTCCTGGAGGTCAAGCACCTCCGGACCTGCTTCTGGTCCGCGGAGGGGGAGGGCCAGGCGGTCGACGACGTCTCGTTCACCATCCAGGTCGGAGAGGTGCTGGGAATGGTCGGCGAGTCGGGGTGCGGCAAGTCCGTGACGTCTCTTTCGATCATGCGCCTCATCCCGGAGCCGCCAGGGAAGATCGCCGGGGGAGAGATCCTCTTCGACGGGCGCGACCTGCTCCGGCTGTCCGCCGAGGAGATGCGTCGGGTCCGGGGCCGCCAGATCTCCATGATCTTCCAGGAGCCCATGACCAGCCTGAACCCGGTCTTCACCGTGGGCTACCAGATCATGGAGGGGTACATGCTCCACACCGGCGCCACCCGGGGGCAGGCCCTGGACCGCGCGCTGGAGCTCATGAAGCTCGTGGGCATACCCTCCCCGGAGCGGCGGGTGGACGACTACCCCCACCAGTTCTCCGGCGGCATGCGTCAGCGCATAATGATCGCCATGGCGCTCTCGTGCGACCCGCGCCTGGTCATCGCGGACGAGCCGACCACGGCGCTGGACGTGACGATCCAGGCCCAGATCCTGGAGCTGATGAACAGGCTCCGGACCCAGCTGGGGATGGCCATACTGCTCATCACCCACGACCTGGCCGTCATCGCGGAGACCGCCCACCGGGTCGTGGTCATGTACGCCGGGAAGATCGTCGAGGAGGCCGCCGTGGAAGATCTCTTCCACAGCCCGCTGCACCCCTACACCCAGGGGCTGATGGGGTCGATCCCGAGGCTCGTCCGCCGCGGGGATCGGCTCGTGTCGATCGATGGCATGGTGCCGAGCCCGTTCCGGCTTCCGGCGGGGTGCCGGTTCTTCAACCGCTGCAAGAGGCGGATGGAACGGTGCGAGCGGTCGATGCCGCCGTTCTTCGAGGTGCCTCCAGGGTCGGGCCACAGGGCCGCCTGCTTCCTCCACGAAGGAGCCGCCACGTGAGCGACCAGCGGCCGGTGATCCTGGAGGTGGAGAACCTCACCAAGCACTTCCCGATCCACGGCGGGCTCCTGGGCCGGCAGGTCGGGGCGGTCCGGGCGGTGGACGGGGTGAGCTTCACGCTCGCCGAGGGGGACACGCTGGGCCTCGTGGGAGAGACCGGCTGCGGCAAGTCCACGGTGGGGCGGACGATCCTGAGGCTGTACGAGCCCACCTCGGGCAGGGTGATCTACCGCGGGACCAACCTGTTCGACCTCTCCGCCGGCGAGATGCGCTCCATGAGACGGGAGCTCCAGATGATCTTCCAGGATCCGTACGCCTCGCTGAACCCCCGGATGACCGCGGGGGAGATCATCGAAGAGCCCATGATCATCCACTCCCTGGGTTCCCGGTCGGTGCGGACCGAGAAGGTCCTCGAGCTCGTCGGCGAGGTGGGCCTGGCTCCGGACCACCTCGACCGGTACCCTCACGAGTTCTCCGGGGGCCAGCGACAGCGGATCGGTATCGCCCGGGCCCTGGCGGTGGAGCCCAGGCTGATCGTGGCGGACGAACCGGTCTCGGCGCTGGACGTCTCGATCCAGGCCCAGGTGATCAACCTGCTGTCGGATCTCAAGAAGAGTCGCCGGCTCACGTACATCTTCATCGCCCACGACCTTTCGGTGGTGGAGCACGTGTCCGACCGGGTGGCGGTCATGTACCTGGGTCGGATCGTCGAGCTGGCGAGCTCGGAGGAGCTCTACGGGAATCCGCTCCACCCCTACACCAAGGCGCTGCTCGCGGCGGTTCCGGTGCCGGACCCGAGGGTGCGGCCGGAGCGGACCCTGCTCAGGGGCGAGGTCCCGAGCCCGCTGGATCCGACGAGCGGTTGCGTGTTCGCCTCCCGGTGTCCCATCGCCCAGGGCGACTGCGCCACCACGCCGCCGCGGCTGGAGGAGGCGCTGCCGGGTCACCAGGTGGCCTGTCGCTACCTCCAGCTCTCGAGAGAGCGGATGCCGTTCGTCCGGCGTGGCTGAGAAGACCCGGCGCCTCGCCGGGTCCGAGTCGCGCCCCCGAGCGCGACCTAAATCCGGATCCCCTCCTCTTTCGTCTCCCTCCCGAGCGCGACCTCAATCCGTATCCCCTCCTCTTTCTTCTCCCTCCCGAGCGCGACTTCAAATGAATCAATTCCACTTCC
>JACQZM010000031.1:5810-27994 GCA_016213885.1 Candidatus Rifleibacteriota bacterium | reverse complement strand
CGCTGCGACGGATGCGGACCCTCGGAGCCGCAAGCTCCACCAGCCCACGGTAGGGGGCAACCTGGCCGACCGGCTCGTATCGCGCCGTGAACAACGCGATGCGGCGGGCCCTCGACGCGGTCGACGACAGCGCGATGCGGAACAGGACCCCGTCGAGAGAGTCGGCCGTGGCGACGAGCGATCGGCCATCAGTGAACGGATGTGCCGGCCGCTGGACGAACAGCGCCGAGCTGTTCGACACCGAGACCTCGACGTCGCCTGGGTGGAGCGGCTCGCGGGGATCGAGAAGGCGCAGGGCCGACGCCGCCCTTGCCTTCACCACGACGGCCTCGCCAGGTGCCAGACGCACGCAGTGGAGTCCGGCCTCGCGCTCGGGCCTGGGGCCCGAAACCCACTCCCGACCTCCCTCGGCGTTATCCCATCGCTGCGGGAGCACGAACTGCGCGAGGAGCCGAGACTGGAGGTCGTCAAGCTGCGCAGCCCGCGCGTCGCCTGGCCACAGGCCGATCGCGACGAAAGCGAGCCACAGCACCGCTGCTCCCGACGGGGTCCAGGGGGTGCGATGGAGAGCAGAGGCCCCCCTGGCTTCGATGCGCCCCGGCCGACGACCGGCGAAGCCGGCGAGTCCGGAGCGCTCGTCAGCCGGGCCTTGCCCGGTGAAGGGCAGATGCCTGGAGGCGTCGAGAGGCTGCCCCTGGATATTCACAGGCACCGGTCCATCGGCCTCCGGGTGCAACAGAAGTGGCACGGAAATCGAACACCTTGAAAGGAGCCCGTATGATACTCCGTTCATCAATGAAGACTCAACTGGAACTTCCCCTTGCCCAGTTAACTCAGCGCGGCCGAACGGACAACGGCACGCCAGGCACGGCCGTGCCACCGCGCGGGTGACGAACCCGGGTCGGGGATCGCCAGAACACGGGCTCAGCGCCGGCCTTCCGGCTCGCCGACCTCGGACTCGAAGAAGATCTTGCGCTTCTCGGGGCGGCCGGGGTGTACCTGGGAAACTTCCAGGTATCCGGTCGCGTGTCCATGGGGGGTCACCCTGATGCGATAGTGGCCGGCGGGGATGTCGTTCCCGAGGTTCACGAAGAACGGCTGCCCCTCATCCGAACGCCCTCCGCGGCTGGCAAGCACCGGGAGGCTGTGCCCACCTGCCGGGCGCACGTCGAAGGCGTGGCCCTCGAAGGTCCAGTCGTTCACGTGGCCGGTCGCTCGACCCGCGGGCAGGCCGATGTCCACCGTGAAGGTCGCTCGTTCGCTCTGCTTCGGCTGCGTGAAGTGCCGGAGCATGATCGCCTGCGCCTCGGGGCCTCTCTTCTCCACGTCGTACACGAGCGGCTTGCCGGTCAGACGCACGGCGAGCCGGGACGTCATCGCCGGCCCCTTGCCCGGGTCGGCGTAGTTGATGAACGCCCGCAGCGGTGCAGAGCAATCGAGCCTCACACGGTGGGCCCCCACGGGAACCGGTGGCAGCACGACCTCTCCGTCCGGCCCCGACACGTGACTTGCCGCAAGCAAGGCCCCGTCCACGAAGAGCGACAGCCGGGTCCAGCTCTGCCCCAATCCTTCGTAGACGAGGTCCGGCGATACGTGACGTCTGCCATCTCCCGCGCGAAAGGCGAGCCGGACCTCCCGGTTGCGGGGGACCGGAACGAACGTGGAGGGCACGGCCTCGGGGCGATCGGGGGATTCGGCAGGTTTGGGCACCAGGATCTTCCGCCCTCTCCAGCGGCCCAGCGGGTACTGGGCGACCCACTCGAACAGTCCGGCTGCCTTGTCGGGGTCGTCGACCGGCGGTCGCTCTTGAACGATCAGGAGCTGGATGCGACCCGCGAGCAGAAGGCCTTCCTGGTCGGAAGCCGCCAACGGGAACCAGGCCCGGTGCACCTTTCGATCCGCGTAGAACCGGAAGAAATCCTCCGGGACGCTCGTCTGCTTGCGCATGTCGCCCGGGCGGTTCTCGGTGGCTACCAGGACGGGCGCCAGCTCCGAAACCACCCGCAGAAACGAGACGTTTTCCGGAACGTCGATGAACCAGCTGGTCGGGTCGGAGACCCGTACCGAGGAGAGCGGGTCCTCCAGGCGGGTATAGAGGGATCCGGGCTGACTGGCCACGATCTGCGCTGACGAGAGCAAGTTCTTGCCCGCGTCGAGCAACTCGTAGCGGATCCGCGTCGTGGCCGGCGGGGAATCCGGCCTCGCGTGGTCGGACATCGTCCAGAGACGGATCCGGCACGGGACGGTCTTGCTCTTCACGTGCAGAAACGGAAACTCCACCGGCCTGGAGGGTTCGGCCCGGTAGGTCTTCAGGTAAGAGGGCGACGGGGTGATCTCGACGCTCTCCGTGCCGGTCATCAAGAAAGCCCTGAGCACGACATCCCGGGGCGAGCGGACCTCGAGCTGCCCACCCGCGAACTGCCGATCGACGCTGAAGCCTCTGTCGTTCCAGGGCACCCGCAGGGATGATCTCTGGAAGAGCAGGCGCCCGTACCACAGGATCTGCACGTCCTCGGCAGGGCCACCGGCTCCTGGAGCAGCGATCGGGAGGAACACGAGCTTCACCTGCCCACCGGCCTCGGGCAGGGGAACGATCCCGTGGAGCCGTGAGCGCAAGAGCAGTCCCTCCGGCAGGGGGGGCGCCTCCACGGGCTTCCCGGCCACTTCCTTGAGGGTGTACAGCAGCCGCCGGGTGAATTCTCGCCCCTCGAGGCCCACGGGGCCCACGGGGGACCACGTGGTTCTGACCAGGTTCATCTTCTCCTCATCGGTCAGGAGCTCCGGCCGGTAGACGCTCGCGCGAGCGAACTGCTCCATTCGGGCCGCGGTCAGCCTCTGCCAGCGGATCCTCAGCTTGTGCTCGGGCTGTTGCTCCTGCGCATAGACGCGCACGCCGACGTCGAGCACCTTCGGGTCGGCCGACTCCAGCTTCATTCGCAACAGGGCAGGCCGCTCGTCGAGGGCCCTGAGGTTGACCAGGATCGTCCTGGAATCCAAGGGCACGATGGGTTCATTCCTGAAGAAGCCTGCCGTGTAGGGAGCCGCGCCCGGGGCATCCACGAACCGGGTCAGGCGCGCGCGACACTCGTAGGGCTTCGTGACGACCAGCTTGCCCTGCCGGGTGAGGAGCTCGTAGCGCAGGCCATACGCCCACTCATCGCTCACCGAGACGGGTTGATTGCGCGACAGGCTGGCGCTGGTCAGCACCCGCAGGATCTTCTGGTGCGGGGGGATGTCGAACGTCAGCCATCGATCCTTGGGCAAGAGATAGACGGCCGCGGAGTCGTAGAGCGGCAGCTTGTCGGGTCCCGGCTGGCCGGGCGGGAGCTCGCCGGGCGCCGCCGGTCGGGCCACGTCGACGATGCTCATCCAGAGAAGGCCTGCGAGGAAGACCTGGTTCTTCACGGACTCACCTCACCTCCAGCCAGCCCGTCCGGGAGTCGATGTACGCATCGACCCCGGCACGGGTGGGCTTCGGCATGATTGTCGTAACGCTCTGCTGGCCTGGAAGGGGCCACAGGTGGAACACCGCGGGGTATCGCGCCGGCTGGGTCTGGATGAGAAGAAAGGCCTGCCTGGAGTCCGGGTCGATGACCCTTTCGAACTTGAACGTGCTCCAGCGGCCGACCACCGCGCTCAGCGCCATGATATCCTAACGCGTCGCATACAGTTCGAGGAGCTCTCTCAACTGGGCGGGGAGAGCCACGGATGCGGGTGCGGTGCCGGCCTGGAGGATGCGGTCGTGGAGGCCGACCTCTGTCGAGGCCAGGCCCAGGGCCTCGAACTGCGCGGCCTGCGCCAGGTCGTCGGAAGGTTGTCTGAACGCCGTACGCCACCGCGGCGAGAGCCACAGGATGCCGAACTCCTTGGCCTGCCCCCTGGAGAGATACATGTCGTGGGCGACGGATGTGGCCTCGAGCCCCGCGGTGGCTGGCGTGCCATCGACGAACTGGATGGTCATGCGCTGGGCCTCCAGAGTCCGATAGAGCTCGCGGCCCAGGAAGCTCAAGGTGCGGGGGCTGGTGCCGCCGTCTCCCAGGGCCAGGACGACGTCCGCCCTCGGAGGGAACCGATCGGGTTTCACTCTGAAACCACGGGCCTGGACGAGCATCAGGCTCTTCTGGCCCAGCTCCCTCAAGATCACCTGGCTGACCAGTCCGAACATGCTCGCGCGGTGCTTGGGGTCGAGCACGTCGGCCGACCCGTCCACGTTGGCCTTCGGGCTCGCGCCCGCAATCGTCAGGTAGGCCGCGTCGAGCTTCTCGAAGAGGGCAACTCCGTACTCGAGGCTGTAGAGCTCGAAGAGCGGTCGGGGGATCTGCACCAGGTATGGGGCACCGGGGCCCACGCGGAACACGTAGGTCCCCCAGAACTTCCTGGGGCCCGGATCGCTTCGCTCTTCGAGGAGCACGTGGTCCCGGCCGTCGGGAGACTCCCGGTAGCACCGGATCTCGTAGCCCAGCTGCTTCGCCTTGTCGCTTGCGATGCTGAGCTCTTCCAGTCCCCGGGGGGTGAGCCTGCTGGACCCGTGGTCGGTCCGGACCGCCCGCAGGAGAGGCACCAGCACCTCCTCGTCCAGGGAGAGGAGCTGGCCCTGCGTCGGCACCACGTAGGCATCGGAGCCTGTCCCCGCGATCGCCTCGGGGGTGGGCCTCGGCCCTCGGACCGCGCCCTCCCCGGGGCCCTTCGCCCTGGCCAGCTTGCCCATCAGGAAGCCACCGACTCGTTGCGGATGCTCCTCGGGCGCGAGTAGCAGGCCCGCCCGCTCCGCGACCGAGCCCCTCGGCATCGTACGCGGGGCCGAGGCGCTCCGGCCGACACCCGGCCCTGGAAGTGAAGCCTGGTCGTGGAGGACCCCCGACCCCGACCCCGACCCCGGCTGGCCCGCCACGCGCCCCGGCGCTCCGCGGCCGAGCAAGATCCTCTGCCTATCCCGACGGGTCAGCACCAGCTCGGCAACTCCGGAGGGCGTCGTGTCTCTCTGCAGGTTCGGGCCGTCACGCGCTCCCCACTCGATGCCGAAGTCACCGAGGATCGCCTCGAGGGATGAAAGATCCAGGCCTGGCGGCAACTCCCGCTTCACCCACAGGCGGGTGCCGGCACCAGCTTCTCCGGCCCGCGGCTCCTCGGGCCCGGCCAGCATTCGGGCCGGGGGGCCTTCGGTCTCCTGGGCGCGTAGCTGCAGCACGTTCCTGCGGGCCGCGACCCGGTGGAAGACCTGGAACATCGACCGCTCGTGGACGAGGACGTCGGCTGAGCCGTTGCGGCTGGCCTTGCGGCAGGCCCCTGCAGCGGCCAGCGCCCAGGCTCTCAGCGGCTCGAACAGCACCACGCCGACGTCCAGCACCAGTCGCTCGTCCGCCGCGGCGGGCACCTCGATCACCAGGCCTCTCGGCCTCGTGCAGTCGATGACGTAGAAGCCCCAGCCTCTCCCGGGTGGCCGCTCGCTGAGATAGTAGTACCGACCCTCCAGCACCTCGATGCGATAGTCGACGCGCTCGACGAGCCGGCGGGCCTCCTCCAGCGCACCGGTGTCGGCGTGCGCGAGGTGGACCATCAGCCGCTCGAGACCCGCTCGGAACAGCTCCAGCTCCGCAGGTGACGGTGGCCTCACGCTGTCGGCCCGGCGCCTGCCGACGATGCGGCTGGCGTCCGTGCGGACGCGGTCCAGCAGGCGCATGTCGAGGCGTTTCTCCGGCACGTCGTGCGGCTGGTCGTCGCCGCCCGCCAGCGGCGCCCCCGGCCGGGGCAGCATGGTCAACGAGAACCCCAGGACGTTGGCGGCCAGAGCGGCCACGAAAGAGCACTGGAGAATGGCCCGGGTGAACGGGACGACCATCTCCAGGTCGTGCATCTTGATGGCCATGAGGGTGCACAGGAGATAGCCGAAACCCAGGTAGTCCGTGGCCCTGCCCACCGGAATCCAGGAGGCCACGGCGTGACTGACGACCATCTTGTAGGCAAAGGCCACCGTGAAGAACAGGAGTATCTTGCGTGCCCGTTCCATGGTCACGCCGCGGAACAGCCGGCTGCTCAGGAGCAAGCTGGCGACCACCAGGACCACATAGGCCTCGATGAACGTGGCGAGGATCTTCATCGGATTGTGCCACAAAAGAGCCAGGAGCGCGGGGATCAGGATCCCGTGAAAGTCCCATCCATACATCAGGTTCACCCGGGAGGCCACGTAGGCGGTGAAGATGACGATGATGTAGCTCTTGGGTGCCGCCAGGAAGGACTGCGCGATGTCCTCGTACATGTACTCCAGCCGGACCAGGCTGAAGTTGGTGTGCTCCATCAGGACGAAACGAACCACGCAGAGCGTGAGGCCCGTCGTGACGGTCTGGATCCAGAGGCCGCGCCAGAGGCCGGTTATCCGGAACTGGTTGGCTATGAGGGCGACGACGATGAGGCCGAAGCTGTGCAGATCGTTGTGATAGTCCAGCTGGAGGTGATACCGCCCGGCGGCGAGCCCTCCCAGGTATGGCAGCAGCCAGCCATCGAAGAACGCGCGCACGAAGACGCTTCCGACCACCAGGGCGAAGAACAGATCGCGCCCGAAGAACCGACTCCACAACCCGAAGCGCGACAGGCGGTCGGACACGAGCCAGAGCAGGCCATAGAGCACGACACCTTCGAGGATCGTCGCCCCCCCTGCCCAGGGGTTCGCGAGCAGGAGTGGCACCAGATAACCGGGGACCACCAGCCCCGAAAGCGGCCATCCCAGCCGCAGGTTCAGGAACGCGAGCACGAACACGCCCACGGCCACGGTCGTGACGACCGAATGCCCGAGACCACCATACGGAAAGATGTCGAGGCGCGTAGGCATCCCTGTTTCTCTCGCGCTCTGAACGAAACCACCGCGATCGAGGTCGCGCTCGGGGGAAGGGAAGAGGAGGGGATCCGGATTGAGGTCGCGCTCGGGGCGCGACTCGGACCCGGCGAGGCGACGGGTCTTCCGGCCGGTGGGGTTGACTCCGGCGGGTGGCGTGCTAGACTCCCACCAGGCTTGAGCTCGGGCCAGGGGCTCCGGATGGCCCCGGGGGCCGACCGGAGGTTCGCCATGCTTCGTCTTGCTATCGCGCCTCTGGCCTGCGTGCTGGTGCTGGGGGGCTTTGCAGCGGCGGAAGGTGCGGATCCGGTGCCATCAGGGCGTCCGAAACCCGGGACCTCGACGGCCCGCGATCTGGAGTACCTGTTCACCGGGACGTACGTCCCGAAGGAGAGCGCCACCTACGAGCCGCCCGGGGAGACCGAGCGGACGCAGTTCAAACGCGCCTTCGTTCGCCTCCTCGAAGAGGCCCAGGGGCGAACGATCCCCTGGAAAGGGGAACCAGGCCCTTCCAGGCAGGTTGCCGAGGACTTCGCCCGCCTGGGTTTTCGGATCACTCCGGTGTGCCTCCCGGACGACCCGATCTGGATGATCCACAGGGTCGAGGGTCGGGAGCAGGTGGCCGAGGCCTTTGCGATGCGCGTGGGCCCCGACGCGGGGCCGCGGAAGCCATCCTCCCCCGCCGGTCGCCCCGCCTCTCGACGGGCCGGAACCGTCGAGCGCGTGGCCGTCCTCTGCCCCCATCCCCGCTCCGACAAGTACACCGAGATTCTGGGCATCCGGCTCTTCACGTCGTCGCGATCGCGCACGTTCTATCAGGCCACGGCGCGACGCAAGCTCCTCGACCCGGGTGGCGTGCCCTATGACACCACCCACCGGACCGACTCGTTCTTCCAGGCGGCCACCGACGCCCTGGATTCCGTCTGGCAGGACGGGCTGTTCATACAGCTTCACGGCTTCGATCCCAGGAAGCACCCCGAGATCCCCGCGGGGCAGGAAGCCGTCCTCGCGGACGGCACCGGACGTTCCGAGCCGGGCAAGCAGGTTGCTGGCGCCTTGACCTTTTTGCGCGCGCGCCATGGAAGTCACTTCCTGGGGTTCGTGACCTCGGCCGCGGGCCTCGCAGCCACGAGGAACGCTCAGGCTCGCCTGATCAACGCACGGGCCAAGAACGCGTTCCTGCAGGTGGAGATGTCGTTCAAGCTGCGGGACGCGCTCACGTCGAACCTTCCGACCGAGGGAGACAATGGTCACCTCCTGCTCGACAGCCTTGCCCACCTCATCGGCCGCTGAGGCCAGTACCGGCAGGCCGGGCCGGCGCATCGCCCTGAACCGTGCCGGTGGATCGTCGGACCACCGCATCCGCCGGACGCATGGGGATCGCCTTCGGAGATCATTGGCTGAATGGCCGTGAACACCGGATCGATCGAGGGCATCGGCCGCTGGCGCTACCGTGGCTGGACCATGGCGGTCATCGTGGCCGTCGGGGTATGGGTCGCCTCGGAGACACCTCCTGTCCGCTACGCGGACGGCCAGGCCTACGACCCGCTGATGCGGCTCTCGGGCCGCGTCGGCCGGGAGCGCTCCCGGGTGCTCCTGGTGGAGCTCGACCCGGCAAGCCCTCCGGACGAGAGCCACGTCGACCAGCTTCTGACGAGGCTGGATCAGCTGCGCGCCAGCCAGATCGTCTTGACGTATCTGCCCGAGAACGTGAGCGAGGCCTTCTGCCGGAGGGTCTTTGAACGGAGGAACCTCACGTTCGGAAGAGGCGTCATCCACGATCCGCTGGATCCCGATTCGACCACGCTTTCAGCGTTCCCGCGGCCGGCGGCCCCGCAGCCACCAGACTGGGGAGCGTGCGACCTTCCCCCCCAGGAAGCCGGCGTCTGTCGAGGTCAATGGACGTCCGTCCGGGTGGAAGGGCGGTCGCTGCCGACGCTGGAGATGGTCGTCGCTCGCAAGGCCAGAGCACCGCCCGCGGATGATCCTGTCGGTCCTCGCAGTGCTCGGGATCGGCCCGATCGCCCGGTACGCCCGGTGTCCTCGGCCTCCGAGGTGGCGGGGCCTTTCTTGATCGCATTCCGGGGGGGGGCTGGAAGCCTCCCCAGAGTCGACCTGGGGCGGGTGCTGGCGGGAGGCCTCACGCCCGACCTGGTGCGGGGCCGGATCGTCCTGGTCGGCTTCGGGCCATCGTCGGTGTCGCCGGGCGTCATCACACCCGTGAGCGCCGGAGCGCAGCGCATGCCATTGCTCGAGTACCAGGGACAGGCGCTGGATACTCTCGTCGATGACCGGGCCATCAAGCGTCTGGAGGGTCCCCACACCCTGGCCCTGCTGGTGGCAGTATCGATCGTGACGGCTCTGGCGTACCAGTGGCTGGGGGTGCGCGTCGCCTGGTGGGTCGTGCTCGTCCTGGCCGTTCCGGGCTTGGTCTGTGCCGGCGCGACTCTCTGCTACCGGCAGCTCTGGCTTCCGGTCGGCGAGACGATCATCATCCAGTCGATACTGGCCATGTGGATGGCCCATCGGATGGCCGCCCGCGCCGAGACGTTCACCAGACGCACACTGATGCACGCCGAGGGCCGGGTTCCGCAGAGGGGCTGGCCGCAGACCTTCGTGCGGTCGATGGAACCCTGGGAGGACCTGGCCAGGATGGCCGGCCACATCCTGGATTTCGGGCGCCTGCTGTTTCTTGCGCCTGGCCGGAGGCTGGCTCGTCTCGAGGTGGTCAGCGCCGTGGGCTGCTTGCCGACTGATCTGGTGAGCCGCGACTGCGACCTGCGCAGGCCTCCGTTCAGTCTCGCCCTGGCGGCGGACGGCCCGGTTCGCGTCGATGACTTCGTGACGCCCGGAGATCCCGGCGAGGTGGGCTACCTGGTTCCGCTCGTCCATGCCGGTCGAGTGCTGGGCTTCATGTGGGTGGGCGCCAGCGATGGTGGCGTCGTGGGCTCGGCAGGATCCGAGGCGACCCTTCGCACGACCGCCAGGGAGTTCGGCGCTCTCCTCCATGAGCGCCGGAGATTCCGGACGCTCGACTCCGGAGGGGCGGGGCTTCTGGGATTTCTGACCTTCGAACGGGGTGAGAGTGCCCACGCGGCGGCGTGGCAGAGCACCTGCCTGGTGGAGCAGCGCCTGGAACGGCTGCATGGCCTGCTGACCGGGATCGCCACCGCGACCGTCGCCTACGACCTCTTCGGCCGCCTGCTCGAGGCCAATGACGCGATGAGGACGCTGCTCCGAGGTGAGTCGATCGACCCCTCGCAGGTGACGGCCGTCCAGCTCCTGTCACGACTGGCGGGTCAAGACCTCGCTGCGGCCCGGCGGTCCATCCGGTTCGCCGTTTTCGATCGGATCGCGCTGACGCTCTCGGTGAAGCTGGGTTGCTCTCCGGACCGTACGTTCGTGTTGACGGTGCGGTCCCTGAACCCGGGCCTTGCGCCCGAGCCCTCCGGCGAGGTCCGTCCGTTCGGCGCCCAGGGGGTCGTCTTCGAGCTCATCGAAACGACCGCTGCAGTGCAACTGCGCCAGCTCAAGGTCACCTTGGCGGACCTTCTGGAGTCCCGACTTCGCCACGAGCTGGGCGCGGTGCAGCTCTCGTCCTCACTGCTGTCAGCGGGCGACCTCACCGAGGCCGAGCTTGCCCGGGTGCTTGCGGTGCTGCAGCGCAAGATCGACGGGTCCCTGGCGGCGTTGTCGGAGTGTACCGGATACCTCCGGAGTCAGGTGGATGTGCTGGAGAGGCACGAGAGTTTTCCCGTCGATCCGAGGGCTGTGCTCGACAGGGCGCTCGATCAGATCCGGCCCAGTGCCGACGTCCACTCGGTGGCGATCGAGGTCGATGGACCCGCGTTGATGAACCAGGTCCTGGCCTCTCCCGACGTCCTGGGGCTCGTGTTCCGCGCGATCCTGGTCGCTCTGGTCAACGACTCGCGGCGTGGAGGGACCATCCGGGTGGCCGTCGTCCAGGACGAGAGCCAGGTCACGTATGACCTCCGGAACGAGGGGTACGGCCTGCCCGAGGACCGGCTGCGGGAGTACCTCCTCTGGGATCGTCCGCTCGCATGTCTACCGGTTCATGGGATCGGTGTTCATACGCCAGCGGGTGATCCGGAACCTGGTTATCGATTACGGACGCTCGCTGGCGCGCGCCAAATTCAAGCGCCTCCTGGTCGTCGACGACGATGGCGACACCCGCGACCTGCTCTCGCTGGCACTCCGGAAGAACGGGTACGACGTCGTCACCGCGGCCGGCGGCCGGGAAGCGCAGGAACTGATCCGGGGCGCCTGCCCCGACGCGATCCTGATCGACCTGATGATGCCGGGGATGGATGGAATCATCTTCCTGCGCTGGTTGCGTTCGGAGATGAAGATCGACGTCCCGGTGGTCGTGTTCAGCAGCGTGAAGATGGAGACCTTCGTTCAGGCGGCCTCGGACATGGGCACCGTCACGTTCGTCAGGAAGCCGGCGCAGGTGCCGGTCCTGCTCGAGACGCTCAGGGCCCTCGAGACCCAGGAGCAGCCTCGGGGACCCGGAGCCGTCGGCGCCTCGCGGACGTGACGCGTGGAGTGGACCCTGCCGGACTGTCCTGACGCCGGTATCCCGGCCTGACTCTTCTGCACCGATGGCCGGTCGACCGTCGGAGCGGGCCGGGCGGTGGGCGGCTGGGACGAGTCGATCCGCGAGGTCTTGCTCGACCACGAGAGGATCGACTCGCACCGTCGGCGAGCCGGGTCGAGCTTTCCCGGCCCAGCAAACCCGCTGACACGCGAGTCCGCCACTCCCGCCCTCACCGCGAGGAGAACCGCTCCGGGAGAGCATCATCGGCCACGTGGAACCGAGCCGAGGCCGGACCGCTCAGGCACGGTCGAGAGCCCGGGGAGGGTGGCCAGGTGGTCCGAATCATCACGCATCACATTACTTGACATCTGATGATGCATCCGGTACGATTTGCTCATGGCGCGCACCACCATCGACATCGATGATCCGATTCTCAGGGACCTCAAGCGGTTGCGGGCGAAGCGGAAGACGACCCTGGGACGACTCGTGTCGGATCTTCTGGCCGAGGTTCTCCATTCCGCCCTGGACCGGAAACCGGCCAGGCCGGAGTTCACGTGGCAGACGAAGACCATGGGCGCTCGAGTCGATCTGCGGGACAAAGAGGCTCTCTGGCACGCGATGGAATCCCGACGTCGGGACGACGAACCGGCGTGAGCTACTCCATCGACGTCAACCTGCTCCTGTACGCGTCCGACAGTTCATGCCCGGGACACGCCCGGGCCCGCGAGTTCATCCGGGCGTGCATCGAAGGTCCCGAGGTGATCGGCATGGCCTGGGTCACCATCGTTTCGTACGTTCGCATCGCAACCCATCCGTCGATCTTCTCATCGCCCATGAGCCACGAGGAGGCCTTGTCGAATGTCGACAGCTTCATGAGACAACCGCAGGTGCGACTGCTCTCGGAACAGGACGGGTTCTGGGAGACCTATCGAGAGGTCACATCCGGTCTGCCGGTTCGCGGAAACCAGGTACCCGATGCCCATCTCGCCGCGCTCCTGAAGCAGCACGGTATCGTGACCCTCTACACGTGCGATGCGGACTTCTACAGGTTCCGTTTCCTGGACGTGAGGAACCCGCTCGAGGTCCGCTGAGGTGTTCGGCGCGGGCAGGCCCCGCGACTGGACGCTCACTCGATGACGACCGCCAGCACCCGCGACCCGAGCTCCGCCAGGCCTCAGCGGACGTGCCGCTCGATGAGGCTTCGGGCCTTCTTCCGGTCGACCGTGCCCCGGCGCGTGGCCCGGAACAGCTCCCTGGTGAACTCCTCGAGCCGGGCCCTGTCCTCTTCGGTCAAGCCGAGGCGGCCCGCCAGGTCGCTCAGGAACGAAGCCTCGGTCTGCTGGATCGTGCCGTCGGCCACCGCGGCGAGGATGGCGTACCGCATCACCTCGTTCCTCTCGACGTCGGTGAGCTCGGCGGCGGACTCGCGTCCGACATGCTGCCCGGGCTCGAACGAGCTGGCCAAGGCGCCCTCCTCGAGATCCATCTCCTGCACGATCGCCCGGAGGACGTTGCGCTCCGACTCCTGGAGCTCTCCATCGGCCAGAGCCGTGCCGAACACGGCCCCGATGATCGCCTTGACGATCGGTGGCACCTTCCGAGTCACAGCGCACCTCCGTGCCGCCGCCAGCTTGCCGGGAGAACGCCGGGACGCCGATAACGGCAATTTCATTGTAGGTCTCGGTGTCGTTTGTTGCCCGGGTTCCGGGCCGGATGATAACGTTCAGGATACACCCGGCGATGCCAGGGTGTCCCCGATTCCTGCGGAGGTCGAACAAGATGAACATGTTCAAGACGATGTTCGGGCTGACGCTCTTGACCCTCCTGCTCGTGTTCGCCGGCGGCTTCGCTGGAGGTCCCAGAGGAGCCGTGATCGCGCTGATCGTGGCGGGCATCGGCAACTTCATCGCCTACTTCTTCTCCGACCGGATCGTCCTGGCCATGTACGGCGCCCAGGAGCTCTCGCCGGACCAGGCGCCGGCGATCCACCGGATGGTCGAGGATCTGGCCGAGAAGGCCGGGATCCCGAAGCCCAAGATCTACGGCATCCCCTCCTCGACGCCCAATGCGTTCGCGACGGGGCGGAACCCATCCCACGCGGCCGTGGCCGTGACTCAGGGAATCACCTCCATGCTCAGCGAGCGGGAGCTTCGCGGTGTGCTGGCCCATGAACTGGGCCACGTGATCAACCGGGACATCCTGCTCTCCACCTTGGTGGCGACGCTGGCCGGCGCCATCGGCCACCTGGCGTTCGTGGCCCGGTGGTTCGGCCCCAGCAGGGACGACGAGGATTCCGGCGGCGGCATCCTCGGTCTGCTCATCGTGGGGATCGTGCTTCCCATCGTCGCCGTGATGGTCCAGATGTTCATCTCCCGCCAGAGGGAGTTCATGGCCGACGAGACCGGCGGACGGCTCTGCGAGGACCCGGTGTCGCTCGCCACGGCGCTGCAGCATCTGGAGATCGGGGCGAAGCAGGTGCCCATGGACGCGACCCCTGCGACGGCCCACATGTTCATCGTGAACCCGCTCACCGGCGGTGGCCTGATGAGCCTCTTCTCGACCCACCCCTCGACGGAGGAGCGGGTCCAGCGCCTGATGACGCTCGCCCAGGACCTGGGCAGGGCGTAGTCTGGCGAGCGAGGACAGGCCCGTGTCATGGCGGGCCTCGCAGCTCTCGATCCCCCTGGCGGCAACGGTCCTTGGGATCGGACCGGTGGCCGCCTCGCTTTCTCGTGGTCTGGTGTCCGAGTCCATCGGGAGCGGCCAGCAGGGCCGTCGCCCCGGAGGAGGCACGGCCCGGCCCTGGCCTCCTCGGTCGCCCCTTGCGAGTCACGCCGGGCAGATCCGCCTCCCACCTCTTTTCCCTTCCCCGCTTGACATATGCCGAGGATTGCATCAGAATCGATGTCACCCGAAAGAGGAACAGTTCTCCCTATCTTGTCCATACAGGTGATCTCCCTCTAAGAGGTTGCATCCAGAGGAGGCGTCCCTGACGTGAACCGGACACGCGCGACACTCGCACTGCTCATCATGGTTTCGGCCCTGCTCGCCATCGGACCAGCTCTGGCCGGTCCGCGGCCTGTCCAGGGCGAACTTCTCCTGGAGGTTCCCCGGGCCACCAGCGGTCCCGCGGCTCCGTCGGGTGGAAAGGTCGTCGCGGACTTCGCCGTCCCCTCCGCCGCCACCCGGATCGAGATGCTGGTCTCGCCGGCCGCCGGAAGAGCGGCCACCGTGTCGGTCGCCGTGAACGGCCGCCCGCTGGTCAGCGAGCTGAGATTCTCCGGGTCCGGTCCCCGGGCTCCGATGACCTGGGACGCTTCGGAGCTCTGCCTCCGGGGAACGAACCGGCTCACCATGTGGGTCCGGGAGAACGATGCCGCGGCGCTCCCCCGGCTCCGGGTCGTGGCGCGACGTGAGGTGGCCCTCTCCGACAAGGAGGCCGAGGCGCTCCACGCCGCGTTCAAGTCCCACACCGGACGGCCCGCGAGCCCCTACGAGGTCAGGGTGCTGGCCGCCCAGTCCGCGGCCGGCAAGGAGTCGTTCTTCTCGGTCGTGATGCGCCGCTTGAAGAGCTGGTGGTCTCCCGCGATCGGCCTTTCCATGAAAGAAGCGATCACGTTCGATTTCAGGCAGGTGATCATCCGCAGCCGCATCCAGAAGCGTCTCGAGCACACGACCATGGATGTCCTCAAGGCGCTGGCTCGCCGGGCCAAGTTCGTCATGGAGTTCGACAACAACCCGCTGGCGGTTCGCAACGCGGTCATGATCGTGAACATCTGCCTGGACCTGGGCGTCGCTGTGCCCGATGGTCCGCTGCCCGAGCCCCCGCCGGATCCCACGACCCCGCCGACCCCGACACCGTCGCCTACTCCGACCCCGACGCCCACGCCGACGCCGTCGCCTACTCCGACCCCGACCCCGACCCCGACGCCCACGCCGACGCCGTCGCCTACCCCGACCCCGTCGCCTACTCCGACGCCGTCGCCTACCCCGACGCCATCGCCCACTCCGACGCCGACGCCCACGCCGACCCCGACCCCGACGCCCACGCCGACGCCGACCCCCACACCGACCCCTACGGTCCCGCCCGGGCAGATACGGATCGCCGACTGCGTTCCGACCGACACGAAGTTCGAGTGGAACTACGTTGACGTCGTGACCGGCGAGAAGTTCTACATGAAGGTCCTGGGCGTGGAAACCTCGTGCAACGGCGTGCCCTGTTTCGTCAACCGCCGCAGCCGTGCCAGCGGTGACCACGACTGGGACCACATCAGCATCGACGCCTCGGGAATCTCACTCCACTACCGACACGTGCGTGGAAACAACATCGTGCTCCAGCCGGCTGTCCGGATGATCGGTTCCGTGGTCAAGGTGGGCGAGAGGTTCGAGACCACCCCGGCCATGGTGAATCCGGCCACCACCAACAGGACGGTCTGGACCGCCAAGGTTCTCAAGATAGAGACGATCAAGGTCCCGGCCGGCACGTTCAAGGACTGCGTCAAGGTGAACCTGTACATCCGCGACGAGAAGCTGGGCACCAAGCTGGCCGACTGCGACATGTGGTATGCCAAGAACTACGGTCTTGTCATGCGCAAGGGCGAGTTCTTCGGCACGTTCCTGGTGGAGAATCTGGTCAGCCACAACCTGCCCCCCGGCGGCTGGACCGCTCCCTGATCCACGTCTCCGGGTGGGCCCTTGCAGCTGATGCTGCCGCGGTTCACGCGAGAGGACAGCCAACGAGCCGCCACTGACCGAGAGGTTGGTGGCGGTTGCGGCTCGCGCCGCGGCCTGCCCTGCTGGCGGCCGGGGGCGCTACTTCTGCAGGAACTCCTTGACTTCCTTGTCGAACTCCTTGGCCTGGCCGCTCCGGTAGATCCGGGTGGCGCCGATCTGGGCCGTGCCGGTGCGACCGGTGGCTTCGGATTCCAGCTCTCCGGGCCTGGCCGGCGCCCGGGCTGACCGGTTCGGGGAGGCCTTGGCCCGCCCGTTGGTCTGCCCGGAGTTCTCGGTCTCCTTCCGCTCGGGCCTGGCCTCCGGTGCGGAGCGGTCCATGTGATGGACCACGTGGACCTCGCCGGGCAGCGCGCCGAACCGGTAGGTCGCCGAGATCCTGTGGGTCGTGCCCGGGGCGTCGTCCGCGAAGGCGTAGTCGACGAAGATCCCCGACTCGGGATGGCCGAACCCGAGACCCGCGGTGACGTGGCCTCGCTCGTTTCCGACCCGGATCGACACCCGCTCGTCGAACGAGTACTCGAGGCCGGTGGCCGCGAGGATCTTGGCCCCCGGGGCGTCGCGAATGTCCTCCTTGGTGAACAGGTCCATCGACCAGGTCACGGAGTCGTCCAGGAACAGCACATCCTCGAACCGGTACGCCGAGCCGACCCGGTAGGTACGACGCAGGTTCTCCCTGATCACGGTGCCGGTCTCGCCGACGACGTTGCGGATCAGAAACCCCATCTTCCAGAAGGGAGTCACGGCATGCAGGCCGGCCAGGTCGAACGAGACCGTGTCCTGGGTGACCAGAGCCGGGTCGTTGGCCGTGACCTGGCGACCCGCCGGGTCCAGGGTCAGATACTTCATGTTCAGCCCCAGCGACGTGTCGTGGCTCACGCCCAGGGCGTAGCTGAACAGGTAGGTCCGCTCCTGGAGCACCTTGTTGTTGCCCTGCTGGAACACGGCGATGCCGATGGTCCCGAACTGCATGGGCCAGTTCGAGAACCCGACGAAGTCGGTCAGGAGGGTCGGACCGGAGGAGACGTCGGCCTCGTTGGCATGCATCAGCGTCAGCTCCGCGTTGCGCAGCTGCGTCAGGCCTGCCGGGTTCCAGTACAGGGCGTTCGCATCGTCCGCCACGGCCACGAACGCCCCCCCCATCCCCTGGGGACGCGCACCGGTGACGATGTCGTTGAAGGCGGCCAACAACGGGCTTCTCGATGCCAAGAGCAGCACCGCCGCCAAGGCCCATTTCCTCAACACCATGTTCCTCGCTCCTTGGGATGTCGCTTCTCCCGGGGCTGCGCCCCGTCCGGACATCCCCGCCGCACCAGAACCGTTGTCCAGCAACACGGCAGGCCAGCTCGGGCCCGCCTCCTAGAAGTTCACCGTCGCCTCCATGTAGGCCACACGGCCGAAGTACGAGTTCGACCTGTTCGGGTCCTCGAACTGATCGATCTTGTACCCGCCGCCCAGGTCCCACCCCTTGAGCGGCTTGAGCGAACCCCTGAGGTCCAGCGTGACCGGGCCGGTCACGCTGGCGCCGGTGAGCCGGCGCTGGTAGTCCGCCGAGAAGAAAGCGGTGGGGCCGATCTGGTAGGACGCCCGCCCGGTCACCAGCGAGTTTCCAACCGGATCGCCGTGGCTCTGATCGGTCCGCTTCATCTGCAGAGAGGCCTCCCCGGAGAAGTTGCCCAGGTTCTGAGTCCTCAGGGAGAGCACCGCGGAGTGGGTCTTGGATTCGACCCCTTCCAACCGCTGCTGGAGCGTGTACGACGTGCTCGAGCCCATGTACCTGAACAGCGGGACCGTCAGGTCCACGCCGGTGAGCAGCTCCTCGTTCAGCACCCTGCCCGATGGGCTCTCGACACCTCGCAGGAACTGGAGCGTGGCGGTGGAGAAGACGGTCTTGAACAGCCGGGACTGGAGCTGCGTGGAGGCCACGTGGGTGGTGAGCTCCCGCTCGGCCCCGGCTCCGCGATCCAGGCCGTTCCGGATCTCGTAGCTCCCCATCATCATGTGGCGATCCAGCCGGTAGCGGAGCCCGGTCCGGTACGAGATGCTCTGGCTGTCCAGCAGGTGCTCCTCCAGGTCGTCCCAGTGGAACTCGTTCCGGTTGTCCAGCGACAGCTCCATCCGGGTCCCGGCCGGGAGCGCGTAGACCACCGTGTTCTCCACGACCAGGTCCCGCTGGGTGGAACCGAGCTTGGTGCCGGACAGGTTGTCCCGGGAGGTGGCCAGCCGGGTGGAGAGCCGGGCGTTCTTGAAGGCGGTGTAGCCCAGCCCCAGATTGAGATCCGCCACGTCCTTCCGGGCCGTCACCGCCCCCAGGCCGGAGTAGGCCGGCTCGACCATCCTGGCGCCCAGGTTCCACGAGACACCCTTCACCAGGCCCGAGGCCTCGCCCCGGAACGCTCCGGCCACCTCCGAATCGGCCCTGGCAAAGGCGACCTCGCCACCGAGGCTGACGCCCGAGGCGAACGACAGCCGTCCGTCGAACCCCACCAGGTCCCGGTCGCCGCCACCGCCGACCCGGCGACTGCCCACGGAGACGCCCAGGTTGGTCCTGTCGCTGAGCTCGCCGGTGTACCGGGAGAGCACGAGACTCTGGCCGAGCAACCCGTCGGGCGCCTCGAACTCGTAGTCCACCGTGATCTTGAACCGGTCGTCCACCGCGCCGGTGAAGTTCAGCACGCCGCTTGCGTAGTCGATGCTGTAGTCCGTCCCGCGGAACTTGCGGATGCCGTCCACGTACACCTTCTCGCTGTTCGAGACGACCTTCCTGTCGGCGAGGAAGTAGGGCCCCTTGGTGTTGTCCCCCTGCCCCTCGAAGTGGCCCGCGTTCCCGGCGAGCTTGGCCGCCACGGCGGTGACGTCGTGCTTGCCGGTCCTGTACCGTCCCCTGACGCCGAACAGGTTCTGGGATTCCATCGGGAATTCGGCGCCGGCGAAGCTGGCCACGATGTCGCCGCCGGAGACGGTCAGGGCCTCCCCGTGGTAGTCCACTGCGAGCTCCTGCTTGGCGGGCCAGAGCGTGTCGTCGAACCGACCGCGCACGGAGAGACGCGGCATCACTTCCATGTCCACGTCCACCCTGAGCGTCTGTTCGAAGCGGCCGCCCACTTCCAGCGCCTGCGCTCCGAACTGCCGGTTGTTCGCCAGGAACATCCCCGAGTTTCCCTCCACGTCCACACCGGTGAATCTGAACCCCTTCCGCACCGCGAACATCCCCTCTCGCTCGTGGCCCTTGATCTGCAGGGCCACCGCCGGCGCTGTCCCGCCGACGGCCAGGGCCAGCGCCAGAGAGCCGAGCAGCACCACCCTCGAGAGAGGCACGATCCAGTCAGTCCTTTCAGCCCGGTAGACCGGGTCCGGTTCCGACCGCGTACCGCGACTACTTCATCACCCCCACCAGGAGCGTCTCCTTGGCCTTCCGGCCCGTGGTGATCGAGGTGGCCTTGATCTCCACGACGTACAATCCGCTCGGGACCTTGCGCTCCGCGAACAGGTAGGAGCCGTCCCACTGCTCCGAGACGTACCCCGAGGACAGGATCACATCCTGGATCAGGGTCCGGACCACATCGCCGTTGGAATCGAAGATCCGCATGTTGACCATGGACGGCTCGGCCAGCGCGAACGAGACCGTGGTCGTGTCGTTGAAGCTGTCGGCGTTCGGCGTGAACGGGTTGTTGTTCGCGGCGACGCTCGAGACGAGCGGCCCGCCGATCGGCGGCAGCGATCGGGTGTCCACGGCCAGGGCGTAGGTGGTCAGGTGGTTGGTGCTGGCCACGACGTAGTCTTGCTGCGGATCGGGTACGTTCAGGTCCGACCCCCTCGGTCTGAACGAGCCGCCGATGGAGAGCCACTCGTACCCGTCGAAGAACACCACCTTGATCTGGGTGAGCTGTTGCGCGTTCAGCGGCGGCACCGCCCCGGAGATGTGGGCGCTGGTGGGAACCGGAATGAACATCTGCACCGGTTTCTTGAACGCGGCGGCGGACGGCTGCAGCTCGTACCAGAACGCCTTGCCCTGGTCCTGGAGCAGCTGGATCGCCGGGTTGAGCGGCAGCGGCACGTAGTTGCCGGACTCGTCGATCGGCCGGGAGTCGCCGCCGGTCTGGATCGGCACGCCGTATCTCAGCTGGAACTTCACGTCCAGCGGCTTGTACACGGAGTACGCCGGGATGACCACCCTGGCACCGTTGGAGAGGTCCATGACGACCTCCTTGGTGCTCACGTTGTTGGCCACGACCTCGCTCAGGTACTTGGGGGCCACCCGCACCTGGTCGGTGACGTCGAGTCTCTGACCCAGGGCGTCGTTGGGGTCGGTGTAGGTCACCGAGACGTACTCGTTGCCCGCCACGGAGAGCTTGTTGTCCCCGAACTGCCTGGGGCCGAAGTTGGTCTCGATGCACCCCTTGAACACCCCGCTGGACAGCTCCGTCTCGGAGAGCCGGAGCACCTCCTGATCGACCAGGAGGTTGGTGCTGCCCTGGGCGGTCGTGGTGACCGAGATCGTGACCGTGGCAACGTCCCGGGCCGGCGACACGTCGGCGTCCCGATCGTAGACCACCATGCACATGGGCGCCCCGGCGATCAGCTGGGCCAGATCGTTGGGGCGGGTGTAGACGCCGCGGAACGGCACGTGGATCTCCACCCGGCCGGTCTCGGGGGCGAGGTCCTGGCCGTACTGGAGGTCCAGCGCCTGGGTGCGGTCGTAGTAGGTCGTGGTCCCGACCACCGGGTACGGGACCTGGTAGTCCCGGTAGGTCAGGTTGATGAACGCCGTCTCGATGCGGTTCGCTCCGGGCAGCGGTGCGTCCAGGTAACCGTCGTAGCTGGTGGCGGTCGACCGGGACCTGACCGGGACCTTGCCGGTGAAGATGCCGGTATCGGGCCCGGTTTCGGTCAGCAGCACGTACTCCGTGTCCCGGACCGGAATGCCGATCGTGGCGGTCACCGTGACCTGCTCGGACACGCCGGCGCTGGCGTTCACGTCGTCGTCCACCAGGCGGACCACCAGGTCCGTCCCGGCCGGAACCGTGGTCAGCTCGCCGGCCTCGGCGGAGAGGTTCTCCTGGACGCGGAGCCTGGCGGCGAACTCCACGTCCACCACGGGCGCCGTCCCCTCGCGGTACGTGGCGTAGACCCGGTCGCGGCCGCGCACCTCGACGATGCCGTTGCCGATGGTCGCGTCGGCGTTCGGCTTTCCGGTGGCCGCCGCGGACAGGCCGAACCGGGTCTGGATCTCTCCGACGAAGACGCCCGGGGTGGTGGTCTCACGGCACACGACCAGCTCGGAGTCGCCGGTGGAGGTCGTCGTCACGTTCACCGTGACCGTGTTGGTGTGGCCCAGGGGGACCACGTCGGCGTCCCGGTCCTGCACCCGGATGTACAGGGTGTCGCCCGGCGCGATCCGCGCGACCGGTAGCGGCGTCGGCAGCGCCGCCCCGGGAACCGGGGGCTGGGTCGGATACGCGGCGTTCAGGGAGTCCACGAAGGCGACCGTGGCGGTCTCGACGTTGACGTTCAGGGTGTTGCCGGTGCCGTCCGCGGCAGGGGTCCGCATGAACGGCTCACCGTTCGGGCCCAGGTTGTCGGTGTACGACACCGCGACGGATCCGCCGGGCACCACTTCGATCCGGCCGTTGTTGTTCGTGAAGCTCGAGGCGGCAGGGACGTAGTAGCTCGACGGGAACGTGCCGGAGAAGTCGCCCTCGATGGTCGGGTCCTCCGTGAGGATCACCACCTCGGAGTCCACGCGAGTCCCGCCTCCATCGATGGCGGTGGTGGAGGTCAACGTCACGGTGAGCGTGTCGTTGCCGGGGCCGGGGGCGGTGCTGCAGTCCGTCTCTCCCGTGACCGTGATGTACAGATCGTCGCCGCCGTTGGTGACCCGGGTCCCGGCGGTGGAGCCGCCGGCGAGCCTGTCGGCCATGGTCAGCGTTCCGGTGACGCCCTTGCGCATGGAGATCCGGTCGGACCGCGACACCGGCACTCCGAGCCGGGTCTCGCCGTCGCCGTAGTCCACGGTCACGTAGATGGTGCTGGTGATCAGAGTGGCGGCGTGGTTGTCGGTGCCGC
>JACQZM010000031.1:0-5755 GCA_016213885.1 Candidatus Rifleibacteriota bacterium | reverse complement strand
ACCGTCACCGTCAAGGTGGCTGGCAGCACCGGGTCGGTGGTCGACGCGTCCCGGTTCAGGTCGTCGTCGATCAACTGCAGGTAGAGCGGCTCTCCCGCCTTGATCTCGCTGATCTGACCGGGGAGGTGCGCGCCGGGGCTCTCCTGGAAGCCCGGCAGCGCCGCGGCCGAGTCGGCCACCCGGGGGTTCTCGACGAACCGCACGGTGCCGTCGATGTTGACGGCCAGCTGCCGGGTCTGCAGGGCGGCGCGGGCGTCGGTGTAGGCCGCCGTCACCTGGGGTTCCGAACCGCCGGCCGACGAGAAGTCATGGCCGCGGACCTCCAGGTTCCCGTTGTTTCGCAGCACCGTGGAGAAGGCGTCCGGTGCGATGACGGTCTTCATCGACCCGGCGAACACGCCGGTGCGCGGACCGGTCTCCGTGAGCGGCATCCACTCCAGGTCGTCCATGGCCGTGGTGAACGGCGGCACCACCGGTCCGGCGGCGTTGGTCGTCCGCGAGGCGATCGCCACGAGCAGGGTGTCCACATCCGGCGTCAGGTCGAAGTCGGGGTCGGTGACGCTGACGTTCACCGTGTCGCCGGGCCCCACGGCCGTGACCTGCCTGTTGACGTAGCTGGTCGGCCCCGACAACGGCACGAAGGTGTCGGAGACGAACAGGATCGGGTTGGCCGGGCCCGCCAGCCTGAAAGCGGCGGTGAACACGTTGGAGATGGCGCTCGTCGCCGTGGAGTACAGCGGCACGTTGCCGCTGACGTTGACCGGGTCGTTGTAGCGTACCTCCACGGAGCCGCCCAGACGCACCTGGATCCGCCCGTCGTCGTACCGTGTCCCGTCGGCGAACCCGGGGTTCGTGTTGTTGGGCACGAACTCCGCGGGCATCCAGCGCTGGAACACCCCCGCGACCAGGCGGTCCTCCGGCACCTGGATGACCTCCTGGTCCACGACGATGGTGCCCAGGCCGCCGGTGAAGCTCGTCATCGTCACGGTCACGGTGTCGTTGCCCGCTCCGGGTGAGCGGTTGGCCCAGACGTCATTGTCGTAGACCGCGATGGAGACGTTCTGGCTCGGGTTCAGGTTGCCCCCGTTGGCCGGGCTCGTGATCAGAACCGCCGTGACGCAGACGTTCACCGGCAACAGCTCCACCCGGTTGGTGGCTATGGCCGTGGTGGTCTCCAGGTCGAAGTAGCCGAGCTGGATCTGGCCGCCAGACCCGGCCCTGATGCCCAGGTCGTTGGCGATCGTGTCGGGGGCCAGCAGGGTGTAGTGCGACGGCAGACCGCCGGCGTTGGTGAACACGCCGGTGTTCAAGCCGGTCTCGGTGAGGGTCACCAGCTCGGTGTCCACCGTGGTGACCCCGTCGGTGCTCGTCACCCGCACCGTGTTCGGCCCGGTCTCCTCGAGCCGCACGGTCTCGATGTCGCAGAATCCGCCCGCGAGTCCGGCAGGCAGCAGGTCGAACCGGGTCGTCACGTCGATCGTGGTCGAGTCGATGCCGCCCGACACGTTGGCGTTGGAGTCGCTCACCCGGATGTACAGGGTATCGCCCGGCGCGATCGGACCGGTGTACACGGTGCCGTTCAGGTCCCTGGCGAACTGCACCGACACGACGGCAGCCGGGTTGTACAGGACGGTGGCCGTGGCCATCACCACGGCGTTGGTCTGGCCGGTCGCGGTGACGGCGTCGACGTACCCCATCCGGATGGATCCGCCGGCCGTCACCTGGAGCACACCGTCTGCGGCGACCCCGACCGTGGCGAACGCCGTGGGCACCACCATGTAGAAACTGCCGCCGGTGCCGCCCGCCTCGGCGGGCACCTCCGGCACCTCCACGACCTGGGTGTCGAAGACCGCGCTGAGGCTGTTGTAGGCCGTCAGCGTCACCTGGATCGTGTCGTTGCCCGGTCCGGGCCGGACATTGGCCCAACCGTCCGTGTCCACCACGCTGATGGTGAGGGAGCCGCCCGGGTAGAGCGGGCTGGGCAGCAGCGCCACCAGCCCGGTGACGCCCGCCGCGACTTCGGCGCCGGCGGAGGAGCTCGCGGTGGCCGTGAGCGGGAAAGGGTCGATGTAGGTGACGCTCACGTTGTTCGTGCCGGAGCGCCCCTGGACGCTCACGGTGCCGGCGACGCCGGTGGCGGCCGTGGCCCACCGGGTCGAGACCCGGCCGGTGAACACGCCGGTGTCCGGGCCGGTCTCGAACAGGGTCGTGGTCGCGAGCTCGAGGCCTGCGTAGGCCTGGTCGTACGTCTGGATCCTGAGGGCGGCCAGGCCGGTGATCTGGTCGATCCCGGCGGTGGCGTTCTGGTCGTCGTCGACGACGACGATGTTGAACGTCTGGCCCGCCTGGAGTTGCTTGAGTTCGCCACCGTCGCCGGGCTGGGGGAGGGTGTTGGTCAGCGGGTCCTCGCGGATCGTGACCGCCCCGGCCGTGGCCACCTGGGGCAGGTTGCCGGCGGACTGCGGATTCCCGAAGGAATCGGTATAGGCCGCCGTGATCAGATCGGCTCCTCGCACATGGAGAGTTCCGTCGGGCGCCAGGGAGGGGTTGCCCCAGCTCAGCGGCACCTGGGCGATGAACCACCCGGGCCGGGTCGCCACCTCGTGGGCGGTGAGGACCTGGGGATTCGGGTGAACGTTGGAGTCCACGGTCACCGTCACCGTGTTGGTGCCCGGGAACGGCTGGGTCACGAGCCCCGGGTCGTTGATTCGCACGCAGAGGGTGTCCGTCGGCGCCACCCGGTTGTTGGGAGCCGCGCCGAGAGGCGAGGCCCAGACATCCTCGCGGGTCAGGAACTCCGGGCTGGCTCCGGCAGCCACGGCCGCCAACCCGGCGGTGGTGGTGACACGGAAGTACGGCTCGCCGTCGGGTCCGACCGGGGTGTAGTAGTAGAGCCTGATCGTCCCGGCTGCACCCAGTCGGGGAACCGTGAGGACCCCGTCCCTCTGAGTTGTCGCCACCACCGGAGACTGATACACCCACCGGATCTGGCCGGCGAACGAGGGCGTTCCCGTGTTCCCCAGCACGACCGTCTCCTCGTCCAGGATCGTGGTCTGGGTGGCGTCGGTGTACGAGATCGCCCTGACGGTGACGGCCTCGCTCACGGCGCTGTTGGGCTGGTTGAGCCCGCCGTCGCTGACCACGATCTTGAACGGCTGCCCCAGGGCGAGGTTGGCGTCGGTGCCGGTGAAGGTGGGCGTGGCGCCTCTCTCCACGGTGATGAGCCTGGTCAGAGTCACCAGGGTCAGGTTGTTCTGAGGAACCGTGACGTTGTTGCCGCGATCCGTCTGGGGATAGTGAGCATCCGAGTAGACGAACTGCACGGTGGCATTGCCGGCGGTGTAGCCAGTCTTCTCGAGAACGCCGTTGCCCGACGTGAAGACGGTGGGCACCGTGAACCGGCTCGGGATCGAGGACATGAACACGCCGGTGTCCGGCCCTGTCTCGTGCAACTGCAGAGCGCCGCTAAAGAACTCCTGGTCGGCTGGCGGAATGGCCGTGGGGCCGGCGCCGTCGCTGAGGTACGGGAGCGGGTTGACGTTCGGGGGCGTGCTGCCACCGCCGCCGCCCAAGGCGACGTCTTGCGAGCTGGCCGGGTCCGTGTTCAGGTCATCGTCTTCCAGGAGGGCGTACAGGGTGTCGCCGATCGGGAAGAGCCCCAGCTCACCCGGAATGGTCACGTTGTCCTGTCGAGGGGCCGGCAGGAACGCATCCTGCCGCACGAACCTGAGCTTGGCCCCGCAATGAGCAGGGATTTCTCTGGCCGGATTGATGTAGGTCCAGGTGGCGCCGGGATAGATGAAGTTGACGTCGGGAAAATCTATGTAGTTCCTGCCCCGGAGCTCAAGAGTTCCGTTGCCGGTGAGCGCCCACGGAAAACCCGGGCGATTGTCCGGCCTGCGGGCCGTGGGCATGAATCCGGCGTACCAGTAGTTCTGGGACGCCCCGGGAAACTCCGTGAAGAACCGGAGAGTCATCGTTTCCGTGTCCTCGACGCCTGCCGGTCCGTTCGCCCTGACCGTGATCCTCATGTCCGGGGGCTGGGGACCGGGGCCCGGCACGACCGGGCCGAGCTGCACTCTCACGTAGAGCATGTCGCCGACCTCGAAGGCGCAGTTGTTGATCGTCGCCCCGTTGAACTGGCTGTCCTCCAGCCGGTCCATCACGTTCAGGGTGGCGGAGCCAGCCTGCGCCCTCGCCCCACTCACCCCCGCCAAGAGCGCGATCGCAGCCACCAGCAGGATCCGTGTGATTCCGACGGCACGCTTCATGATCTAGGTCCTCACGTCACCGGCGCCGGCGCCGGTCCGATGACCACGAACAGCCAAAGATCGACGAATAGGCAGCAAGATTGTCATCCTCAAGAAGTCCATCGGTCGCGGAGTCGGTCGGGCTTAACAAAAACGGGCCTACGCAGGCGATTGCTGTGCGCCGGGGAGATCGACGGCCGCTCTGGAGGCGGGGATCAGAACGGGCCAAATCGCCCTCCCGGCCCCGGAAGGATCGCAGGCGCCTTCATCATGTAGAGGCGACCGCAGGAACTCGGGAGTCGGTCGCAGGGAGTCCTCGGAAGTCCTTCGCACCCTGCGTTTTCCCGGGCCTACCCTGTCGCCGTCGGACCCTTCACCGACTGCTCGAAGGGCAAGTGGAGCGTGCCACAGATCGACGGACCGGGGTCGGCGTCCCGGCGGGAACGCTCAAGGTCGCCGTCACCGCTGGATGAACGCCGCCAGCCTGGCGAGGAGCGGACCCGCGTTGCATGCTACGGGTATCCTCAGGGGAGGAACGAGAGACCGCGATCACGCGGACATCACCATGAAAAATACGGCTCTCCGGACAGTCGGCGCTCGCGCCGTGGAGGTCCTCTATCCCGAGTCCGACGGGAAGCCTCTGGGAGAGACCGACTGACATCGCAGCATCATCATCTACTGGATCGAGGCCTTGAAGCTCTGGTTCGCCGCGCGCCGGAACGTGTACGTCTCGGGCAATCTGATGATGTACTACGTCGAGGGGGACGCCAACCTCAGCCTGTCGCCGGATATCTTCGTGGTCAAGGGCGTCCGACCTGGCGATCGACGGGTGTACAAGCTCTGGGAGGAGAAGCCTCCCTGCGTGGTCATCGAGGTGAGCAGCCGGAGCACGAAGGCCGAGGATCTGAACTGGAAGTTCGAGCTCTATCGCGACGTGCTCAAGGTCACCGAGTACTGCATCCACGACCCGCTCCGGGAGTATCTGCCGGAAGGGCTGCGGGCCTGGGCGCTCCGGCGCGGTCGATTCATCGAGCGGCGCGTGTCCGGCGGACGGATCCGGAGTCGGGAGCTCGGGCTGGACCTGGTGGATACCGCAGGGAGACTGCTGCTGGTCGACCCCGCGACAGACCGTGCACTGCCTGGGCTGCAGGAATCCGAGGCCGCCCGGGCCGAAGCGGAAGCTGCTCGGACCCAAGCGGAGGCCGCCCGCGCCCAGGCGGAGGCCGCCCGGACCGAAGCAGAGGCCGCCCGCGCCCAGGCGGAGACCGCCCGGGCCGAGGCCGAGGCGACACTGGAGCGGACGACGCTGGAAAACCGAAAGCTGCGTGAGGAGCTCGACCGACTTCGCCGCCAGCGAGGCGGGTAGATCGATCGGGCCCGGGCTGATCGGCGACCGGGTCTGCTGCGGCACGGGAGAGCCCGGAGGGCGAGGCCGGGGGGGGGCTTGGGGGGCGGAATGAGCGAAGCGAAGGGCCCCCCATCTCGAACGATTCCGCCCGGCTCGG
>JACQZM010000030.1 GCA_016213885.1 Candidatus Rifleibacteriota bacterium | reverse complement strand
GTCCCGCTTGCGGGCGGCCTGGACCGCCTACGAGGGCGAGCACCGCCGGGTCCACGACTTCCGCGAGAAGTCCGTACGGGTGCTCGATCGCGTCCTGCAGACCGTGTCGGCCTCGTACGCGGAGGGGCAGCACTCGCTCCTCGAGCTGCTCGACGGCTACCGCCTCCATCGAGAGGCGCACCTGGCCTATCTCCGCCAGGCCGAGGCCGCCCGGATGGCCTTCGTCGATCTCGAACAGGCCTCCGGCCATCTCATCCACGAGCCGGCCACCCCGGCCCGGACCCGCTGAAAGGATCCCCACATGCTGTCCTCGAGTCGGACTGTCTTGTTGTTTGCCCTGTTGTCCTGGTTCCTCGCGGCCTCCGGGCCGGCTGCGGAACTCGAGCCGATCGCGCACACCGCCTGGGGGGCCCAGGCCGAGATCTTCGTCGAGTTTCCGCCGCTGGTCGTCGGCAGCGCGGCCCGTTTCTCGGTCCACTTCACCGACCTCCGCGATCCGGAGCGGTTCCTGGCCGTGACCGCGGGCTCCGCCACCGTGACCCTGCACGTCACGGGCGCCCAGCCGCTCACCGCGAGCACAACGGCCCCCCGCGTGCCTGGTATCTTTGGCGTTACACTCGTCCCGACCGCCGCAGGGCCGGCCAGGCTGGTCTTCGCGCTGGACGGACCGGGAGCCAGCGACTCCTTCGAGCTTGTCACTCGCGTTCACTCGACGCCCGACGAGGTCAGGCCGGAGACCCGGCCCGAGACTCGCGGGGAGAAGGTGGCCTTCCTCAAGGAACAGCAGTGGCAGATCCCCTTCGCCTCCACCCTGGCGTCGCGCCGTCGGATTGGCCGCTCCGTGCACGCCCTGGGCGAGGTCCGCTCCAAGTCGGGAAAGGAAGTGCGCCTGCACGCTCCCAGGCCGGGAAGACTGGAGCCCGCCCGCGGCAAGGACTGGCCCGTGATCGGCCAGCGCGTCGAGGCCGGCGAGACGCTGGCCGTGGTGCTCCCGCCCACCTCGCCCGAGCTGGATCGTTCCTATCTGGAGCTGGAGAGCCGCCAGGCCGCGGTCGAGCTGTCGTGGGCCACGCAGATGGTCGAACGCTCGGCGCGACTGGACAGCCAGGGGGCCATTCCCAGGCAGGAACTCGAGAGCGCGCGCAAGCAGCTCGAACTGGCCCGCAGCCGGGTCGAGACGGCGCGCAAGCGGCTCGAGTACCTCCGCTCTCGCCAGGAAGGCGGCGCCACGACGGCGACCGGGCAGCGCGAGGAGTACCGGCTCCGCTCGCCCGTCGGCGGGACGCTGGTCGCGGTGCACGCCACCGCAAGCGAGAACGTCGAGGAATCCACGACCGTCTTCACCGTCATCGACCTGGCCCGCGTGTGGATCGTCGGCCGCGTCTACGAGCCCGACATGGAAGCCGCCCGGGCGGCCAGGACCGCCTCCTTCAAGTTCCTCGGAGAACCGCGGGCGGTCACGCTCGAGTCGCTATCGGGCACGCTGGTGACGATCGGAGACCTGGTCGACGCGCGCACCCGGACCGTTCCCGTGGTCTTCGAGGTGGGCAACCCGGAGCGCCGCCTCAAGATCGGCCAGTTCGTCGAGGTCGATCTCGAGACCGGAAGCGGCGAGGAGTGCGTGGCCATCCCGGACACCGCCCTCTATGACGACGGCGGCCGCGACGTCGTGTTCCTCGAGCTCGGAGGCGAGAGCTTCCTGAAGCGCCGTGTGCGCGTGGGCAATCGCCAGCGAGGCTTCGTCCAGATCGTCGATGGGCTCCAGGCCGGAGACCGCATCGTCACCGTCGGCGGGTACGAGGTCTACCTCCAGTCCGTTTCCCGCGCCATTCCCGAACACGGACACGCTCACTGACAAGGAGAGCCCGTACCCATGCTGTCTCATCTCATCCGCGTCGCTCTCGAGGGGCGATTGGTCGTCCTGTTCCTCTCGGTGGCGTTGCTCATCGGAGGCGGCCTCGTCGCGCTGCGCCTGCCGGTCGACGTGCTGCCCGATCTCACGGCGCCAACCCTCACCATTCTCACCGAAGCCCACGGCCTCGCCCCCGAGGAGGTCGAGACCCTCGTCACCTTCCCGATCGAATCGGCCCTCAACGGCGCCAGCGGCGTCCGCCGGGTTCGCTCATCCTCCGGCATCGGGATCTCCGTCGTCTGGGTCGAGTTCGACTGGGACATGGACATCTACATCGCCCGGCAGGTCGTCAGCGAGAAGCTCCAGCTCGTCGGGAACTCGCTTCCCCCGGGGATCGGGCGCCCCTTGCTGGCCCCCATCTCGTCGGTGATGGGCGAGATCCTGTTCCTCGGGCTCTCCGGCGACGGGGTCGATCCCATCGAGCTACGTTCCACGGCGGACTGGCAGGTGCGTCGCCGGCTCCTGGCCGTGTCCGGGGTCTCCCAGGTCATCCCGATCGGCGGAGGGGTGCGCCAGTACCAGGTGCTCGTTGCCCCGGCCAAGCTGGCGGCGTTCGGCGTCACCTTCGACGAGGTCGCGACCGCCCTGGGAGAATCCAACGCCAACTCCTCGGGCGGCTTCCTGCTCTCCTCGGGCCAGGAGTATCTGCTCCGCGGCATGGGCCGCATCTCGACCCTCGAAGACATCGCCGAAACGGTGGTGGTCGAGCGAGACGGGCTGCCCGTGAAGGTCGGCCAGCTTGCCGAGATCGGCATCGGCGCCGCCCCGAAGATGGGCGTGGGATCGGTCGACGGCCAGCCCGCGGTCGTCCTGGGAATCCTCAAGCAGCCCGGCACCAACACGCTGGAGGTAACGCGAAGGATAGACGTCGTGCTCGAGGAGCTCGAGCGGCTGCTGCCCGCCGGCATGAAGCTGCATCGCAACATGCTCCGTCAGGCGGATTTCATCGAGACGGCCGTGGCCAACGTCGAGAAGGCGCTGCGGGACGGCGCCATCCTGGTCGTGCTGATCCTGCTGGTCTTCCTGGCCAGCGGACGGGCCACGCTCATCTCCGTGACCGCCATTCCCCTGTCGCTCCTCGTCGCCATCCTGGCCTTCCGGCTGACGGGCGTCACCATCAACACGATGTCTCTCGGAGGCCTGACGATCGCGATCGGAGCCCTGGTCGACGATGCCATCATCGACGTGGAGAACGTCTTCAGACGGTTGCGCGAGAACCACGGGAAGGCGCCCGACAAGCGTCACTCGATCCTCGAGGTCGTCTGGCGCGCCTCCAACGAGATCCGCCCGTCGATGGTCCTGGCCACGTTCATCATCATCCTGGTCTTCATCCCGCTGTTCTTCCTGTCCGGGGTGGAAGGGAAGCTCCTCGCCCCTCTCGGCTTCTCCTACATCATCGCGCTGTTCGCCTCGCTGATCGTCAGCCTCACGGTGACGCCCGTACTGTGCTACTTCCTGCTGGGCAAGTCGAAGGATCTGGAGCACGACACGGATGGACCCGTCCTGAGAGTTCTGAAGGTCTGCTACGCTCCGATGCTGAGGCTCGCTCTCG
>JACQZM010000072.1 GCA_016213885.1 Candidatus Rifleibacteriota bacterium | reverse complement strand
CCCCCAACGGCAGCGTGGCGTCGGTGGTGACTCTGAACGTGCCGTCCGGCACGGCGCCGGGATACTACTACGTGGGCGTCATCACCGACTCCACCGGATCGATCACGGAGCAGCGCAAGGACAACAACCTGTACACGAGCTCCACCCGGCTTCTGGTGCAGGGCGGGCCGTCCCTGGTGGCCGAGGAGGTCACGGCGCCATCGACGGTCCGGAGCGGGACCAACATGTCCGTGACGCTCCGCGTCAGAAACGCCGGCCGGGAACCGCTGAACAGCACCCTCGAGGTGACGTTCCAGTTCGTGAAAGAGGGCGACCCGAACACGGCCTACGCCGTGGCCAACGCCACCGTGCCGGCCTACGGGATGATGCCGGGGGAGAGCCGGATCTTCACCCCGATCCTGCTGGTGCCCGCCACGACCCCGCAGGGGCTCTACCGGTTGAGGGCGCAGCTCGACCCGCGGAACCAGATCGCCGAGGAGGACGAGACTCCGGCCACCCATCAGGTGCTGTGCGGCCACGCCACCGGAGTGAACCAGCCCGGCAGCGGCGGCCCCGGCCTGACGCTCTCGTACAGTCGGAGCGTGGCCGCTCCGATCCCGGCGGGCCCGCTGACGATCACCGCCACATTCCAGCGGCCCGTGTCGGTGCCCAGCCTGGCGATCGACACGCCAGGGGCCCGGCGGTTGCCACCCACGGCCATGTCCGGCGGCGGCACTCTGTGGTCGTACACCTACCAGGTCCCCCAGGACAACGGGAGCTTCGACCGGGACGGCGTCTCGACGGTCCGCGTCGAGGGAGGTCTGGACGCCGACGGTCTGCCCAACGCGCCGGTGACGGCGAACTACACCTTCACCCCGTCGTTTTCGGTGGACGGGCTGTACGACGGCGCGCTCCTGGCGGCGCGGCCCAGGCTCACCGGCCGGATCGTCGACGCCTCCCGGGTCGACGCCGCAGCCAGCGCCTCGGCTGTGGGCGGCGGCTCCACGAGTTTCCCGTTCTCCACGGTTCCCCCGGGCGGCAGCTTCACGATCGCCGTCGGCCAGTTCACGCTGCCCGGCGACACCTGCCTCTTCTCGTTCGCCGGCACGGACGTGGCCGGAAACGGCGGGTCGAGCCCCACCGTGACGGTGCTCCGCGACACCGACGGCGACCAGATGCCCGACGGTTGGGAGCGCGACAACGGCTTGAACCCCGGCTGGGCCGGTGACGCAGCGCAGCAGGCGCCGGGGCACTGGCCCGGGATCACCAACCTGGACGTGTATCGCATGGGGCTCGACCGGGCCCACCCGCCGGCCGGCGACCCGAGGCTGCTGGTGCCGCTGGCCACCGTGGAGCCCAGGGCCACGGTGCCGCCGGGCCGGGTCCGCCTCGCCGCCACCGTGACCCGGAACGACGGCGGCGGCGCCGTGAGCTGGTCGTGGAGACAGGCGGTGGGTCCGGCGGTGCAGCTCGACGGCGCCGACCTCGCCACTCCGAGCTTCCTCGGCCGGAAGGCCGGCCGCCACGACTTCGAGGTGGTCTTCTGCAACCAGGTCGGCTGCTCCGGGCCGATCACCCAGACCGTGGACGTGCAGGACGTGACGCCCAGGGCCGAGGTCGCCCAGGGCAGCACCGTGCCGGTCCAGACCGAGGTGCTGCTCGACGGAAGCGGCTCTTCCGACGCCAACGGGGACGACCTCACCTACATCTGGACCGCCGACAGCGCCAACCCGGCGGCGGACAACCGGTTCACCTCCGGCTCCCGGGCGGGGTTCGTTCCCCAGGCGGCGGGTCAATACCGGTACTTCCTCAAGGTGCGGGACCCGGGCGGTCACACGTCTCCCCAGGTCCAGAGCCGGTTCATGGTCAGCGACCCGGCCTCGGCCCGGGTGCCCCCCACGGCCGACGCCGGCGTCGACCTGGTGGTCGGCCAGGGAGCCACCGTCCTCCTCGATGGGTCCGCGTCGAGGCCCGGCGATCCGCTCTCATCCTTGATCTACCGGTGGACCCTGATCGCCGGGCCTCAGACGCCGCTGGTCAGCCCCGACACGGCCAGACCGGCGTTCGCCGCGGCGACACCGGGGGTGCTGACGTTCGGTCTGACCGTCCAGAACGTCTCCAGCGATCACCTGTGGAGCGCCCAGGACACGGTCCAGGTGGTGGTCACCCCGGCCTCGGGCCATCACCCCACGGCCAATGCGGGACCCGATCAGATCAGGCTCCTCGGCGAGACCATCACCCTGGACGGTTCCGGCAGCCGGGCCGCGGCAGGCGACACCCTGACGTACGCCTGGGCCCCGGTGTCCGGTCCGGGTCTCGGGTCGCCGATCCAGGCCGCGGCGAGCCCGTCGTTCACGCCGGTGGCCGCCGGAGACTACGAGCTGGAGCTGGTGGTCTCCGAGGCCGGCCTGGCCAGCCCGCCCGATCGCGTCATGATCCGGGTCCTCCCCTCGTCGGGCGACCAGGTGCCGCTGGCCAACCCGACCGTGGCGGGCATGCCGCTGAGGCTGCCGGAGTACCGGCTCACCCTCCCCTCGTCCGGCGCTCTCACGGTCACCCTGGACGGAACCGGGAGCTTCGATCCGGGTCCGTCGGGGCATCCGCTGGCGTTCCGGTGGACCCAGATCGAGGGGCCGTCCGTGGCCCTCTCGTCGCTGGAGGTTCCGTCGCCTTCGTTCTCCACGCTCCACCCGGGGGCGTACCGGTTCACCCTGGCGGTCTCGGACGGGGTCTCCGAGGGCACGGCCACGCTGAACGTGGTGATCGACGCGCAGGGGATCATGGTGCCCCGGGCGGCGATCACGCCGCTTCCGAACAACCGGGCCGTCACCGGCACCCCGGTGACGCTGTCCGGGTACGCCGTCGGGTCGGTGCAGGGCGGGGTGCGGACGTTCCAGTGGGTGCAACGGGCCGGCCCGATCGTGGCGCTCGGCGGCGCCGCCAGCGCCACTCCAAGCTTCACCCCGACGTTGACCGGCACCTACACCTTCGAGCTGTACGTCTGGGAAGGGACGCTCCGGTCGCTGGCCGCCTCGTACACTTTCACGGTGGTCCAGGGATCGGGCACCGCGCCGGACCCGGGCGGGTCCAGCGGCACCGGGTCGCCCGGCGGCGACGTGGGCCGCGGCACCAACGGCGGCGGGGGCGGGGGCGGGTGTCGCGCCAGCTCGGCCCGGCCGGCCGCGGACCCGATCCTGCTGGCGCTGCTTCTGGTGCCGGTGCTGGGGATGCTGAGGCGTCGCTCCTCTCCCCGGTAGGGCCACCGGACCGGCCGCCCGGACCGGATCCCCCGACGATCGATGGTCGGGTCTCGCCCTTCGCTCGATCCGCGGCTTCGCCGATAGGGTGTTGGGACACTTCTTCACCCTCCACCGTCGTCTTCCGTTCGAACATGTCGATTCGAAGCTCGCTCCTGGCCGCTCTCCTGGGCTTGCTGGCTCTGGGCGGACCCTCGACCGGGGCGACCATGTACTACCTGCCCGACGGGGTGCTGGCTCAGATGGCCACGGCCATCGTGGTGGGACGGGTCGCCGGGCTCGCCCCCCGGCTGGACCCGGCGCGCCAGCTGGTCGTCACGGCGGCGCTGATCGAGGTGGACGAGTACGTCAAGACCCCGGCTGGCGCTCCCCCCAGGCTCGAGGTGCTGACCGTGGGCGGCCGCGCCGGCGGGCTCGCCACTCTCCAGCCCGGGGCGCCGAGGTTCCAGCCGGGGGAGAAGGTGCTCATGTACCTGGTCCCCGACCGCGACAGCCGGTACCGGGTCCTGGCCATGGCCCGTGGAAAGTACCACGTGGAGCGGGCCCCCGGCGGCGATGCGGAGCTGGTCCGGCTCGACCTGGAGGGGCTCACGCAGATCGACCCGTCGACCGGCCGCGAGATCCCCGCGGATCTGATCCCGGCGGCCACTGGAAAGGTGTATCTCGATGACCTGGTGGTCACTCTCCGGCGGTCGCTGGCGGGTCGTCGCTAGCGCGGCGCTCCTGGTCTGGTGCGCTGTCGGGCCGGCCGGTGCCTACGTCTTCGAGGTCACGGACAACGGCGTGCCGATCTTCTGGCCGGACCTCAAGCAGCAGTCCGCCGCGCCGTTGAGGTTCACCTTCAACGACCGGGGACCCTCCCTGCTGGGCGGTCCGCTGCGCACCAACGGGGCGCTCAAGCAGTCGCTGGACCTGAGCTTCGGTCGCTGGACCCAGGTTCCCTCGGCGTCGGTGCGGTTCCAGCCGGCCATTGTCAGCGGGCACCAGGGCCTGGGAAACGACGGGGTGAACCTCGTGGTGTTCACCTCCGTGAACCCCATGGACTTCACCGGCCCGGACGGACCGTACATCGTCGGTCTCACCACGACCTCGTTCGTCCCCTCCACGGGGGTCATGGTGGACGCGGACATCCAGTTCAACGACACCTCCCCCGTCTTCACCCTGTCGCTGACCGAGCAGACCGGTCGCACCGACCCCGGCGCCAGGGGATCGTATTTCATCAACCTGGAAGACGTGGCCACCCACGAGATCGGCCACGCCCTGGGGCTGGACCACACCGGCGTCAAGGGCGCCACCATGTACTTCGCCGCGGCGGACGGCGGCAAGAACCTGGGGACCGACGACGTGGCCGGCATCTCGGCGCTCTACCCGACCTCCGGGTTCGCCGCCACCACCGGCGTCGTCAGCGGTCGCGTGCTGGGACCCGGGCCGGTGTTCGGGGCCCACGTGGTCGCCGTGGACACGGCCACGGGCCGCCCGGCCGTTTCCGGCATCACCGGAAGAGACGGACGCTACCGCATCGAGGGCCTGGCGCCGGGCAGCTACGTACTGGTGGCGGAGCCGCTGAAGCCCAACGCCCTGGGCACCTTCTACGAACAGGCCGCCGCGAGCTTCTATCTGGGACTCCTTGCGACGACCTCCTCCGCGCCGCCCACGGTGGTCGTGGTCAGGGCCGGGGCAGAGACCGGCGGCAACGACATCCGGGTGGACCAGCGCCGGGTCGACTCCGCAAACCCCGACAGCCTGGCGACGGCGATCCGTCTCGACGCGGGCCAGGCGGTCTCGCGAAGCCTCCCGCCGGGGTCCCGGTCCCATCCGGCCGACTACTTCAGCTTCGAGGCCAGCCCCGGGTCGACCCTGACGATCAACGTCACCTCCCACCGGCTCTGGGTCCCCGTGAATCCGCAGATCGAGATCCTCGACTCCGCCTTGAGGGTGCTGTCCGGCCCGTCCAGCGACGCCAGCCCCTACTCGCCGGTGGACCTGGACGACCAGGTCATCTTCCGCCCGCCCAACCCGGGCAACCAGATGTACTGGATCCGCGTCAGGACCTCCGACGTGAGCTACGATTCGTTTCCCGACTCGCGAAGCGTCAAGGAGGGCGAGAGCCTCTACATCCTGTCGATGCGCAGGACCCGAACGAACCACCCGCCCCGCATCACGGCCTCCCAGGCGCTGACCCAGGTCACGACCAGCGAGGCCGGGGGCGGCCGCCCCGGGGTGTGGGCGCTGGACCTGACCGACCTGGGAGCCGACGACGAGGACTCGATCGACACCCTGACCTGGACCGCCACCGACGTGCCGACCGATCTCTGCGGGGTCGATCTGGCTTCCCTGGCGGCGAAGCCCGCGGTGCTGAGGATCCTGCCCCGGCCGTACCGGTCCGGCTCGGGGACGTTCAACCTGATGCTCATCGACAGCGACGGGGCCAGCGCGGTCCAGCCGGTGAGGGTACGGGTCCTGCCGGTGCATGACGCACCCAGGGCGGACGCCGTGCAGGGGGTGGGATCGCCCGGCGGTGGCCCCAGGGCGATCCAGCTCGACGCGTCGGCGTCCCGGGCGGCCCCGGAGGGCGACAACGCCCAGGCCGACCAGGGGGTGGCGTACGCCTGGACCCAGCTGGCGGGCCCGGCGCCGGTCTCGCTGACCGGCCAGCTGTCGCCCCTGTGCCGGATCGTCGCCCGGGACGCGGGGCGCTATCGCTTCCGCGTCCACGTGACGCAGACCCATGCGCCCACGCCGCTCACGTCCGACTCCACCGTGGAGTTCACGGTGGAGAACGTGCCTCCCCACGTCGAGGTGGTGGCGCCGCCGGTGGCCCTCATGGCGCAGCGCGTCATGGTCCGGGGCGCCCTCTCCACCGACGCGAACGAAGAGCTCACCACGGCGGCGTTCTCGCTGACCGGGGTCTCCCCGGGAGCGGCCAGCATCGCCGTGACCCGGGAGGCCACCTCGACCTTCTCGCTGACGGCGCCCACGGTGCCCGGTACGTACACGTTCCAGCTGGCGGCCACGGACTCCGGGTTTCTCCAGGGCGACGGGTCCCGGTCGGGCAGGCTCACCGGCGCCACCACCTTCACCGTGGAGGTCCGCGGGGCCGACGATCTGCCGCCGACGGCGGACGCCGGTCCGGGCCGGGTCGTGAACCCCGGCGATCTGGTGGTGCTCGACGGCCGGGAGAGCCGGAGCCCGGCGGGCGAGCCGCTGACCTACTCGTGGAGCATCGTGGCCGGCGCTCCCGCGGCGGTGGTCCTCACGAACCCCGAGACCGTACAGCCGAACTTCTTCGCTCCGGGCGCCGCGGGCGTGTACCGGTTCCGGCTCATCGCGCGGGGCACCCGGACCGGTCTCTCGTCGCCGCCGTCGATCTGCGAGATCAGGGTGATCCCGACCCGGGGCGACAACCGGTACCCGCCGGTGGCCAGAGGGCGTGTGCTGAGCCCCGCCGGCGACCCCTCGCCGGGCGAGCTCGTCATCCTCGACGCAAACGCTTCGCAAGACCCGGAAGGAGCGGTGCTGAGAGTCCGGTGGACCCAGGTGCACGGCCCGGCCGTGACGCTGTCGTCGGTCACCGGCTCCACCCCCAGCTTCGTCCCGCCGGCCACCGGGACGTACCGGTTCAGGCTCGACGTCTCCGACGGTCAGCTCGACGCCCGGCCCGTCGAGGTCGAGGTCAGGGCGAGCCCGTACGGGGCGGTGGCGCCGTCGGTGGTCGTGACGGCGGTCCAGCCGCTGATCCCCCTGACCGCGAAGGCCCCGGGGGAGGAGGCCAGGTTCGTCGTGGACGGCACCACCGCCACGGCCAACGCCATCCAGCTGACCGCCTCGCTCTCACCGCCGACGCCGGTCCGGGAGTTCCTGTGGGAAGAGCTCGTGGGCCCCAGGGTCCCCTGGGAGGAGTCGGAGGACGGGGCGCGGATCACGTTCGTTCCGCGGCAGGTCAGGGTACACACCTTCCGCGTCACCGCCGTGGACCTGCACGGTCGCGCCCTGCGCTGCCTGACCCACGTCCTGGTGGATCGTCCGGACTCCCACATCCCCAGAGCCGCGGTGACCGCGCCCGGTCCCCCCACGACGCTGGTGAGGCCCATGGCCGCCCGGCCGAGCTTCGTGCCGCCGACCGACGGCCTGTACGCCTTCCGTCTCCGGGTCGACAACCAGCGCGACGGCACCCTGAGCGCGCCGTCTGAAGGGTCGGTGGCGGTCCAGGTGACCAGACCGCAGCCCGCGACGACCAGCTCCACCGGGTCGTCCTCGGCGTCGGGCAAGAGCGGCGGAACCACGACGATCGGCTGCTCCCGCTCTCGATCCGGAGGCCTCGAAGCCGATGACGCCGGGGGGGTGATCCTCTTCGTGCCGTTCCTGGCGGCCCTGGCGATCAAGCGGAGAGGCCGCGGCGGAGCTACCTGACCCCCAGCGGCAGCGCCTCGACCAGATCGCCGGTAGCGACGAACAGCACCGGACCCTGCCGGAGCAGATCGTGTACCGCGCCCGGGCCGGCCCCGATGCTCCGCTCGGTCTTGTCCTTGAAGGTATAGCCGCTGATCTCGCCGGCGGCGTCGGCGTAGAACAGCTCTCCACGGCTTCCGTGCACGGTGGTGGGGACCGCCCTGAGCTTCACCTTGGTACCCACCTTGCCGTCGACCTCCACGACCTGCACCACGGCGCCGGAGAGGATGCAGAACTCCCTGCGACTCCCGACGCACGCCACGACCTTGGCGCCGGCCTCCAGCGGGATGTCCCAGACCTTGGTGCCGTTGACGTTGATGCCCAGCGCCCGGTCCGCGGTGGTGACGACCACCAGCCCCCCCACCTCGAACGGCAGCGGCTTCACCACCAGGTCCGCGGAGAGCGGCAGCTCCCAGATCGTCCGCTCCAGCGACGTGCTCATGAGGGCGATGGACCGCCTCAGGCCGACCAGGAGCCCACCCTCGTAAGACCTGGCGAACAGGGTGTCGCCCGGGAGCGTCCTCTTCACCCGGGCCCGGCCGGTCGACGGGTCCAGCTGGTACAGGGTCCACTCGGCATCCTTGCCCACCATGTCCTTCCCCACGGCGTACACGGCCCCACCCTCCACGGCCGGCGGGCCCACCAGGCCGGCGACCCGGACGTCCCAGGCCTTGCGTCCGCCGGACACCCAGACCGCGACGATCCGCCCTTCGGGAGCGGAGAGGCAGACCAGCCGCCCGTCCGTGACCGGGTCGAACGGGTCCTCCAGCGTGACCAGGGAGAAGCCCCAGCTCACCGTTCCCGACGCGGCTCTCAGATTCCAGGTCGCCCCGGCGGCGTCGCAGGCGATCAGCGACTCGCCGGCGGACACGAGCCGGATCACCCCCTTGACCTCGCGCTTCCAGCTCGCCCTCACCGGAGGGCGCCCCAGGTACGCCGTGAACAGCCCCAGCGCCATCACGGTCACGCCGACGCCGATGCCCGTGGCCAGACCCCGGTTGGAGGCGATCCACGACTTCAGCACCGCCCACGTGGAGACCATCGGCTCTTCCACCGGGACGGCGGCCGCCTTCGCCACCTTGGTGGGCCCCATCACGACGCTCTCTTCCTCCAGCGCCTGGAGCCTGTCCTCGATCAGCTTCTCCAGCTTGGCGATCCGGGACACGTCGGCGTCCAGGCCGAGCTGCCGCATCGTCTCGGGGTCGGCGCGCAGGTGCACGATGGCGCTCTGGCCCAGCTGGGCCATCGCCTGGTTCCTGAGCGTCAGAGCCTCCGAGAGCGACCCGCCCCGATCCATGGCCTTGCCCTGGTCCTCGATGTTCTTGAGGTGGACCGCCAGGTCCGTCGAGACGTCGAAGTCGCCCTTCTTGGCCGCCCTGTAGACCTGGGCTCCCACGCGGTAGAACAGCGCGTCCTGCTCCAGCTCCAGGTCCCGGACCCTCAGCGCCGCCTGGGCCGTGTGCCGGACCCTGGGCTCCGGGTCCTTCAGCGCCCGCTCCAGGATCGGCAGCGCCCGGGCGTCGGGGGATTTCTTGAGGTTCTCCAGCGCCCGGATCCAGATCGACGGGTCCGGGTCGTGGGCCATCCGCACCATGGCCTCCACGTCCCCCTGTTTCAGGAGCAGCGCGTCGCCCTCCTGACGGTAGCGCGTGTAGATCTGGGACGCCACCTGGCTCTTGGTGGAGAGCCGCTGGAGCACCTTGAAGATCTTGATCCTCAGCTCCTGGTTCTGCTTGCCCAGGGCGAGCTCGAGGAGCTCGAGCACGTCGTCGGTCCACACCTCCCCCAGCGCGTGGATCGCGCTGTCCGAGACTCCGGCCGCCTCGGCCATGATCATCTGCTTGAGCGTGCCGAACGCCCTGTCCCGGTCGATCCTGGAGATGATCCTGGCGGCGTTCGCCTTGACCCTGGGCACCGGGTCGTCAAGGAGCGGCTTCACCAGGTCGTACACCTTCTCGCCCCCGATGTGCGCCAGCCCCTCGACGGCGTTGGCCCGGACCCGGCCGTCCGGATGGGAGAGGCACGCGGCGATGGCCGGGATGTCCGCCTCGTTGCCCACGCGGCCCAGCTCCTTCACCAGCTTGGACAGGACGAACGGGTGGCTCTCCGCCGGGAGTCTCTCCCGGAACACCTGGGCGGTGGCGGTCCGGTCCAGGTTGACGCCGGCTTCCACGGCGGAGAGGCGACGCTCGTAGTCGGCGTGGACGATCGCCTCACGGAACTCGTCCGGCGTCGAGATGGCGAACCGCTGGACCCGCCTCTCCCGGCCCTCCATCCCCTCCCGGAGCTCGATCTCGATCGTGTCCAGCACCCGGTCCAGGTCGATCCGGCTCTCCTCCTGCTGGAACCGGCCCTGGGACAGGGAGCGCAGCACCCGCTGCGCGGCCGGGTCGTCCTTCTCGGCCAGCTCCTTCAGCGCCCGGTCGATCTTGGGCAAGAGGTAGCTATCCTTGAGGCTCTCCTGGTACATCCGGCCCATGAGCTCCACGCACCTGGGGGTGGCGAGGCTCCTGGCCACGAAGAGCGCCGAGTCCTTCATCCAGACTTCCTGGGACGTGGCCATCTCGGTGAGCGGGGCCACCACCAGCTGCTCGTCGTAGCGCCCCAGGATCAACAGGACGTTCGCCCGGGTGCGGTTGTCCGGATCGCGGACCAGAGGCAGCAGGTGATCGACGATGGACTGGTTGTAGAACCCCTCCAGAGCCAGCACCGCCTCGGACCGGACCGTGGCGTCGGTCTCGACGAGGTGCCTGAAGATGAGCGGAAGGTCCGCCTCGTCACGGCACCGGCCCAGCACCTTCAAGAGAGCTCCCTTGACCTGGGGGTCGCTCTCGGCCGGCAGCAGCTGGGCTGCCAGCCGGCGAACCGACGGGTCGGGGATCTTCTCGAACGCCTGGGCCGCGGCGAGCCGCTCCGCCGGGTCCTGGGCGGTCAGGCGCTCCTGCCAGCGCTCCTGGTCGAAGGGGAACGGTGCCTCCGCGGCTCCGGCGGGCCGGACGCCGGTTCGCCGCTCGATGGTGTCGATGGCGCGGCGGGCGAAGTGGCGGATCGCCGTCGAGGGGTCCTGGGTCAGACGGCGCAGGTGGGGCAAGACGCTGGCATCGCCCACCTGGGCGAGCCAGATGACCGCCACCTTGCGGACCTCCTCGATATCGCTCGAGAGGTCGAAGACCAGCTCCTGGGCGCTGCGCTGCATGTCGGGTGTCCCGGCGAGAGCCGCCTGGAAGCCTGCTTTACTCTGACCGACTCCCGAAGGGAACTATAGCACAGCGGCGACGGCGTCGCGGCGACGTGCGGGGCAGGGCGAGAGAGGCTCCAGGAGCTGTTTCGAGAGGGTCGAGAGAACCGATCAGCGGGGGTAGGGGACGATCTTGTACCAGTGGATCTTCGCCGCGACCCAGGTATCGAAGGTCGTGAAGAAGATCAGGTAGATCACCAGGCCGACCCAGACGAACGTGAGGTAGGTGGACTCCGAGAGCTTCCTGGAGATCCGTTTGAGAATCTCCTCCAGGATCACGTTGACGACCACGCCGATGACCAGCGCGAGGAAGATCCCGGGCAGGTGGTAAAGAAGAACGTGGATCTGGTGCTTGAATGGGATCTGGGTCTCGAAAAGTCCGTCCCAGCCGTCTTTTGGCGCACCCTGCTTCGGGTTCATGGCTCGCCTCGCGTCCGGTTCGAGTCCGGTCGTACCGTCGTCAGTGTAGCAGATCGGTCCCCCGATCCGCTTGAACGAACGTTCCGGGGTCGCCGGGACGTGCGGCGATCGCTGGCCGGGGTGCGCCGTCGGATCCCAGCCGTCGAGAAGCCTGGCCGGCGGGGTCGGGGAGGCACTATAATGTGTAATTGGTGGGGTCGCGGGCCGGAGATGACGATCGTCACGCCGGTCCATCCTTTCGACACATCGAGGCAGTGGGGTCCGTCACATGCTGCACAAGGGTTCGTCAGGCAGGTCCAGCGGCAACCGCCGGGGTCAGACGCTGGTGGAGATGGCGATGATCCTGCCCATCATCGTCCTGTTGCTGTGCGCCGTCCTGCACTTCGGAATCCTCTTCTACATGCAGATCGGCCTGGAGATGGCGGCGCGGGAGGCGGCGCTCTTCGCGTCGTACAGGCCGCTGGACGACAACGCGATCCGGCTGGCGGCGCTGAACGCCCTGCCGATCCTGGTCGATCGCTCCACGGTGGAGTACTCCACCGTGTTCACGCCGACCCGCTCCCATGGTGACCCGCTGTCGATCCAGTTCGTGTACAACATCCAGGTCCTCAAGGCGCTTCCGTTCGGAGCGCTCCTTCCCGTCCCGACGCAGGTGGGGGTCCAGATCACGGTGCCGATCGTGACCGCGAGGAAGTAGACCGTGAACCGGGGGGCACAGGGGCCGAGCCGGCCCGGCCGCCGGAAGCGGCCAGGGTCCGAGGACAGAGGGAGTGATCGACCGGTGGCAAGACACACGAGATGGAGATCGAGATCGAGATCCGGCAGTCGTGCTGCGACGCGGCGGCGCTGGCGGCCTGCACGAAGCTCCCCGACGGGGTCGCCGCGGAGGCCAAGGCCCGGGAGTACTGCGCCTTGAACGGCGTCATCCCATCCGAGATCGCCACCTGCCGGACCCTGCCGCTGGGCTCGTTGAACCCCAACCGGTACGAGGTGGTGCTGATCAGAACGGCCGGCCCGTTCTTCACGGCGGTGCTCGGCGTGGGGACGGTCAGGATCGGCGCCAGGTCCGTGGCCGTGGCGGACGTCAAGGGTACCGGCAGCTCCGGCAGCACCCCGGGCCCCAGCGCCCTGGACTTCGCCGTCTACTCCGCCCGGGAGTTCACCGCCCGGGGCCGGGTCGACGAGGTGGCCCTGACCGGCAACGGCTTCCGCATCAACGGGGACCTGCACGTGAACGGCGACTTCAAGGTCACCGGCGGCGGAGCCACCTTCAACGGCAAGGTGGAGGCGGGCCACGACGTCAAGGATGCCGGCGCCGGGGCCACCTACCTGGGAGGGCCTCCGGTCGAGGACGCGGACAAGGTGCCGCTGGTGGAGCTCGATCTGGCCGACGTCAAGGCGAAGGCCGCCGCCGAGGGCCACTACTACAAGTGGGACGCCGAGCACGGCCGGCTCACGACCTACAACCCCAGCATGAAGAACTTCCAGCCCTGCGATCCGCCGCCGGGCGCCAGCGTCGTCAGCGGGAACCTCAAGTGGGAAGGCTCCTCCGAGGTGATCAACGGGACGTTCTACCTGGAGGGGATGGGGGTCCAGATGTCGGGCTCCTCGCTGGACGGCAAGGCGACGTTCGTCGCCGAAGGGGAGATCAAGATCTCCGGCACGAACTACGCCTACAAAGACACGGCGCAGTACGCCTTCGTGTCGCTGTCCACCTCGGCGGCGGCGGTCGACATCTCCGGGTCCAACTCGACGTTCTACGGCGCGGTCTACGCCCCCAACGGGACGGTCTCCTTCTCCGGCAACGACCTCACGTTCAACGGGGCGGTCCTGGCGAACAACATCCAGACCAACCTGGCCGGCACGAACATGACCATCAACTACGACCCCAACCAGACCGCGATGATCCCGGTCAAGGCGGCGTCGACGGAGACGTTCATCCGGCTGGCCGAGTAGGAGGCGGAGCCGGGGCCCCGGACTGGAGAAGCTCATGGGAACGGATGTCACCCGGTGCGACGATCCAGCGACGACCGACCGGTCCCGGCTCCGGCGCTTCGGCCCGGCCACGCCCCGCAGGGCGCGTTCGCTCGGCCAGTCGCTGGTCGAGCTGGCGCTCTGCCTGCCGCTGTTGATCGTCTTGCTCTTCGGGATCGTCGATTTCGGCTACTACATGTTCGTCCTGATCTCGGTGAACAACGCGACCCGGACGGGCTGCCGGCGTGCCGCCATGAACAACCTGTCCAGGAGCCAGATCAGGGGGATCGTCGTCGCGAGCGCCGTGGGCTGTCCGGTCTCCTCGGACCAGATCGACATCCTCACCAAAGGGAGCGACCCGGACTTCCCCGGCGGGCCTCCGACCGTGAGAGTGGAGACCCAGTTCACCCATCGCTTCTTCGCGACCCACGTGGTGGGGATCCAGTCCCTGCCCATCAAGAGCGCCTTCAAGACCGTGGTCGTGACCTACACCGGGGCGGAGGACATCACGTTCTGACCCGACCGGCCCGCGGATCGAGTCGACGACGCCGCGGCCTCGAGGCCGCTTCCGCGTCCCGGGACACCGACCCGGGAGGGCGTCGAGATCTCCCCGACCGCCCCGTTCGAGCTCGGCGCCCTCGGCCGACGATCTCGGCTGGCCGATGAAGCGCGAGCGGCAGCCCCGACGGATATCCGTCGAGACGTCAAGTGCCGGTCCGGACATGTCGATCATGGAAAGGACGGGCTGTCGGCCCGATCATCCCTTTCGCCTCGTCGCCCGGTACCCGGATGGAAGCGTTCAAAGGTGTGTTGCGCCTCGTGTGGCGATTCCGGCCGTTCGCGCTGGCCCGCGCCCTGGCTCTCTGGTGGCTCGCCGCCGGCGCGCTCTACCTCCTGGGCCAGTGGCTCGTGTCGCTGGCTCCGGTCACGTTCGCCGGCGCCCAGGGGTCGGTGCTCCTGTACGCCGTGCTGGTGGGGCTCGCGATCTTGCTGTTCCGGAGCTACGGCGAGCTGGCCCGGCAGAGGCGGTTGACCGAGACGGCGCTGGAGCTTTCGGGCATGAACGCCGAGATCGCCCAGGGCAAGGAGGAGAGCAGGCTTCTGGACTTCAAGGCCCGGATGCTCGCCAGGCTCACCCAGGTGGAGGCCAGCCACCAGCTGGAGCGCGAGGTGGGCAGGCGGGACAGACAGATCCAGCAGATGGTGTGCGAGGGCAAGGTCTCCGATCTGCGCCAGAAGGCCGCCTATGCGGGCATGCAACGGGAGCTCGAGTACTACAAGCGGGAGTTCCACCGGATGTTCCAGGAGAACCGCTGGCTCAAGGCGGCGCTCCGTCAGAACCACATCGACCTGGCCTACCTCAAGGAGCACGTGGACCGGTACCTGCGCCAGGCTCGCCCGACCATGATGGCCAGGGTGAAGAACCTGTTCACCCTCTCGTCGCCGTCCCCGGGGATCGTGCAGCTCGGCGTGGCGCTGGATGCGAAGCTGCTGCCCGGCGAGACCGAGAGCCCGCCCCGGGCGAGGAACGGCTAGCCTCGCCGATCACCAGCCGATGAAGTGGTACCCCGCATCGACGAAGATCGTCTCGCCGGTCACGCCGCTCGCGAGGTCCGAGGCGAGGAAGACCGCGGTCCGACCCACCTCGTTCTGGTCGACGGTGCGGCCCAGACAGCTCTTCTCCCCGTAGTGCTCCACCATCCGGTCGATGTCGCCCACCGCCTTGGAGGCCAGCGTGGGGATGGGGCCGGCGCTGATCGCGTTGACCCGAACCCGGCGGGCATCCGGTCTCCTGCCGCCGCCCAGCTCCGCCGCCAGGTAGCGGACGATGCACTCCAGCGCCGCCTTGGCCACGCCCATCACGTTGTAGTGGGGGTAGTAGGCCACCGCCCCGTGGTAGCTCAGCGCCATCACCGACCCTCCCGGTCTGAAGAGCGGCTCTGCCTCGCGGCACAGGGCGATGAGCGAGTAGGCGCTGATGTCCACGGCGGTGAGGAAGTCGGCCCGGGCGGTCTTGATCAGCGGCACTCCCAGCGCCGTCGCAGGGGCGAAGGCGATGGAGTGGACCAGGATGTCCAGGTCCTGGTGGACCTCTTTCCAGTGGGCCATCAGACGCTTCACCTCGTCGTCGCGGGCGACGTCGCAGGGCTCCACGAACACCGGCCTGGGAGTCAGCTGCTCGACGCAGGCGCGACAGCGGCGCTCGATCTTCGGGTTGGGCTGGTACGCGAACCCCAGCGTGGCCCCATGGTGGGCCAGGTTCTTGGCGATTCCCCAGGCGATCGACAGGTCGTTGATCACTCCGGTCACGAGCGCTTTCTTTCCGGCGAGCAGGCTCATCGGTCACTCCGTTGGCGAGCAGTTCTGGTGATGGCTGCCGGCAGGATACGGCGATCAGCGGTGGAAAAGTCAAGTCAGCTCGACCGGAACCACGGACCGGGACCTCGTTCGAACGACTGGACAGCGACCGGCGGTGTGGCAGAATCTGAAGGTGAGACCAGGATCCCGTGGGCACCTGTGGCAAGGGGGCTCGTCGATGGACAAGCTGAGGTACGTCCGGCGCCAGTGCAGCCTGTGGAAGGGAAAGGAGTTCTTCCAGTTCCCGCTGAACTGGCGCAGGGTGCTGCTCGCGTACGTCATCTACCAGGCCACGGCCGTCGTGTTCTCGTACCTGCTCCGGGGAGCCGACCTGGACATCTTCCGCAACGTGGTCAACATGGGCATCGCCTTCGTGCCCGGGCTCGTCCTCTGGGCCAGGTCGGGCCGGGTCATGCCGGTGGAAGCGGCGGTGGTGGGGACCATCGCCCTCATCGTGATGCTCCCGGTGAAGGTGGCCTGTCCTCACCACGCCTGGTCGTTCGCCGGCAGCCTCTGGAGGATGGCCGTGGCCTGCGTCTTCTCGAGCGGCCTCTGCGGCGTGGCGTCGCTGACGGCGGCGCACTTCGAGATCGAGGAGACCGGGGCCAAGACGTACGTCGCGGGCTGGGCCGTGGCGACCTACCTCGTCTACCTGTTCACGTTCTCGTACGGCCTTCTCGACGAGGAGACCTGGTTCATCGAGGGGGCCGCCTACTTCATCCTGTTCTGCATCACCAGCGCCGGCCTGCCGCAGGGCGAGAGCGACAGCTGAGCCCGTTCAATAGGTAGGGGTCGCGTCGTCGATCGACTCGAGGAACCTGATCAGCCTGGCCCGATCCACCTCCGACTCCAGCTGCCCCGGGACCCCGGCGTCCTTGTGCTGCGCCGCGCCGACGACCGGCCGGATGAGCACCTCCTCCAGCGTGGTGGCCTGGCCGTTGTGGAAGTAGGGCGGGAACGCCCACGCGCCCAGGAGCGACGGCGGGTTGAACCCGTTGGCTCCCAGGGCGACCCGGTTCGTCGCGGTCCGCTCCAGGGCAAAGAACGTGTCGACCGGCCTGAGCGCCTCGATGAACTCGCCCTGACTCGACAGCGTCATGGTCGACGAGGGGCCGAGGTACGGGGGCGGCGTGTAGATCCGGCGGCTCACGGTCCACTTGGAGCCGCCGTGGCAGGTGTTGCAGCCCGCCTTTGCGAACAGCTGGTTCCCCAGCGGGATGTCCGGATCCACGGACCCTCTGAGCGGAGAGATCGGCGCCCGGACGCCCCGCCTCAGGTAGTTCTCCAGGTCGTCCCAGTCCGTGCTCCGGTTCGTGTTCGCCTTGGGGACGAACGGCTGGATGTCGCTGCCGGGGATGCCCACCATCAGCCCCTGCCGCGGAGCGGTCTCGGTGGTCGAGACGGTGGAACAGACCGTGCGGATCTTCTGCTCGAAGTCGGCCACCTCGTCGCAGATCGCCGACCAGGTCATCATCCGGTGGTCCCCCGGATCGGACCGCGAGACCGTGGTGAAGAGCGGGATCGACTTCCTGGGGCCCGACGGGAACGACCAGACCGCCGTGTCGGTCCAGCCGAAGGGGTGACAGCCGAAACACGAGGCCCAGCCGCTCTCCGACATCCGCCCGGTGGACCCGTCCTGGGTGGAGGTGCCGATCGAGGTGTTGAACAGCTCCTCGCCGTGGACGATCGACGCCTCCAGACTGCCGGTCACCGGGGGGTCGGCGGCCTGGGCCGTGTCGGTGATCTGGTCGGTCAGAAGATCGATGACGCTGACGGTGCGGCCGATGTGGTTGTGGACGTAGGCGAACCGCCCTCGCGGCTCGAAGACGATCGCCCGGGGGTTCTTGCCCACGGCCACGCGGATGATGCCGTTGGACGACTGGTACGGGCTGACGTGGCCGGCCACCGTGACGTTGCCCGTGGCGTCCAGGGTGGCCCGGACCGCCAGGTTGCTGCCGGCGGAGAGGATGTACCCCGCCGTGCCTCCCGGGGCGATCGCCATGCCCCAGGGGGTGTTGAACAGCAGCCCCTGCGTGGGCAGGTACGGCGGGTACCGGTCGCCGCTGGCCGCCCGGTTGAGATTGCACGACGAGCCCGGGACCTGCACCTGGGTGTCCAGGTCGATCACCGAGAGGAGCGCCTGCTGGTTCACGTCGTACCGGACCGGGGGCGCCGTGCTCGATCCGCTCGACAGAACGTACGCCCGCCTCCTCCACCGAACTCGGTCCGGTCGGCGCCGAACCCGGAGTCCCGGGAGGCGAGCCGGATCGTGGCCCTCACCGTGGCGTCGGAACCGCTCCTCACGTCGATCACCGAGACCTTGCCGACCCGGTCCTGGTCCGTGTCGCCCAGGGTCTGTCCGGGTCGCTCCCCGTCCCCGAGCTGCCCGAAGAACTGCGTCACCAGGACCTTCTCGTCGGCGTCGTCGGTGTCGCCGTCGTTGGTGCAGGCCAGGGCGAACGGGAACGCGCCGTCGGGCAGGGCGATCGTGTTCACCACGACCCCCGCCACCGTGTCGATCACGCTGATCGAGTTCGACATGGCGTTCGCCACGAACAGCCACCGCCCGGTCGGGGAGAGCACGCAGCCGCAGGGCTCCGTGCCCACGGCGATGTCGGAGAGCTTGAACCGGAGCGTGGCGTGGAGCACCGTCACCGTCCCGGGAACGGTCCCCCGGTTGGTCACGTACGCCCTCTGGCCGTCGGGGGTGATGGCGATCGACGTGGGCTCGGCTCCCACGGTGATGTCGAGCTGCTTGTGGAGCGTCCCCGACCCGGATTGCATGACCGTCACCTTGGGGACGCCGCCGTTGGCCACGAACAGGGCCGTACCGCCCGGCGTGAGCGCCAGCGAGCTCGAGTGCTGCGGCGTCGCGAACACCACCACCGACGGGGTCGGCGTGGGAGTGGGGGTCTGGCTCGGCGCCGGCGAGAGCGGTACGCTGCCCGGCGGGTTGCAGCCCAGACACGCGACCCCGGCCATGAGCAGCAGCACCCTGCCGATCGTGACCGGGTCGCCCTGGCGCGCCCGGCTCCTTCCGGAGAGGTAGATCATGGGCCTCCTGCAGAGAGGACCGGTCGGTTTCACTATCGGGACGAGGGGAGGCTCCCCGAAGTGGGGGTGCCCGGGGGCCGGACCACCGGGCGGACCGACGTGGCGCCGTCGGGAGCCCAGTGAATCCTAGTCCGCGGGTCCGGGGCGCCGCAAGATCCGGCGCCTCGCCGGATCCGAGTCGCGCCCCCGAGCGCGACTTCAACCGGATCCCCTCCTCTTCCCCCGTGAATCACTATCCAGGCCAAGGCCTGATCACGGGCCCGGCCTCGCGACACAGGTGGAGGATCCTGGCTCCCGGCCTGGCCTGCGATCGAGCATCGGCTTGGACCCAGGGTCACGGCGGCAGTGGAGGGGATCCGGCGAGGCGCCGGCGCCAGGTCGGATCTGGTACACTGACAGGCGAGCATGCCTCCTGCGAAGAAGTCGCTGATCGATCTGCTGGACAGCTCCTCCGAGAAGGAACGAGCCGCGGCTCTCGAGCGCGTTCCCCACGAGGGAGACCTGGTCACCCTGGCCGTGTGCCGCCGGGTGGCCCGGGAGGACCCGAGCGGCGCGGTTCGCGACCTGGCCGCCCGGGCGATGAAGAGCCTCGCCAACGCCATCGAGGACATCCCGGCCGACGTGGACCGGCGCCTGTCGGATCCGGACCCGGCGGTGCGCCTCGAGTGGGTGGCCACCGTGGGGCTTTCCCAGGAGGCGACCCACCTCCCTCGCCTGGCCGAGACGGTGCTGTCCGAGACGGACGCCGGCGTGCGGGCGGCGCTCGCCCTGGCGATCGGCATCCTCGGTGTGGACGAGCACCTGGACCTGATCGTGAACATGCTGGGCGACAAGGAGTCCAGGGTCAGGCTCGCCGCCCTGGAAGCGCTGGAGGCGCTGGGTCACCCGGAGGGGATGCAGCTGGTCGTCAGGGCGCTGCGCGACCCCGAGTCGTCGGTGCGCTCCCGGGCCATGCGCCGCCTCAGACGGCTGGGCCCCGAACGGATGTTCGCCCTGTGCGCCGACATGGTCCGGGCCCGTGAGGCCTGGCGCCGGGAGAGCGCCGTCCAGCTGGTCGCCTCCAGCGGTCTTCCCGAGGCGGTGCCGGTGCTGGCCCAGGCGCTGTCCGACCCGGTGGCCTCCATCGCCGACCAGGCCCGGGAGGCGCTGGAGGCGCTGGCGAAGAGCGGGATCGCCGAGGCCAGGACGGCGCTGGAGAGCGCTCCCAGGCGCGGCCAGGACGTGTGGGCCGACTCGGTGTTCGCCGCCATCGAGGCGCCGACCGACGTGGACCGGAGCGACCCGATCTTCGACGACGATCCGGCGGTCCGGCTGAAGAGGATCGAGTCGATCGTGAAGGGGAAGCTCCTCAAGGAGACCCCGCGGATCGAGTCCCGGGTCGCCCATGAAGAGGATCCGGTCGTGCTGGAACGGCTCCTGGTCGCCCTGGGGCAGCTGCAGAGCCGGGCCTCGGTGCCGCTGCTCCAGAAAGGGCTGAGCCACTCCGCCGCCTCCGTGAGACGAGCCGCCCTGGAAGCGCTCCACCTGATCAACGACCACGGTTCGCTGGCCCCGGCTCTGCCGCTTCTGGCCGACCCCGACCCGGTCGTGAAGGAGTGGGCCGTGGTCACCCTGAGCGTGCTGGAGACGGCGCCATACCTTGCGCCGCTGGACCTGTTCCTCGGCTCCCGGCTCGTGGAGGAGGCGCTCCTCGGGATCGACGCGGTGGAACGGATCAAGACCAAGAAGGTGGTGGAGCGGCTGGGCCCGCTCTTGAACCACGGCACGGACCGGGTCCGCGTCGCCGCCAGGGAGGCGCTGGAACGGCTCGCCCAGAAGAAGAACCCCACGGCGATCGGGCTGATCAAGGGCGTCTCGGCGCTGGCCGCTCCCGCGGCGAGGCCGGAGGGGAGACAGGGCCCGCCTGGCGCTGTTCGGCGTCCTCGAGATCGGCCGTCAGGCGCCGGTGCTCATCGCCGGCGGAGCGTCGCCGGCCGCGGCCGTGGTGGCGCTTCTGGGGCTCGTCATCGCGTCCTGGGCCTTGACGGTGCTGCCCCGGGCGATCGGCCGGCCGGGCCCGGAGGCCCCACCGGACGCTCCGGCCGGTGAACCGCTCGCCGCGGGACGACTGGCCGCGATGGCGCTGGTCCTCCTGCTCGTGGAGCTCGGGGTGCGGGGTTTCTCCCTGCCGTGGCTCGTCACGGTCGCTCCGCTGGCGCCGTTCGCCCTGCTCCTGGTTCCTCCCGCCCCGGAGTGATAGACTCGCTCCCACCACCATGCGCTCCAAGACCAAGTGGATCCTGTTCAACCTCGACTCGGCGATCGATCAGGAGCGCCTCCAGGCGATCATCCAGGCCGCGGAGTGCGACGACCCTGTGATCCTGCAGACCCTGGCCAGCATCGCCAGGTCCGACCCGTCCATGGAGCACCGCCACATGGCGCGCCGCTCCATCGCCCAGATCAGGGACCGGCTGTCCAAGGGGGGGGTCACCGCCGGCGACGGCTCCTCGATCCTGGAGATGCCGCGGATCCACGAGTTCCTCTCGTCGAAGGACCCGGCCGTCCGGGTCAAGGCGATCCAGGCGCTGGCCGCGTTCGAGCACCCGGAGAAGGAGAAGGTGCTCCGCCACCTCGTGACCCGGGAGAAGGACCCGTTCGTCCGGTCCGAGCTGGTGAAGAGCCTGGTCGTCCTGGGCGCCGACGGGATCTCCCTGATCGTCGAGTTCCTCCAGGACCAGGACGTCCGCGTCAAGGTCGGGGCGATCGAGGCGCTCCAGGGGCTGGGCACCGCGGAGGCGTACACCCACATCGTCCCGTTCCTTCTGGACACGGAGCACAAGACCCGCGAGGCGGCCACGGCGGCGCTGAACCGGTTCGGCAAGGCGGGGCTGCTCCAGGTGCTCTCCAGGATGATCGGCGACAGCCGGGCGCCCTACCGGGACGCGGCGGTCCACGCCCTGGCGCTGGTCCGGCTGCCGGAGACGCTGCCGCTCCTGAAGAAGGCGCTGGACGACTCGGTGAGCGGCGTCCGCGACAAGGCCGCCGAGGGCCTCGAGCTCCTGGCGCAGGCCGGCCTCGCCGAGGCCGACACGGCGCTGGAGGAGTACCGCTCCAAGCAGCAGCCGGTCGCCGAGACGCCGAGCCCAGGCACGGTCTCGGCCACCATCGAGCGCGGCGAGATGCTCGAGCCGATCTCCACGGCCAACATGCTGGAGGACTTCGACCCGGAGAACCGGATCGCCGAGATCAGGCGGATCATCCGGATGAAGGCGTACGAGCGGGCGGCGGAGCTGGCGGCCCGGTGCAAGGTCGAGAAGGACAAGAACGTCCTCTCGTGCCTGCTCCTGGCGCTGGGGCGGCTGAAGGCCCGGGAGTACATCCCGCTCTTGAAGAAGCACCTGCGATCGGACAACGACCGCATCAGGGCCAACGTGGTGGAAGGTCTGGGGCTCATGGAGGATCGATCGGTCCACGTGGACCTGCTCCCGTACCTCCAGGACCCTCACAACCGGGTCAAGGTCAACGCCATCCTGGCGCTGATCGGCCACCCCGGCCACGACCCTCACGCCCGGCTGGCCGAGTGTCTCCACCACCCCGAGCAGGCCGTGCGTCGCAGCGCCCTCTACGGTCTCCTGGAGCTCCGCGATGGCCCCGCCGTGGCCCTGTTCGAGAAGGCGCTCTCGGACAACGACCCGGTGGTCCGGGAGACCGCCATGGAGTTCCTGGCGATCCTCAAGTCCGAGGGGATCGACCAGGCCCGGACCCTCTACGAGCAGGCCCACGCCCAGGGCCTGAGGCCGCCGGGCTCCACCAGCACGTTCACCCGGACCGGGCGGGGCGCCCGCCTGCCCAAGTACTCCCTGGACGAGCTGCTCTACTACCTGAAGGAGGTCGGCGGATCGGACCTCCATCTCAACGTCGGAATCGAGCCGTGCATCCGGCTCCACGGGGAGATGCGGCGGGTCCGCAGCCTGCCCCTCACGGCCGACGACACCAAGCGGATGATGTACGCCGTGCTGAACGAGGACCAGATCGTGAAGCTCGAGAAGAACTACTCCCTGGACTTCTCGTACTCCATCGCCGGCGTGGCCCGGTTCAGGGTCAACACGTTCCGCGAGGTCCGGGGGTACAAGGGCGTGTTCCGGCTGGTCCCCATGGACCTTCCCACGCTGGACGGCCTCCAGGTGCCGCCGATCTTCAAGCGGTTCTGCCAGCTCAAGCAGGGGCTCCTCCTGATGACCGGGCCGACCGGCATGGGCAAGTCCACCACGCTCGCGGCGATGATCAACGAGATCAACAACACGGGCCAGAAGCACATCATCACCATCGAGGACCCGATCGAGTTCATGCATCCCCACCGCATGTCCGTGGTCTCGAAGCCGTCGACGCAGTGGCCGCTGGTGCACTGCGCCTCGCGGTCGCACACCTGTCCGTCGGCCAGGTCGGGCTGGCAGCCGGCCGGATCGCCGGCGCAGTACTCGTCGGCGGGGCAGTCGGTGTCGCCGGAGCACGGTCCAAGGCAGGCCGTCGCGTCGCGGCACGCGCCGCTGGGGCAGGGGGTCGCGGCGCCGCTGGTGCAGCCGCCGGTCGCGTCGCACGTGGGAGCGGGCGTCAGCATGCCGGCGACGCACTGCGGGTCGCCGCAGATCGTGCCGGCGGCCAGCGGCGAGGGACGCGTGCTGGCGCTGGAGATCATGGTGAACACTCCGGCGATCTCGAACCTGATCCGCGAGGGAAAGTCCGAGCAGATCTACACGGTGATCCAGGTCAGCCACGAGGCGGGGATGATGACGCTTGACGCCCATCTGGCGCAGCTCGTGGCGCTCGGCCGGGTGACCAAGAACGTGGCGCTGGAGTACGCCATGGACAAGAAGTCGTTCCTGGCCTCGGTGAAGTGAGGGTCGTGGCCTGGTAGCCGTGACGTGGAAATCTGGAGCGGAGATTCAGGCGCTCTCCAAGGCGGGGATCCGGATGCGAGGCTGCCTCGGACAAGGGCGCTGCTCCCTCGACCTCGCCGGAGCCCGGGCGCGATGCACCCTCCACCCCTACTCGTACCGGAGCGCCTCGACCGGGTTCATCCGGGAGGCCCGCATGGCCGGCCAGAGGCCGAAGATGAGCCCCACGCCCACCGAGAACGAGAACCCCAGCACGACGGACCAGAGCGGCACCATGGCGGGAAGACCCGGGATCAGAAGCTTCAGGCCCTGGCCCGCCAGGACGCCCAGTGCGATGCCGGCCACCCCTCCGGCGCCGGTCAGGGTGCTGGCCTCCAGGAGGAACTGCAGCAGGATGTCCCGCCGTCGCGCGCCGATGGCCATCCGCGTCCCGATCTCCCGGGTGCGCTCGGTCACGGAGACCAGCATGATGTTCATCACCCCTACCCCGCCGACCAGCAGACCGATCGCCGAGAGCACCACGATGGTCACGGCGACCGCGCCGGTGATCTGGTGGAACTCCCGGATGATCGCCGTGGCCGTGGTCAACCCGAACGAGTCCTTCTGGCCGTGGGGCACCCTGCGGCTCTTGCGCAGAGCCCCCCTGACCTGGTCCAGGGCGGACTTCATCATCCCCGGCTGCACCTGCGCCACCAGGAACAGCTCCCTGGACTGCGGCGAGTGCTTCTTGGCCGTCAGGTAGGGGATGGTGACCACGTTGTCCATCGACCGCTCCCGGAACGACTCCATGGTCTTCCTCTTCTCGAAGATGCCGATCACGGTGAACGACCGGTTGTCCACGGTGATCTGCTTGCCCAGCGGCTCCCGGTTGGCGAAGAGCGCCCTGGCCACGTCCGAGCCGATGACGCACACGTCGGCCCGGTGGAGGTTCTCCGCCCACGTGAAGAAGCGTCCCCGGCCCACCGGCATGTTCATGGTGGCCGGGTAGTCGGGAAGCACGCCGGAGAGGTCGCCCTTCTGGTACTCCTCGGTCTTGTAGCGCACCGTGGGGAACCGGGCGATCCCCAGGGAGGCGGTGACGTGGCGGCAGGAGGTGCAGCCCGCCTTGACCGCCTCGTAGTCCTCGTACGCCAGCGGCCTGCGCATCCGCTCCTCCGGGGTGAGCTGACCCGGCCGGATCCCCGGTTCGAACTTGTAGATGAACATGGTGTCCGCCCCGAACCCCTTGAGCTCGTCGAGGATCTTGGCGTCCAGACCGGTCATGATCGATCCGACCAGCACCACACAGGCGGTGCCGATCATCACTCCCAGCGACGTGAGCCCGGATCTCAGGCCGTGGGCCCACAAGGTGCCGAGGGCCAGGTGGAGGTTCTCCAGCACCTGCCCCATCAGTCGTCGCGTCGGTCGGCCCGTGTCCATGGGTCACTCCGACCGCAGCGCCGCGATCGGGTCCAGCGACGCCGCCTTGTTGGCGGGGTAGATTCCGAAGAAGAGCCCCACGATCGCCGAGATCGTCACGGCCACGATGACCGCCGGGATCGACATCAGCGTGGGGATCGGGGTGGCCAGCGACACGATCTTGAGCATCACCGCGGCGGCCGCCACACCGATGAGCCCCCCGGAGGTGGAGAGGACGCACGCCTCCACCAGGAACTGGAGCATCAGGTCCCGGCGCCGCGCCCCCAGCGCCTTCCGCACCCCGATCTCCTGCGTCCGCTCCGTCACGGAGGCGAGCATGATGTTCATCACCACGATCCCGCCCACCACGAGGAAGACCGCGGCCACGCCCAGGGCCACCGTGGCGATGGTGCCGGTGAGGCGCTCCCACAGCCCCGAGATGGCGGTCGCGCTGATGATGCCGAAGTCGTCCTCCTGGCCGTACTTCTGGTGTCGCCTCGCCCTCAGCAGAAGTCGCGCCTCGTCCTGGGACCGCTCCATCATGGACGGGTTCAGCGCCTCCACGAAGATCGAGATGGAGTTCTTCTGGACGCCGTAGATCTTGAGTCCCGTGGTGAGAGGGATGTGGACGAAGTCGTCCTGGGGCTGGCCGAACACGGCGCCCATCGGCTCGGCCACGCCGATCACCCGGAACGTCTGGCCGCGCAGCGTCAGCGTCTTGTCGAGCGGCGAGTTGCGGAACAGCTTGGTCGCCACGTCCTGGCCGATGAAGCAGACGTACCCCCGGTGATCGTAGTCGTGGGGCGAGATGTACCGCCCTGTCTGGACCTGCTCCTTGCGGATCTGGAGCATGTTCGCCGTGACGCCCCGGATCAGCACCTCCTCGAGCCGCTGGTTGCCGGCCTTCACGGCGTCGAACTGGAGGATCCCGGCCCCGACCCTCTTCGCGAGCCTCAGCGACTCCTTCAGCACCAGGTAGTCCTCCATCCAGATGTTCTTGCGCTTCTGCGCCTTGAGCCACTCCTTGAGGTTGGTCACCAACCCGAACTTGTTGAGCACGTAGACCCCTGGCCCCAGGTTGGTGACCCGGACCGCCACGTAGCGGTTCACCCCCTGGATGATCGACACCACGGCGATCAGCGCCAGCACCGAGATGACGATGCCCAGCAGGGTGAGAAACGACCTGAGCTTGTGGGACCAGATGGAGTCGATGGCCAGCCGGACCGCTTCGAACAGGGGCACCGGATCACCCTCCCCCTGGTCGGTCCGGGGGCCTGGCCCGCCCCGGCTCCACCCGGTCCACGGTGCCGTCCAGCAGGTGGATGATCCGCTGGCTGCGCTGGGCGATCGCCTCGGCGTGGGTCACCAGGAGGATCGTGTTGCCCTGGTCGTGCAGGTGGTCGAACAGGTCCATGATCTCCCGGCCCGTCGTCGAGTCGAGGTTGCCGGTGGGCTCGTCGGCCAGCAGGATCGTGGGCCGGTTCGCCAGGGCGCGGGCGATGGCGACCCGCTGGCGTTGCCCACCGGAGAGCTGGGCCGGCCAGTGGTCCGTGCGGTCCCCCAGGTTGACCTGTCGCAGCACCTCTAGCGCCCGTTCGTGACGCTCCTCGGCCGGGGTCCCGTTGTACACCAGCGGCAGCTCCACGTTGTGCAGCGCCGTGGCCCTGGGGAGCAGGTTGAACGTCTGGAAGACGAAGCCGATCCTCCGGTTCCGCACGATCGCCAGCTCGTCCTCGTCCATCTCGGAGACCAGCTGTCCCCCCAGCCAGTACCGGCCCCGGGTGGGCGTGTCGAGGCAGCCCAGCAGGTTCATCAAGGTGGTCTTGCCCGATCCGGAGGGTCCCATGATCGCCACGTACTCGCCCTGGTGGATCGTCACGGTGACCCCGCGGACCGAGTGGATCTCCCCGGCCTCCATCACGTAGGTCTTCCAGAGGTCCTCGGTCCGGATGACCACCGGCCCCGTCTCGCCGGTCCGGCGAGCGTCGGGATTCGGTCGAGTTTCCGTTTGGGATTCCATGCAGGCGTCGCCGCTCAGGATTCGGTTTCGCTCTTCTCGGTCACCTCGTTGTTGACCCGGACGCGGGTGCGAGGTCTGATCGTCCGGAGCACCTTGTAGCTGCCGGTCACCACCTCGTCGCCCTCCTTGAGCTCGCCGGTCACCTCCACGTCGGAGATGCCGGTGATCCCGGTCTTCACCTGGACGAACAGCGATCTCCCGTTCGTGACGACGAACAGGCCCTGGAGCTCCGTCTTGTCCGGCGGGGTCCTGGAGCCCGTGGACGGCCGCGGCTGCCCCTCATCGTCCACGTCCAGGTCGCACTTCTGGCGGACCGCCACGGCCTGCAGCGGCACGGTCAGCACGGCCTTCCGGGTGGCGGTCTGGATCTTGGCGGTGGTGGAGAACCCGGGCCTCAGGCCGGCAGGCGGCTTGTCGAGCGTCACCACCACCTTGAAGTCCTTGGCCTCCTGGCTGGCGGCGCTGGAGAGCGACGTGGCCTGGCCGGTGGAGCGGATGATGGCCGTGTTGCCGATCTCCGTCACCTTGCCGGTGAACTTCCGGTCCGGGAAGGCGTCGATGGTCACCTCCGCCACCTCGCCCAGGTGGACGTTCACGATGTCGGTCTCGTCGACCTTCACCTCCGCCGTGATGATGGACATGTCGGCGATGGTCAGGAGAGAGCTTCCGGGGGCGTTCTGGATGCCCATCACCACGTTCTCGCCCACGTGGACCGGCAGGTTGGTCACCAGGCCGTCGAGCGGCGCCACGAAGCTGGTCTTGGTGAGGATGTTGGTCACCCGGGTGAGGTTGGCCTTCATCTGCTCCACCCGGGCCCTGGCGCTGGCGGCCTGGGCGCGGGCCTGGTCGGCCTGACCCTTGGTCTGGTTGACCAGCGCCTCGGCCCGGGCGATGGCGGCCCTGGCCACGCGGTGGGCCACCCGGGCCGCGTCGTGGTCGGACTGGCTGGCGAATCGCTCTTTGAACAGGCCCTCCACGCGACCGAACTCGAGCCGCGCCTTCTCCTCCTCGGCCTGGGCCCGGGCCAGGTCGGCCCGGGCCGTGACGTGGGCCGCGTCGGCGGCCTGGACCGCCGCGTCGACGGACCTCACGTCGGCCTGGGCGGTGTTGATCGACGCCTTCTGGGCCAGCACGTCGGCGGCGGGCTGGATCGATTCCAGCAGGACCAGCACCTGGCCCTTCTTCACCCGCTGCCCCTCTTTCACGAGGATGCTGGTGATCTGGCCGTAGGCCGTGGCGCTGATGTTGACCCAGTTGAGCGGCTTGATCTCCCCGGAGGCCGTGACGATGGACGTCAGGTCCTGGCGCAGCACCTTGCTGGTCTGGACCTCCACCTCCGGCTTCTTCCGCCACCTGACGACGCCGTAGGCGATCGCCGCCAGGACGATGAGTGCCAGGAACCACCAGATCTTTCGGGATTTCGGCTTGGTCTGGGCCATGGGTCGTCAGGGGCCGCCGGTCACGGTGAGGCGGGCCCGATCAGGGTAGCACGTCCGGCTCTCCGATGGGGACGGTCCGCCGGGATCGTTTACCTGTTTCACGGAGCGCGGCCTGTGATGCGGAGGAGAGCCGGATCGAGGTCGCGCTCGGGGGGGAGAGGAAAGAGGAGGGGATCCGGATCGAGGTCGCGCTCGGGGGCGCGACTCGGACCCGGCGAGGCGCCGGGTCTTCACCGGTTGACCCTGAGGCTGGTGCCACAGAACGGCTGGGTCGCGACGGACTGGCCGGGCTGGAACACCGGGATCGGTCTGGGGAGCGCCGGGCGATAGTAGGCGGCGGTGACCGGGGGCCACCAGGCCGGGCCCACCAGGATGCCCCCTGACGAGCTCGATCTCGACCGCTCGCTGTCCAGCTGCTCCTGGAGACGGGCGATCCTGTCGCTGGACGATCGCTCCTTGTCGACCACCTCCTGGCGGGCCTGGGAGAACGACTCGGCCAGCTGGGAGTTCTCGCTGGCCAGCTGGGCGATCTGGGCCTGCACCCGGTCGAGCCGGCGCTCCAGCTCCCCCAGCCGGGAGGCGGCGCCGGGGGTCATCCACTCGCCCCTGACCTGCACCAGCCCCAGCTCCCGGTAGACATCCTCCGGGGTGACCCAGCGGCCCTGGTACCTGCGAAACCCCAGACGCTGCCTCGCCCCCTCGTGGTCCGGGGCCAGCGCCAGGACCTCCCGCGCCATCTCCCTGGCCTGGGACTTCAGACCGTGGGCCTCGCAGAAGGCGACCAGCTGCCACCGTCCCTCGCTGTCTTTGGGGGTCAGCCTGGCCCGGTCACGCTCGAGCTCCTGGAGCCGGGTCAGGCCCGGGCGCACCTCGGCGATCAGCTGCCTGGAGAAAGAGAGGACGCCCTCTGGAACCCGGAGCTCCAGGACGTCGCCCTTGACGGTGGCCGCTCCCTCCAGGGTCGACCCGGTCTTGAACACCACCGTGTCGGCCAGCGTCGCCCGGGCCATCATGAGGCCGGCCACGAGCGCCAGCGCCCGGATGGTGAGTGCGCGAGGAGCCATGCCAGCGACCTCGGGGTCCAGCGGACCCGGTGGAGCAGGGGAAGGGGGCATCTAAATGATAGGAGGCGCCCTCGCGGTCGTCAATCGGGATCCCCTCCTCTTTCCTCTCTCCCCCGAGCGCGACTTCGAATGAACCCCCTCCACGTCCTCGGTGACTCTGCAGCCAGGCCGGGGCCTGATCACAGGCCCGACTCCGCGAACCAGCTGGGGTATCCTGGAAGCGCCCCTCCGTTTCCGCGGGCCGGTGGATCGTGATATGCTCACCGTCGCCTGCCGGAGCCGGACCGCTCCGCATCGAAAGATCATGTCCACCGAGCCGGTCACCGCCGACGATCTCGCCAGGATCCCCTTCTTCTCCGCGGTCCCCGCGGCCCAGCTCGCCAGGGCCTGCGCGGCGGTCAGGCGCACCCGGGTGGCCAAGGGCGAGGTGATCTGCCGGGAGGGGGAGCGGGCGACCACGGCGCTCATGCTGGAGAACGGCCGGGCCACGATTCACGCCTCGTCGCGGCCGGGGTGGCTCGCCAGCGTCTACCGGTCCTGGGGCGCCCGCTGGACCAGCTCCAAGGAGGCCCCATGGGCGGTGCTGGACCGGCCAGTCCAGACGATCTCCGGCGACCCGATCGCTCACCTGGAGCCCGGTGACCTGTTCGCGGAGCTGTGCGTCACCCGCTCCAGGAGCGACGCTCCGGCGTTCCCGCGACCGGCCAGTCTGGTGGCGGTCCAGGCCTCCACGGTGCTGGAGATCGGCGCTCCGATGCTCGCCCTGCTCAGGGCCGACCCCCGGTACAAGGATCAGCTGGACAGGGCATACCGCCGCCCCGGCGCCGATGTGGTGCTGGTGGGCGACCCGTTGACGCCGGACCAGATCGCCGCGGTCCCGGCGTTCGGCGTGGGCGACCGGGCAGGCATGATCAGCCGTCGCGCCCTGGAGGACTACCAGGGAATGGTGGTTCGCCGGCGGCTCTCCGCCGGCGAGGTCGTGTGCCGGGAGGGCGAGTTCGGGTCCACGGCGTTCTACGTGGAGCAGGGGTCGCTGGAGGTCTGGGTCCAGCACGCGCCCACGAAGCAGATCCGGGTCGAGACCGTCGGCTCCATCAGCGCCATGAGCTCCATCACCCACCCGACCCCCAGCCCCTCGGCGGCCGGAGCGGACGGGGCCGGCGAGCCGATCGAGATGGTCGGCACTCTCGGCGCCGGAGATCTGTTCGGCGAGATCAGCTGCATCAACTTCTACCCCCGCTCCGCCACGGTGAAGGCCACCACCGATTGCACGGTCCTGGAGATGCTGCGCTGGTTCGTGGACCAGCTGCTGAAGCCGGGCCACCCCATGAAGAGGGAGCTCGACGCCAAGTACAGGCAGCGCTCCCTGAAGACCCACCTCAACCAGATCGCGCTGTTCACGAACCTGGAAGACCGGGTGCTGGAGCCGCTGCTCGACAGGGCCAGGTTCGAGACCTACTCCCCGTACGTGGAGAGCCTCCAGAAAGTGGAGCGGAACCTGGACCCACGCACCTTCACGATCTGGTACCAGGGCGATCCGGCCGACAGCCTGATCCTGGTCAGGACCGGCACGGTCAAGATCACGAAGCGCACCCCCAGCGGCGCCGAGATGGTGGTGGGCTACTGCGGCCGGGGCGAGGCGCTGGGGGAGCTGGGCCTTTTGGGCGTGGAGAGACAGCGGGCCACCACCATCACGGCCGTGGATCGCGTGGAGATCGTGCGTCTCATGAACCGCGATCTGGAAGGGATCCTGGAGTCCCACCCCCAGGTGAAGTCGGCGCTCTTGATGAAGGCGGAGCGTCAGCTGGACATCGAACGGACCCGGACGCTGAACCTCTCTGCCGGGAACCTCGGCGAGTTCATCGGCCAGGGGCTGTCGGAGGTCCAGGACGTGCTCCTCGTCGACCTGGAGCGATGCACCCGGTGCGATGAGTGCGTCCGGGCGTGCGCGGACAGCCACGGAGGCGTGGCCCGGTTCGTCCGGGACGGACAGCGGTTCGATCGGTTCCTCGTGGCGGCGGCGTGCCGCTCGTGCAACGACCCGCTGTGCATGATCGGCTGTCCCGTCGGGGCGATCCGCCGCGAGGCCGGGAAGGACGTGGCCATCGAGGAGTGGTGCATCGGCTGCGCCAAGTGCGCGGTCCAGTGCCCCTACGGATCGATCAGGCTCCACGACGTGCAGGTGCTGTCGCCCCACCCCGAGAGGCCCGGGGAGATGGTGGCCCAGTCGAAGAGGCTGGCGTTCTCGTGCGACCTGTGTCGCGGCCAGTCCGGCGGGCCCCGGTGCGTCTTTGCCTGTCCCCACGAGGCGGCGGCCCGCACCGACCCCAGGGACCACTTCGCCCGCTTCGTGGGGGTCATCCCGAAGTTCAAGGGGTTCAAGGGCTGATGCTGATCGACGACACCCACCGCGGCTGGGTCTTCGGGACCGTCACGGCCTCGCTCGTGGCGACCGCGGGGTACGTCCCGTACCACCTGGTCTCCCTCCACGGGCCGTCCGGCGGGAGCGTCGTGGGCCTCGTCTACGGTTTCGTGGGGACCGCGGCGATGCTGGTGGTGGGGCTCCTGGGCTGGCGACGGAGGGTGCGGACGCTCCTCATCGGCCCCGCTGCCTGGTGGCTCAAGGTCCACCTGTACGTCGGGGCGTTCGGCTTCCTCTGCATCCTGTTCCACAGCGGATTCCAGCTCGGCGGTACCCTGAGCACGGTGCTGATGGGCCTGTTCGTCTTCGTCCTCGGCTCCGGCGTGTTCGGGCTGACGCTCCAGCAGTCGTTTCCCACGCGGATGATGACCGAGCTTCCGAGGGAGTCGGTGTTCGAGGAGATACCTCACGTCCTGGGGCAGCTGGTGGACGAGGCGGACGCCCACGTCAACGCGGCGACCTCTCCGGCCCGGTCCGAGCCGGGGGACGCCACGGCCACGGCCACTGCCGCGGCTCCGCCGGAGGGCAGCGAACCGCTCAAGACGTTCCACTTCCACGTGGTCAGGCCCTATCTGCTCGGCGAACCCTCGAAGCTCGATCCGTTCAGTCACCGGCTGTGGGACGCCGGGCCGTTCGTCCACATGAGGAAGGTGCTCCCGCCGGCGTTCAAGGAGACGCTCTCCATGCTCGAGTCGGCCTGCGAGGAGTCCCGCCAGCTCAGGAAGCAGCAGCGGCTCCACGGCAGGCTGGTGGCCTGGCTGTTCGTCCACGTTCCGCTGTCGTACGCTCTGCTGTTCCTCTCCGCGGTCCACGCCGTCGTGGCGCTGCGGTACTGAGAAGGGGACCCACGTGCCGCGCATCCGTTCGACGAGGGAGCTGGCGAGCCGGATCCGGGTGGACTACATCCACCGGCCTTCCCGGTTCCGCCGGCTGATGGCGATCTTGAACTTCGCGGTGCCGGGGGCGCTCCTGGCCTGGCTCCTGGGCGCCGCCATCATGGGCGACGCCACCCCGTACCTGAGCGGACCGGTGAGCATCAACCACTCGAGCTTCGCGAACCGGTGCACGCTCTGTCACACGAGGCCGTTCCGGGCGCCGCCCGACTCGGCCTGCCTGACCTGTCACGACGGGGCGATCCACCACGACAGCCAGACCGAGCGGCCGGCCTGCGTCCTGTGTCACCGGGAGCACAGCCACAGGAGGGGGGAGGTGCGGATCCCGGATCGGGCGTGTACCCGCTGTCACCAGGATCTCAAGACGCGAGACGGCAAGCTCCGGTTCGCCGGTCGCATCGTCAGGTTCGACGCCTCTCACCCGGAGTGGGCGCTGCTCGCGAGGCGGGACAGGGACCCGTGCCGGGTCCGGTTCTCCCATGCCAAGCACCTGAAGCCGGGCCTGAAGACCCAGACCGGCCGGGTCACCCTGACCTGCTCGAACTGCCACAGGCCCGACCCGGCCGGGGTCTCCATGCTGCCCCTCACGTACAGGACCCACTGCGTGAAGTGCCATCCGCTGCTCATCGACGAGCGGTTCAAGGACAAGGAGCTTCCCCACGACAAGCCGGCCGTGGTCTGGTCGTTCCTGGTGGGTCTGTTCACGGAGTACGCCTGGGAGCACCCGGCGGTGCTCCGGGGCGGCATGCCGGAGCCGGAGCCGCCGCCCCCACCGCCGACGCCCGCACCTTTGCCCACACCTTCCCCGTCCCCCGACGACGACACCCACGGCACCACGGGACCCCGTCGGGCGCCCGGCGGGTCGCCCGCTCCGTCCCCGTCTCCGGAGCCGAGCCCGGAGCCGAGCCCCGAACCCCCATCGGGGCCGCCGCCGACGCCGCTGGACGAGTGGGTCCGGCAAGAGCTCGACGCGATCAAGCCGCTGGTGTTCGGGGCGTCCAGCTGCAACCTGTGTCACACCTTGAAATCGAAGTCGGAGAAGCTCCCGGAGTTCCACGCGTCGTCGATCCCGAGACGCTGGCTCGTCCACTCGTGGTTCAGCCACAAGGCGCACCGCGTGCTGGCCTGCAAGGCCTGCCACGACAAGGCGGTCGCCTCCGGCCAGAGCTCCGACGTGCTGCTCCCGGGCATCGCCACATGCCGGGCCTGTCATCGACCCGGGCAGGGGGCCAGGGCGGATTGCGTCGAATGCCATCTGTACCACGACCGGACCAGGCAGAGGGACTGGGACGGTCTGTTGACCGTGAACGACCTGGCCCACCCGCTCGGACCGTGATGCAGGGCGCCACAGCGCCGGGCCGTGGACGCCGGCGTCGGCCAGCGGTCAGTCTCTCGAGCGACCGGAGCCTCGCCGTCCTCGTCGGCCGTCCCTGGAGCGCGGCGCGGCCCGTTCCGGCAGGATGACCCACGCGGCGAGGAGGCCGGTCAGAATGCCGCACCCGATGCCGAGCAGCGGGTGCTCCACCAGGCAGATGATCGGAAGAAGCCCCAGGACGACCACGGCGAACAGGCCGGCGACCCACGCCGCGGCGACGGCCAGTCTGCTGGCCCGGCGCCCTTCGTGCCGGGGCCGGTGGGAAGCGAGCCACCGGGCGTCTTCCTCCCTCAGGTCCGGGAGCCCGGCCCGGTCCTCCCAGTGGTGTCTGAGCTCGTGACGGAGCGTGATCCTGATCTCGCGGCCGTACTCGGTCACGGTGCCGAAGCGCATCTTCTCGAACGACCCGTGGTGGAGAACGATCCTCGGCCCCAGCGGACTCGCCGGCTCGTAGTACCCCAGGATGAAGATCTCCCGGGACTCCGGGTCCCGCCGGACCTTGCGCTCGCAGTGGACACCGCCATCCAGGCCGGCGAAGAGGGCGGAGGGAACCCTGCGAGATTCCCTCTTCACGAGCTCGCAGAACCGGTCGAACTTCACCTTCGAGACACCCCCCGGACGACGGGCTCCCCGCCGGCTAGAACGTCTCCGGCTTCAGCTCCCTGATCAGCTGGACCATCTCGAAGCCCGGCGCGGCTCGGGGCCTCAGACGCTTGACCTC
>JACQZM010000029.1 GCA_016213885.1 Candidatus Rifleibacteriota bacterium | reverse complement strand
GCCCGCGGCGCCGCCGGAGCCGGAGGTGAGGGTGCCCCGAAAGACCCCGTTCGGCAACTTCTCCCAGCGGGCGTCGGTGGAGCTGTTCAACCGGCGGGTGAGGGAGGATCCGGCGTACCTGGACACGCTGGTCAGGCTCAAGAGCTTCCAGGAGTACCACCGGTCCCCGGGCGTGCAGACCCTGGAGTACCCCGGGATCCACGTGGACGAACCGACCACCTTCGATGGCGAGTCCAAGCGCGTGAAAGAGGCCTACAAGTACTACCAGTTCCTGATGAAGCTCTCGAGGACCTGGGACGACAAGTTCGGCCTGGCCACGATCTATGTGAACCTGACCTTCGTCAGGAGCATCCGCCACCCCGCCATGGAGGTCGTCTACTACCTCACCAAGGCCGGCGCCGCAGCGGAGGCCGTGAGCCGGATCATCAGGATGTCGGTCACCGGCTGGTCCATGGACCTGGCGATCCTCGCCCTGAACAAGGTGCTGATCGACGTCATCGAGAGGGCGAGTCGCCGGCGCGAGCCCGGGGACCGGGGGGAACGGTGACCGGCTCACGGAGAAGGGCCTGATTCGAAGAGAGGCTCCAGGAGCTCCGCCTGTTGGGCGAGGGTCGGCGTGTGACCGGGCCTGGACCCGCGTCGAGACTCACGGCGAGAGACGAGGTGGAACAGGAAGAGGAAGGGATCCGGATTGGAGTCGCGCTCGGGAGAGAGAAGAAATCGGGAGAGAGAAGGAAGAGGAGGGGATCCGGATTGAGGTCGCGCTCGGGGGCGCGACTCGGACCCGGCGAGGCGCCGGGTCTTGCGACTCGGATCCGGCGAGGCGCCGGATCAGTTGTCTCTTCCCCCCCCCGGTGATATCCTGACTGCTGCTCTCCGCCATGACCTGCGACCGGGCCCTGTTCTTCGTTGGGAAAAGCCGATCTCCATAGCCACAGCACCTGCTCCGACGGCGTCCTGAAGCCGGCGGAGCTGGTGGAGGCTGCCCGCCGGGCCCGGCTCTCTGTCCTGTCCATCACCGATCACGACAGCGTGGACGCCTACCGCGATCTGCCCTCGACCGGTCCGGGGCTCGAGCTGGTGGTGGGGGTGGAGATCTCGGTGTTCCATGACGGCGGGGAGATCCACGTGCTGGGCTACTTCGTCGATCCGGCCTGCCCCGAGCTCGCGTCGCTTCTGGCCAGGATGTCCCGGGCGCGGCAGGAGCGAGCCGCCCGGATCCTGGACCGGCTGGCCGCCGCGGGCATCGAGCTTCCCCCGGAGCGCCGGGCGCCGCTCCTGGCCAACCCGCACGTGGGGAGGCCCCACATCGCCCGGGCGCTGGTGGAAGCGGGTGCGGTGGCGAGCCGGCGGGAGGCGTTCCGGCGCTTCCTGGTGCCCGGCGCGCCGGGCTACGAGCGTCGCAGCGACCTCCCGTCGGGCCACGAAGCGCTGAAGATCATCGCCACGGCCGGCGGCGTCGGCGTCTGGGCCCACCCCGGCACGGACTGCATGATCGATTCGGGCCCGCTGACCGAGCTGGAACGGAGCGGTCTCAGGGGTCTCGAGGCCTTTCATCCGAGCCACACCCGGGGAGAGATGGAGTCGCTCGCCCTGTTCGCCCGCCGGCGGGGGCTGATCGTCACCGGCGGTTCCGATTTCCATGGCGACGGCCGGGAGGGGGCCAAGGTCGGCGACTGCGCCGTGGATGCCGCCGTCGTGAAGCGCCTGGAGGTTCACCGTGGACGGATGCCGTCCTGATTGCGAGGAGCCGCTGTGACCCGCGGACCGTGGATCCTGCTCGTGGTGATGTTCCAGGCCGTGACCTGCCTGGCCGCCGACGACAACCTGCAATCCGCCAAGGAGCAGGCGGCCATGAACCGCTGGGGCGACGTGTTCCACTACGTCAAGCTGGAGCTCCAGTCCAACCCCCGATCGTGGCGGGCGTATCGCCTCCTGGGGGACTATCACCTCCTGGGTCTCAAGCAGCCCAAGGACGCCATCGCCGCCTACCTCAAGGCGTACAGGCTCGGGGGGGGACGCCAGTTCTCCTCGTCGGCGGAGCACAAGGACTACGTGGAGCTCTGCAAGGACTTCACCACCGTGGTCCAGGACAGCCTGATGAACGCCTCCGAAGCGGGCGGGACAAAGCTCCTGGAGCAGATCGTCGTGGACAAGGGGTTCGCCTCCCTGCCCCTGGCCTACCGGCTCATGGGCTACCACGCCGGCCGGAGCAACTGGGCCGGCGTGCAGCGCGTGGTGGAGAGCCTCAAGAACGTGCCGGAGTTCTACCAGTACCGGTCCAGCGACAGGGACCTCGGGGCCATGGCCTACTACCAGGGCCAGGCCAGCGAAGCGCAGGGAGATCTCAAGACAGCGTACACCCAGTACCTGAACGCCCAGGCCCGGGCGGCGACGGAGATCGGCGACGAGGCCAAGACCCGGCTGCAGCGGCTCCAGGGGAAGCTCGAGGAGTCGGTCTCCGGGCTGCTGGACCAGGCCAAGAAGCTGTTCGAACAGAGGAACTACGCCAAGGCCCGGGAGCTCTACGACAAGGCGGTGTCGATGCTCCCCACCGCCGGCGACCTCACCGTGACCGACACGGCCAAGAACGGCGTCAAGAACTGCGAGGCCGGGAGCGTCATCGAGGCCGCCGCCATCGCCGTCCGCACCGCCCGGAAGAACGGCGACTACGGCGGGGCGCTCGAGCACATCCGCAAGCTCGCCTCGGTCTCTCCCCATGATCCTCAGCTCAGACAGCGCCTGAACGAGCTGGCCGCCCAGGACGAGCAGATCAACGCCCAGATGACGGCCCAGCAAGAGCAGAGAGACCGGGCCGCTCAGGCCAATCGCGAGACCCGGACCAAGCTGATCCTGGACGCCCAGGAGCTCAGGAAGCAGGGCAACTTCCAGAAGGCCGGCGAGATGCTCCAGAAAGCGCTCCGGATGGAGAAGACCGAAGAGGTGGAGCGCCTGTACAAGGAGGTCACCAGGCAGTACGACATCCAGGACCAGTTCGAACAGGGCAAGCAGGCGTTCGAGAAGAACAACTACACCGGCGCGCTGAAGGCTCTGGAGTTCGTGACCCAGGAGGACAGCGAGTACAAGTCCACGGAGGTCAAGAAACACATCGCCCTCTGCTGCTTCGAGCTGCACCAGTTCGAGAAGGCGATCTTCCTCGCCGAGGAGGTCTTGAAGCACCAGGAGGACCCGACGATCCTGGAGCGGCTGGTCAGGCACTACGAGCAGAACAGGGACTCCCGCGGCGCCACAGCGGAGGCGCTCAAGTACCTGAAGCGGCTGGAGCGGCTCAAGCCCGACGACGCCGAGCTCTCGGCCAAGATCGCGGCGCTCTCCTGGGACCTCAACAAGCACAAGTACATCGGCATCGGCACTCTCGTGGTGATCTGGCTCGCCACGTGGATCTTCCTCAAGAAGCGGCCCGAATGGTCCAAGCGGATCAACCTGGCGGACCTGGAGCGCTTCATGAACAAGAAGGACTACCGGTCCGCGGCGGACCTGTACCAGAAGGTCGTGAAGATGGCGCTCTCCGAGAAGGAGGAGCTGGTGGCCCGGGGATACTTCGCCCGGGCGTTCTACGAGGTCCGGGAATACTCCAAGGCGATCAGCGAGTGCCAGCAGGTTCTCAGGCTGCTCCCGGAGAACAAGCAGACCCGGGTGCTGCTGGCCCGGTGCCTGTACGCCACCAAGAACATCTCCCCGGAGACGCTGCCGCTCTACCTCGACTTCATCGAGACCGAACCGCAGAACCGGGAGGTCATCGCGTTCGTGGGCGGCTTCTGCGCCAAGAAGCAGATCATCAACCCCACGACGCTGAACCTCCTGAGAACGCTGGCCAATCTCACCCCCGACGACGACAAGCTGAGGGCGCTCCTGGTGAAGGGGTACCTCAAGGACAACGACCGCTCCCAGAACGCCCTGGTCCTCTACGAGGTCGAGAAGAAGAAGAACCCAAAAAACATCGACGTTCGGGTCGTTTTGGCCGAAGAGTATCTCAGGAAGGGCGATCCGGCCAAGGCGATCCAGGAGTGCGAAGAGATCCTGAACGTCTCGCTGAACGAGGCCAGGACCCACAAGGTCCTGGCGGACGCCTACGCCAAGCTGGGCAAGACCCCGGAGCTGATGCAGTTCTACCAGTCGATCCTGGAAGAGGATCCGCACAACGGCGCGATCCAGGGGTTCCTCTCCCGGCTCCTGGGAAACCCTTCGTCGTCGGGCGTGGCCAAGCGCCAGGCCTCGCCGGACCAGCAGAAGGCGATGCTCGAGCAGGCGGGCGAGCAGGCCTCGGCGGAACAGGCGCCCCAGGAGTCGGGGCGCGGGAAGATGGCATGTCCCAGGTGTGGCAAGCAGGTCGTGGTGGGAACCTACTTCTGCTCTTGCGGTCAGCCGCTGTAGCTCGAGCCTGTTCTCGAACGGGCGAGAGCGGTGACGCGCCCTCCCGGAGCGGCTCCCGGCTCCTGGCGGCCGCTCCCCGGCGGCGCCGGCTCCTGGCCTTCTCCTGGGTCCTGGCCGTCACGACCCATCTCCTTCTCTCCTCCGTGGCGCTGGCCGAGCAGCCGGGCCCCCTGGACCACCTGGACCGGGGGCTCGTGGCGTACCGCGAGGGCAACCTGGACGTCGCCACCAGGGAGCTGAAACGGGCCGTGAGCCTCGACCCCAGGCTCGCCACGGCCCACTACCACCTGGCCAAGATCCACCTGATCCAGCGGGAGCTCTACCCGACGTTCTACGCGCTCCGGGAGGTGCTGGCACTGGAGCCGTCGAACCCGCGACCCAGGAAGCTCCTGGCAGAGCTGACCCCGGAGCTCATCAAGCGGCTCGAGTCGGACATCAAGAGTCGCAAGAACCTGGCCGTGGCGTACAACGTGATGGGGTTCCTGCTCATCAGTCAGAACCGGCTGGGAGAGGGGGTCCGGCGGGAGCAATACGCCCTGAAGCTCGACCCGAGGATGGCCGAGGCGTACGACGACCTGTCCTGGGCGGCGTACAAGGACAGGGACCTTGACCGCGCCTTCGCCATGGCGTCGGCGGCGTTCGAGCTGAACCCGGTGAAGGGCTCCATCACGGCCCACTACCAGCAGCTGTTCAACCTGAAACGCATCGGGGTGCGGTTCGACTCCGCCGATCCGTCGAGCCCCACCTCCGCCGCGGGCCCGGGGCTCGACCGGGCGATCGCAGCCGTGGCCTCCGACGTCGGGGACCCGCTGCCCCGCGTCGCCGGGGAGGTCGGCTATCCGGCGTTCGATGGGAGCGGCGGGCCGATCGGCGCCGGCACCGTGAGGGAGTCGGACCTGGAGCGCATGGTGGGAGAGGACCAGGCGCTCATCCAGAGCTACCTCCACAACGCCCACCTGCTGACCCAGGCGCCCAGACCGGGTCGGGCCCACCCGTCGTTCATCCCGTCGAAGCCCGGCCCCTCCCCGCGAGCCGACGACGCCAGGCGCAAGAAGGTCGCCCAGGACGCGCTGAAGGCGCTGGCGGAGAACTACGCTCTCGCCCGCAAGAAGGAGGACGAGCGGGACTTCCGCGCGGCGCTCCAGGTCTACAACTCCATCTACGGCTGCGACCGGGGCTACTCCGACGTGGCGGTCCGCATCGTGGACATCAACAGGATGCTCGAGACTCTGGCCAGCCTGGACGACGCGCTGCAGGCCATGCGGTCCAAGCACTTCGACAGCGCCCTCATCGTGCTCAGAGACGTGGACCGCCGGATGCTGAAGAAGCGTGAAGAGCTACTTCCCGGCGCTGGTCGGTCTGGCGTTCCTCTGGATGCTGCTCACCGTCGGCTACATCTACTCCAAGTTCAAGAAGGGGTGGCGGTTCCGCCACGCCCGGCGGGTCATCGACCGGGTCCAGCTGGCGTTGAAGCGGGAGAAGTGGGCCGACGTGATCAAGGAGGCCGAGAGCGCCACGCAGGTCGCCCTGACCAGGCCGGAGCAGGTGTTCATCGGCTGCGCCGTGGGCACGGCTCTCCTGTGCTCCGGCGAGCTCCCCAAGGCGCAGAAGCTCCAGCGGGAGCTCCTGGCCGCCTATCCGGACGAGCCGCAGGTGCACCACCTGACCGCCCGGGTCATGCTGGCCACCAAGGACTTCTCCGAGGAGGCGATCGAGGCGTACCACAGGCTCCTCTCGGTGGAGCCGAACAACCGGGAGCTCCTGGAGGCGCTGAACTGCCACTACCAGGCCCGGGCGCCCGAGTCGGACGAGGCGGCCAAGATTCTCGACCGTCTGCTGGAGCTGGACCCCACGAACCCCGGGTTCAGGTACTACCGGGGCCTGAAGTTCCTGAGGCAGAAAGAGTTCTCCGAGGCCGCCCGGGCCGCGTACACCCGGGTGCTGGAGATCGAGCCGACCCGGGTGGACATGCGCTACGGCCTGGCCCGGAGCCAGTTCGAGGCGAAGAACTACCTGGAGGCGATCAAGCAGGCGAAGCTGGCGCTCGATCTGGACGTCCGGCAGGCGGACCTGCACCGGATCCTGATGATGAGCTACGCCCGGCTCTCCATGCAGGCCGAGGGCGCCAAGGAGTATCGCCAGATGATCTCCCGGCACCCCGACGTGCCGGAGCTGAGGCAGTACATGCGGCAGCTGGAGGGGCTCAAGGACGGCGAGCTCGCCGAGGAGGTCGTCTCCAAGGAGTCGGAGGCGCTCTACGAGAAAGGCGTGAAGCTGTACCGGGAGGGGAAGTTCCGGGACGCGGTGGGGGCGCTCTCGGCCGCGTTCAACACGGACCACCTGAAGCTCTCCGCCGGCACCCTGCTGGTCCGGGCGTACCTGAAGCAGCGCGAGGTGAAGACCGCGCTGATGGTGTTCGAACGGATGGACGTCCTCTCCTTGAGGCAACCCGACGAGTTCATCCTGGGACTCTGCTACGACGTGGCCCAGACCTACCTGACGGAAGGCAAGAAGGAGAAGGCCGTGGATCTGTACACCTTCATCTGCCGGGTGAACGTGTCGTACAAGGACGCCTTCCAGCGTCTCGAGGCGCTGCAGACCGGCGCGTGACCGGCCCACGACCCGGTGACTGCGATCCCGGCTGCGGCGACTCCTTCCCCCGGGCACTGGTTCGAGCTCTTGACGCGGCGCTTCGAGACGATCCGACGCCGTGCTGCGTGATGGCAGACTACGCTCCCCGTCTCGAGGAAATCCTCTCGGCTGCGGGATGCCGGTTCGAGCGTCACGGAAGAGGGGATCACGAGAACCGGTCCACCGAGGACGCCCGGTCAGCGACCGCGACTCACACCCCACGAGAACGGCGCAACCGGAGCGCCGCGGACGATCGGGAGGCCCACGATTCGCGAGAGGCGGCTCGCCGCGTCGAGAACGTGCCTGGGGGCCTGCTCGTCTTCGGTGGCGTCGGTCCCGGTGAGCACCCCGATGCGCCGGTTGCCGGTCAAGACGAGCGACAGATAGTGGCGATACGGACCGAACATTTCGCTCTTGGCGGCGGTCAGCTCCACCTTCAGGATGCTCGAGAACGGCGCCTCAGCCTCGAGGCGGACCTGACCGAACGTCCGCCTGTGGAGCCAAATCGTTCGGCTCTTCCCATCGATGACCCAGTAGTCCTCGACCACCGTCCTGGCGAACCGCCACGCTCCGAACATGGACAGCGCGGCAACGGGCAGAACCAAGGTGTTGAACAGCCACAGCGGGATCGCCTCGCGGACGAACGGACTCGAAAGCGCCCCCATCGGGATGGCCGTCCCGAAGAAGATGCAGAGGAAGCGCACCAGCACCTCTCGTATCGACAGGAAATCGACGATGCGGGACTGCGGCACTATCTCACCGGCTGCGTCCTTCCCGTCGATCCAGCTCGCTCCGGCAACCTTTCCGGGCCCCGCCTTGATGCGGACGCCGAGGCACCCGGGCACGCCGCAGTGGCCGTTCGACGAGTAGCAGTCCGGGTGGTGCGGAGTGTCGCAGTCGCAGCACCAGGAGGCGGGGGCCGCCACCAGGCCGTCGCACACGGGGCACCGGTTCCGATCCGCCCGGCCCTTGATCGGCTTCGAGACGCCGGCGCGCAACGGCGCCGCGCCGGGACCGTTCCTCGAGGGGGTCGAATCCATGCGCTCGCGCCACGCGGTGACCGAAAGGTCCGGCCGACGGCCCGCTCGAGAGCTCCGGCACCGCCGCTCCGGGACCACGTCCGCGGGGCCTTCTCCTCATACCATTTGTACCATGAGAATCGAGTCCGCGAAACTGAGTCTCCCGCGCGCGGCGGCGGGCCGGGCCAAGGGAGTGCCGTCGGGTCGGGTCGCTGTTCCTGATCCTGGCAGGCTCACCGGTCCGCGTGCAGGTGGCTTCCTTGCCCCTGCTCTGGAGGGGAGTTTCTTCACACGCGGGGCTTCTCCAAGAGCAGGCACCGGGAGCGGGGATGACCCACGCACCCGGTGCGTGATGCTCAGTGGTCCGTGCTCACCGGTGGCCTGGGGATCCCGGGCACGGTCCCCTTGCCCTTGCAGGTGGGGCACGTGTACGGGTACATCCCCGGGCCGCCCCTGAGCGTCTTGGCCCCGTTGCAGCCCGGGCACGTCACCTGCTGCTCGGTGGACGAGGGCTCGGCCGGAGCAGCGCTGGCACCCGCCTTCTCCCGGCTCTTGCAGAACTTGAGGTTCTTCTTGAGGTACTCCTCGATCCCCTGGGAGAACTCCTTGAGGTCGTTGGGATCTCGGCTGGTGAGGATGTTCTCGTCGACGACCACCGGACGGTCCTCGATCACGTTGGCGCCCGCGTTGCGCAGGTCCGTGCGGATGTCACCGACGCCGGTGATGTCCTTGCCCTTGACGAGCCCGGCGCTGAGCAGAACCTGCGGGCCGTGGCACACGGAGGCGATCAGCTTGCCGTTCTCGTTGGCGCCGCGGATGAAGTCGAGGATCTTCCCGTCCGTTCTCATGATGATCGGGTTCCAGGCTCCGCCCGGAACCACGACGGCGCAGTAATCGGTCGGCTTGGCCTGCGAGACCTGCTTGGTGACCGGCAGCCAGATCGAAGGTTTGAGGAACTTCACGGCCATCACGCGGTCCTTGATCCAGTCGGGAGTGACGATCTCGACCTGGGCGCCCCGCGCCTTGAAGTACTTGAGCGGGTAGGTCAGCTCGACTTCCTCGAACCCGTGGGCCGCCACGACCGCGATCTTGAGTCCCTTCATGGACTGCGGATC
>JACQZM010000028.1 GCA_016213885.1 Candidatus Rifleibacteriota bacterium | reverse complement strand
CGGGTTGCAGCCCAGCACCGTGGGCACCGGAAGGTAGGTGAACCCGTCGGGGATCGACAGCGTTCCGTTCGCCGTGGAGGTGACCACCACCTCCTTGGGGCCGGTGCCCGTCGTCGAGGCGGGAGTGCGACAGGTGATCTGGGTCTTGGCGCCGTTCACCACCACCTCGGTGCAGGCCTGCCCGTCGATCGTGACGGTGACGGTTCCGCCGAACCCGGTGCCGGTGATGGTGATCAGGGTGCCGCCGGCCAGCGGGCCCCGGTCAGGCGACACCGTGCCCGGGGTCGGGCCCGGGTTGTACGTGAACCCGGCCGGGTCGGTGACCGTGCCGTTGGTCGTGGAGACGATCGTCACCGGCTTGGCGCCGGTCCCGGAGGTCGAGGCCGGGGTGCTGCAGGTGATCTGGGTCCGGGAGGTGTTCCACGAGACGTTGTTGCACGGGTTGCCATCGATGGAGACGGTCACGATGCCGCCGAAGTTGGCGCCGTCGATCGTCAGGATCGTGCCGCCGCCCAGGGGACCGCTGACCGGCGAGATGGCGTCGATCCTGGGCCTCGGGTTGTAGGTGAAACCGTTGGGCAGCGTCACCGTCCCGTGGGTGCTGGACATGATGACGACGTTCTTGGCGCCGCTGGTGGTCGACGACGGGGTGGCGCACGAGATCAGGGTCTTGGAGGCGTTGACCGTGACTCCGGAACACGGGTTGCCGCCGATGGCGACGCTCATGGTCCCGCTGAAGTTCGTGCCGTCGATGGTGATCGCCGTGCCGCCGGCCATGGGGCCGTTGTTCGGCGACACGCCGTTCGCCGACATCTCCGGGTTGTAGGTGAACCCGCCGGTGACGGTGCGGGTGCCGTTGGTGGACGAGTTGATCACCACGTCCTTGGCGCCGGTGCCCGACGTGGAAGCCGGCGTGGTGCACTGGATCCGGGTGCCCGTGGTGTTCCACGTCACCCCGGTGCACGACTGGCCGTCGATCGAGACGGTGATGGAGCCGAAGAAGCCGGAGCCGGTGATGACCACGACCGTTCCGCCCTGCAGCGGGCCCTCGTTGGGGTTGATCTGGGTCACGCCGGGGGCGTCGTTGTACCGGAACCCTCCGGTCACCCTCACGGCCCCGTGGGAGCTCGAGGTGACCACCAGGTCCTTGGCACCGGAGGAGGCGCCCGCCGGGGTGGTGCAGGTGATGGTGGTGGAGCCGGTGACGCTCACGTTGTCGCAGGTCCGGCCGTCGATCGTCACCGTGACGGAGCCCAGGAACCGGCTGCCGCCGATGGTGATCGCCGTGCCCCCGGTCACCGGCCCCTCGTTCGGAACGATGGAGGTCACCGTGGGGGGCGGGTTGTACGTGTAGGCGTCATCCAGGAGATCGGTCCCGTGGGTCGACGACGAGACGAAGACGTCCACCGGTCCGGTGGTCAGGGAGGACGGGGTGTTGCACTGGATCTGGGTCTTGGATCCGTTGACCCAGATGTCCGTGGCGGGGTTGGCCCCGAACGACACGTTCACGGTGCCGCCGAAGTTGGTCCCGTAGATCGAGACCACCTGGCCGCCGGTCTGGGGCCCCTGGGTCGGCGAGAGGCTCGTGGCGTCGGTGGGCGGGTTGTACGTGAACCCGCTGGTCAGCGTCTGGTAGCCGTGGGTCGTGGAGGTGACCGTGACGTCCTTGGGGCCCGTGGTCGTCGACGACGGAGTGTAGCTCGTGACCTCCGTGCCGTCGATCTTGGCCACGACGCCGGAGCAGGCGTTCCCCCCGATCGTCACGGAGGAGATGTTGAAGAAGTACTGGCCGGTGATCCGGACGTACGTTCCGCCGGCCAGCGGCCCCTCGTTGGGGTTGATCGCGTCGACGATCACCGCCGGGTTGTAGTAGAACGCCCGGGTCGCCGTCACGGTCCCGTGAGAGGTCGACCGGATGAACACGTCCTTCCAGCCGCCGGTGGACGAAGCCGGGGTCTTGCACGTGATGGAGACGTTGTCGGTGACCACCACGCTGGTGCAGTCGGCGCCGCCGATCTGGACCGTCGCCACGTTGAAGAAGTTGGTCCCCACGATCATCACGGAGGTGCCGCCGGCCAGCGGACCGTTGTTCGGGTTGATCGAGAAGAACTGCGGCGTCGGGTTGTACGTGTAGCCGTTGGTCAAGGTCCGGATGCCGTGGGTCGAGGAGGTGACCTTCACGTCCTTGGTCCCGGAGGTGGGCGATCGGCCGGTGGTGCAGATGATCTGGGTCGGCGAAAGCGACGTCACCGTGGCGTTCACGGTCCCGAACTGCACGGTCACGGTGCCTCCGAACCCGCTTCCGGTGAGCGTCACGGAGGTTCCGCCCTCCTGGGGGCCGTTGTTCGGATTGACCCCGGTGATCTCCGGGAGCGGGTTGTAGGTGAACGCCTGCACCGCCGTGATCGTGCCGTTGGTCGTGGAGCCGACCTGGACGTCCTTGGGGCCGGAGCCGGTGGTCGACGCCGGCGTCTGGCAGGTGATCAGGCTCTCGTTGGTCACGGAGACGTTGGTGGCCGGGATCCCGGCGAAGGTGACCCCCACGGCCCCGCCGAACCCGGTGCCGTTGATCGTCACGGAGGTGCCGCCGGCGATCGGCCCGTTGTCCGGCACGAGCGGCACGTTGATCGTGGGCGGCGAGTTGTACGTGAAGCCGTTGGACAGCGTCCCCTGGCCGTTGGTGGTCGAGGCGACGAAGACGTGCTTGACCCCTGACGTGGCCGAGGGCGGGGTCTTGCACGTGATCTGGGTCCGGCCGGGGTTCACGCTGACGTCGGTGCAGATGCCGGCCGTCGCGAACACGTCTCCGATCCGGACGTCCAGGGTGCCCCCGAACCCGCTGCCGGAGATCGTGATCGAGGTTCCGCCGCTCATGGGGCCCTTGTTCGGGCTCACGCTGCTGACCGCCGGCGCCGCGTTGTAGGTGAAGCCGTTGACCAGCGTGGCGGTCCCGTGGGTGGGCGAGATCACCGTCACGGTCTTGGGCCCCGCGCCAGAGGTGCTCTGGGTGGTCATGCAGGTCAGCCTGGTGTACGTGGCGTTCACCGAGACCCCTGTGCAGACGCTCTCCCCGATCTTGACCTGGGTGACCCCGATCAGGTTGGCGCCGGCGATGACGATCACGGTGCCGCCGGTCGCCGGGCCCTCGTTGGGCGTGACCCCGGTCAGGGTGAGCTGCGGGTTGTACGTGTACGCCAGGGCCGCGATCGTGGTTCCGTGGGTGGGGGACGTGATCTCCACGTCCACCGGTCCGGTGCCGGCGTAGGGGCCGGTGACGCAGTCGATCTGGGTGACCGTCGCCGCCGTGACCGTCGCCGGGGACGTCCCGAACTTGACCGTGACGTTTCCCTCGAAGTGGTCGCCGGCGATCCGTACCGCGGTGCCCCCGCCCTGGGGGCCGTTGTCGGGATTGATGGAGGTGACCTGCGGCGGGGGCGGAACGTACCTGAACGCTCTGACGGCGGTGGCGGTCCCGTTGGTCGACGAGCGCACGATCACGTCGGTGGTGCCGTAGGTCGGCGAGGCGGAGGTCACGCAGGTGATCTGGGTGCCGTCAGGCTTGGCCCAGACGCCGGTGGCCGGGACGGTGCCCACGGTGACGTTCACGGTCCCGAGGAAGTTCCCCCCGTCGATGGTCAGCGCCGTGCCTCCGGCCTGGGGTCCCTGGGGGGGGCTCGTGGGCGGAGTGGTGGAGATGGCGCCGATGGTGGGCGTCCGGTTGTAGGTGAAGCCGCCGGTCATGGTCGCGTCGCCGTGGGTCGAGGACCGGACCAGCACGTCCGCCGGCCCGTAGTCCGGCGACGCCGGCGTCACGCACGAGATCGACGTGGTCGCGTTGGTCGTGACGCCGGTGCACGATCGACCGGCGATCAGCACGGTGACGGTCCCGCCGAAGTTGGTCCCCGTGATCGTGATGGCGGTGCCGCCCTGCTGCGGCCCCTTGTCGGGGTTGATCTGCGTCACGAGCGGGGCCGGGTTGTATGTGAAGCCGCAGGTCTTGGTCGCCGTTCCGTTGGTCGACGACCTGACCACCACGTCCTTGCACCCGACTCCGGTCGTGGACGGAGGCGACACGCAGGTGATCTTGGTCGTGCCGGTCACGGTCACGGCGCTCGTGGGGTTCCCGCCGATGGTCACGCTGATCGAACCGGCGAAGGCGGTGCCCATGATCGTCAGCGCCGTTCCTCCGGCGAGCGGCCCGTTCGTGGGCGTGACGCTGGTGATGGTCGGCGGCGGGTTGTACGTGAACCCGTTGACCGCCGTCACGACCCCGTGGGTCGTCGACGTCACCTTCACGTCCTTGGCCCCCGAGGTCGCCGAGGCGGGCGTGACGCAGGTGATCGTGTTCGTGCCGGTCACGGTGACGCTGGTCGTGGGGTTCGACCCCACGGTCACGCTGACCGAACCGCCGAATCCGGTGCCCGAGATGACGATGACGGTACCGCCCTCCTGGGGCCCGTTGTTCGGGTTGATGGCCGTGATGGTCGGTGGTGGGTTGTAGGTGAACCCACCGACGTACGTGGTCCGGCCGTGGGTCGACGAGTTCACCACCACGTCCACGGTTCGCGGCTGGCTCGAGCTGGGGGTGGTGCAGGTGATCCGCGTGTTCGTGTTGGTCACGGTCACGCCGAGCGCCTGCTTGCCGCCCACCTCGACGGTGACGGTACCCTTGAAGTGGAGACCGTCGATCGTGAGGGTGGTCCCACCGGTCTGGGGTCCGCTGGACGGCACGATCGAGTAGATCACCGGCACCGGGTTCGGCGTGTACGTGAATCCGCCCGCAAGCGTCACCGAGCCGTGGGTGGACGAGGTCACCACCACGTCCTTGGCGCCGGTGGATCCGGAGGAAGGCGTCTTGCACGTGACCCGGGTGGACGACACGACCACCACGTCGGTGGCCGCGGCGCCGCCGATGGTCACGGTCACCGATCCCATGAAGTAGGTCCCGTCGATGGTGACCGGGGTCTGACCCTCGATCGGTCCGTTGTTCGGGGTGATCGTGGCGATGGTCGGCGGCGGGTTGTAGGTGTAGGCGTTCGAGGCGATGACGACCCCGTTCGTCGTGGAGTTGATCATCACGTCCACGGCGCCGGCCGCCAGCCCCGACGGGGTGAGACAGGTGAGCTCGGTCCTGGCCTGGTTCACCCGCACGTTCGTGGCGGTCCGCCCGCCGAACGTGACCGTCACGGTGCCGTCGAACCGGGTGCCGGTGATCGTGACGTTGGTCGAGCCGGCCAGCGGCCCGTTGTCCGGCGAGATCGCACCGAAGGTGGGCGGCTGGTTCGTGTTGTAGAAGAACGCCCCGGAGGCGGTCACCGAACCGTGGCTGGCCGAGGTCACCACCACGTCGACCGAGCCGGCCACGGTGGACGAGGGGGTGGTGCAGGTGATCTGGGTCTTGGCTTCGTTGACCAGGACGCCGGTCGCCGGCCGGCCTCCGATGGTGACCGTCACGCTCCCGTGGAACTGGGTCCCGGTGATGGTGAGGGCGGTCCCCCCGGTGGTGGGACCGGTGGTGGGGAACACGGTTCCCACCGTGGGCGGCGGGCCGAAGTAGGTGAACGCCCCGGCCAGGGACCCGGAGCCGTAGGTCGAGGAGTTGACCACCACGTCCTTGGCGCCGGTGGTGGTGGAGGCCGGGGTGCGACAGGTGACCCGCGTGGGGCTCACGACCACCACGTTCGTGGCGGCCTGGCCGCCGATGATCACCGTGATCGCTCCCTGGAAGTTGGCGCCATCGATGGCCATGGACGTGTTGCCGGCCTGGGGCCCGCCGGTCGGGTCCACCGCCGTCACCGTGGGCTTGGGGTTGTAGAAGAACGCGCCGGTGGCCGTCACGGACCCGCGGATGTCGGAGACGACCACGACGTCCCTCGCGCCGGAGCTCACCGACGACGGAGTGACGCAGGTGATCTGCGTTCTGGCCGAGTTCACGAGAACGCTCGTGGCCTGCTGGCCGCCGACCCACACGGTGATCGCACCCTCGAAGTCGGATCCGGTGATCAGGATGCCGGTCCCTCCGGCCATCGGGCCGTTGGAGGGGCTGACGCCGTTGATGATCGGCGGGGTGGGCGGGATCGGCGGCGTGTACGTGAACGCCGCAGGCTTCCTCGCCTCGCCGTTGGTCGACGAGTTGACCACCACGTCCCTCACGCCTGCGGAGCCGGTGGCGGGGGTGACGCAGCTGATGAGAGTGCCGGTCGAGTCGGCGATCACGTTGAACGCTTCGGCGTCGCCGACGGTGACGCGGAGCTGGCCCTCGAACCGGCTGCCCAGGATCGTCAGGTTCGTGCCGCCAGCCGTGGAGCCCGATGCCGGAGAGACCGTGGAGATGGTCGGTGGGGGATTGTAGGTGTAGCCGGCCGGAACGGTGGCGGCACCGCGGGTGGACGAGATGACCTGCACGTCCGCGGGCCCCACCTGGACGCCGCCGGGGGCGAAGCAGGTGATCCTGGTCTTGGAGGCGTTGACCGTGACCCCGGTGGCCTCGACGCCGCCGATCAGCACCCGGATGTCGCCGTCGAACCCGCTCCCCTCGATCTCCACGATGGTCCCGCCCGTGAGCGGACCGGACGACGTGGTGACGTTGGCGACCCTGAACGCCGCCGGCGCAGAGGGCGCACCGGTCGTCCCGGTGCCGCTGCCACCTCCGCCGCCTCCACAACCCGCGAGAGCCAGGGCGAGAACCGAGACCGCCACCAGCAGCCGCAGACTGGCCATGCCCCGCGACCCGCGACCACCATGCACCGTTGGTATGTTTGTCATGAGGATCCCTCGCAAGCCTACCCCAGACTCGGCTTCCGCTGCATCTCCAGCGGTCACGGGCCGTTCACCCCGAATTCCCGGGACGGAACAACCCGGACCCGCCGATGGGTTCCTTCTCTATTATGGTACGAATTTCACCCGGGGATGGTTGCGCTCCTCTGTGGAGTGGGAGAAATGACTCTGCAGGGAGGATCTCCTCTCTTCCCGGGATGCGCACCGCGGCGCGGACACCCACGGCCATGACCGGTCCGGATCGCGCGCGATCGTCATGACGTGTCGAGCCGGTCGGGCCGGGCAGCGCTTGCGGGCGTTTCCGGCGGGTGGTACCCTCGACCCGATGGTGACCCTGCGATGATGGCCAGAAAGCGATCGATCGAGCGGATCCTGATCGAGGACAGGTTCGTCACCGAGAACCAGCTCAAGCACGCCCGGTACATCCACGGCCAGACCGGCGAGCGGCTGGAGGACATCCTCTGTCGCCTCGAGTATCTCAGGGAAGAGGACGTGCTGGCGATCTGGTCCCGCCATCTCGGCATCCCGATCATCGACCTGACCACCTTCAACGTCGACATCAAGGTCCTGAGGCTCGTGCCCCAGTACATCGCCCATCAGTACCGTCTGGTGCCGCTCTGCCGTCAGGACGAGGCGATCGTCGTGGCCGTGGCCGATCCGTTCAACGTCCTCGCCCTCGATCTGATCAAGATGCTGCTGAACTCCCGGATCCGTCCGGTCCTGGCCACCAGGGATGCCATCCAGCTGGCGATCAGCCAGCACTACCAGATGTCGGACGGGTCGGAGCCGGCGGCCCGTAGCGATGCGCAGCAGACGTTCCAGCAGGAGGAGACCGACGAGGAGATCGAGGGGTCGGCGATCAAGTTCCTCGACACGGTGTTGAAGCAGGCGGTCCAGAAGAAGGCGTCGGACATCCACATCGAGCCCGACGTGGACAGCTTCATCGTGCGGATGCGGATCGACGGGTTCCTTCACGACGTGCTCTTCGGGCCCAGGAAGCTCCATGCCCCGGTCACGTCGAGGCTCAAGCTGCTCGCCCAGCTGGACATCACGGAGCGGCGGATGCCCCAGGACGGCCGCCTGCTCATCGCCCACGAGAACCTGGACGTCTCGTTCCGGGTCTCCACGGTCCCGACGCTCAAGGGCGAGAAGGCGGTCCTGAGGGTGCTCTCCACCAAGACCAGCTGGACCCTGGACTCCATCGGCCTCGACCCCGAAGAGCTGCGGATCACCAAGGACTGCCTGGAATCCCCGTACGGGATGGTCCTGGTGACCGGCCCGACCGGCAGCGGGAAGACCACCACGCTGTTCGCCATGCTCGAGTACCTGAACGACCCCAAGATCAACATCTTCACCATCGAGAACCCGATCGAGTACAAGGTGAAACGGATCACCCAGGTGCAGACGGACGACAAGATCGGCCTGGACTTCGCCACGGGCCTGCGAGCCGCCTTGCGGCAAGACCCGGATGTCATCATGGTGGGCGAGATCCGGGACCTCGAGACCGCCGATGTGGGGCTCAGGTCGGCGCTGACCGGTCACCGGGTGCTCTCGACGGTCCACACCAACAATGCGGCAGCCACGGTGTGCCGCCTGGTGAACATGGGGTGTCCGCCCTACCTGGTCAGCGCCGCTCTCACGCTGCTCATCTCCCAGAAGCTGCTCCACACGATCTGCCCGAAGTGCAAAGACGTCTACGTGCCGCCGAAGGAGGTCAGAGACAAGCTGGTGAACGAAGACGTCAACCTGGCCGACGTGACGTTCTACGAGGGCAAGGGGTGCGTCTCGTGCCACTACACCGGTTTCGACGGACGGGGCGCGATCTACGAGGTCATGCCGGTGGACGACATCCTGAAGACGGCGATCCTGGAGACGAACGACGAGCTCGCCATCAAGCGTCTGGCGCTGGACAGCGGCATGGTCACGCTGCGCGAGAAGGCGATCCGGAAGGCTCGCGAGGGCATCACGACGCTGACCGAGGTGTTCTCCCAGACCGCCCCGGACTTCAAGCGGGTCTCGGCGCAGAGGAGCCTGAAGGCGAAGCTGCGCAGCTGGGCTGCCCAGAGATACCACGACGACGAGGCGACTCCGGCCCGGGCCGACGCAGGGGCGAACGGCCCGGTCGCCGGCGCTCCTGGCCGCCCGGGACCGGGGAGCGCCACCGAGCCGTCGGTCCGGGCGCGCCCGGAGGCCGGGTGGGCCGACGAGCCTCCGATCGGGGACCGGGGCGAGTCCCACGTGCTGTCCCCGGTGGACCTGGCGTTCCTCAAGGAGAATTTCCTGCGCATGACCGACGGCGAGCTGGCCTCGTCGCTGGGCATTCCGCTGCCCAGGCTCCGGAACATCATGGTCAAGCTGGACCTCAAGCGCGAGGTGGATGACCTGTCCGGCATCCTCAACGTGGACTGATGGTCAGACCAGGCTCGGGTCCGGAAGAGGCGCTCTTGGACCGGCTCCTCGGGCTGCAGGCCGACCTCTCCAGGGTGAAAGCGCCGGGACAGCTCGCCGATGTGCTGCTGCCTCTGGCGATCGCCCACTTCGCCCCCAGGGCCAGGGGGGCCCTCGTGGGGATCCTCCAGGGGTCCCACCTGGTCTGTCAGGCGGGCCTCGCCGGCCCCGCCAGCTCCACGCTGGCGACGGACCTGGCCCAGGAGCTGTCGCTGGCCATGGAGACGCTCTCCACGAGATTCAGGTGTTCTCCGCCCGGGATCGTCCTGGACCAGGTGAAGGCCCCTCGCACGGGCTCCTTGACCTTCGTGGCCGGGTGCAACCTGGTGGTCGAACCGCTGGTCCGGGATGGAAATCTGGTTGGAATCCTGGGAGTTCTCGCCCAGGACGAAGGCCCCCTCTCATCGCCGGACTGGTCGGCAGCTCCCTGGAGATGGCAACGATCAGACAGACCGTGGCGCAGGCCGCCCTCGACGCGGTGAGACCCGAGCCGCACCTGCGGAGCGTCGCCGCCGACGGCCCCCGGTGGGACTCGCTCTTCAAGGGGCTCGAGCAGGCGGTGCACGGCTTCGGCGATCTGGTCGAGCCTCTGGAAGTGCTCGACTACACGTTCGATCTGATACGAATCCTGTTGGGCGGGAGCCAGTGCATCGTCGTCGTGGGCCAGCCGCCGGAGGTCCGGGTGTCGGCCGGCATCCCCGTGGCCGACGGCAAGCTCGTCGGAGACCGGCTCGCGAGGCTCGTGGACGACGGCTGGCCCACGACCGGCTCCGACGACGTCACGACCGCTTCCGGGTTTCGCCTGTTGCCGATCCGCGCTCGCAGCGGGAAGGCGCTGGGCGGGGTCGCCGTGAGGGAGGTGGCGAGCCAGGGCGCGCCGATCGATTCGGCGGGCCTCAGGTTGCTGGAGGCGCTCCTGGCGCTGGCCTCGCAGACGCTGGAGCTGGGACGGCTCAGGAGCCGGGAGCATCAGGTCTCGGACAAGAACCTGCAGATTCTGGCTCTGTCGAAGGTGGGGAACTGGATGACCCGCATCTTCGATCTGGAGCAGCTGTTGAACGGCGCTCTCCGGATGATCTCCCGGCTCCTGGATGTCGAGATGGGCGGCCTGCTGGTGGCCGACGAGCGGTCGAGCCAGCTCGTGCTCAAGGCCCACGTGGGGTTTCCCGACGAGGTGGTGGCGCAGGGAGCGTTTCCGCTGGAGGGGACCGCCGACGGCTGGGTCTACCGGAGCGGGGAGCCGGTGCTGGTGGCCGATCTCGAGACGGATACCCGGTTCTCGCAGAAGAGCTGGGCCTCCCTGGGCGCCCGGTCGCTGCTGGTCGTTCCGCTCAGGGTCAGGGATCGCACCGTCGGGGTGCTCAGCGTCATGCGCAGGCCGGGCTCGAGCCCGTTCGATCGGGAAGACCAGCTCCTCCTCGTCGCCATGGCGAACCAGATCTCCGTGGCTCTCGAGTCGGCAGGGCTGTACCAGGAGGCTCTCAGGAAGCAGGAGATGGCCCGGGAGCTGGCGATCGCCCGGGAGATCCAGATGAGCCTTCTTCCCCGGGAGTTCCCTGTGGTCCCAGGGCTCGGCATGGCCGCCGAGTCGATGCCGGCCCGGGAGGTCGGCGGCGACTTCTACGACGTGTTCACCTCGAATCGGGGGCACCTGTTCGTGGTGATCGGCGACGTGTCGGGCAAGGGAGTGCCCGCGGCTCTCTTCATGGCCATGGCCCGCAGTCTGTTCAGAACCGTCGGCGCCGACGCCGCGGGACCCGGCCGGGTGCTGGAGCAGGCCAACCGGCTCCTCTGCCCGGACCTGAAGAGGAAGAAGATGCTCATCACGGCCCAGTGCGTGATGTACAGCCCCCGGGACCGGAAGCTCACGATGGCCAACGCCGGCCACGTCTGGCCGCTCCACTCGGCGGGGAGGGGGTTCCGGGAGGTGGAGCTGGCGGGGATGCCGCTGGGCGCCATGACGGACTCGCCGTACGCCGAGGAGGAGCTGACGGTGGGGCCCGGGCACCGTTTGATCCTGTATTCCGACGGGGTCGTGGAGTGCGTGGATTCGCATGGGGAGCTGTTCGGGTTCGACCGTCTGCGGGAGCTGGTGGATCGACTCGAACCGGGGCCGCCGCCACGGCAGCTCGAGGCGCTGCTGGCCGAGGTGATCCGGTTCAAGGGCGACGGCCCCCTGCCCGACGACACCACGGCTGTGACGATCTGCTGGAGCTGACGGCCCGGCCCTGGTATACTCGCGAGCGCGATGAGCAAAGACCCGTTCAAGGCGGTGCTGACCGAGGCCGGGGGCCGACTGGCTCTCAAGATGTCAGGCGAGCTCACCCTGGAGGGAGAAGATGCGCTCATGGCCGCGTTCCAGGGCGTGACGCTCACGGGCCGGCCGCCGCTGGTGCTCGATTTCGCCGCCGTCCCCTACGTGAACTCCGCCGGCATCACGGTGCTGCTGGGACTCATCCAGGGCCTCCGTGACAAGAGCGGGGAGATCTCGTTCACCGGTCTCAACAAGCACATCGAGAAGGTGTTCAAGATGACCGGCTTCTCGAACCTCGTGAAGTTCTAGCTGCCCGTGCCGGGACCCGGGACCCGGGACCCGGGACCGGCGCTCTCAGACCCCGGAGATCGTCTCGCCGGCGACGACCCGGTTCCTGCCCGCCGTCTTGGCCGAATAGAGCCCCACGTCCGCGCTCTTCACCAGGTTCGCCGCCATGGCGTCGAGGACCGCCTTCGGGAACTTGAGCGGCTCCGCCACCCTCAGGCTGGCCACCCCCACGGAGACCGTGACGGCCAGCTCCTGCGACTCGTGACCGACCCGGTGCCTCTCGATGGACGAGCGGATCCTCTCGCCCACGGCCACCGCACCCTCCTGGTCCGTGTCCGGCAGGATCACCGACAGCTCCTCGCCGCCGTAGCGAGCGGCCACGTCCATCTCCCTGAGCGACCCCTTGAGCGTCCGGGCCACCTCCCGGAGCACAGCATCCCCCGCCTGATGGCCGTGGCGGTCGTTGAACAGCTTGAAGTGATCGATGTCCGCCATGAGCAGAGAGAGCGGGCGACCGTGCCGCAGCGCCCGGGACATCTCCTCCCTGAGGCGGATCTGGAAGTACCGGTGGACGTACAGACCCGTGAGCCCGTCCTCCGTGGCCAGCTTGAACAGCCGCATGTTCTCGATCACCGATGCGGCGTGGTTGGCCGTGGTCTGCATCCAGGTCGCATCCATCGGTGAGAAGGCGGCTCCACCCTGCTTGTTGACCATGCTCAGCACGCCGACCAGCCGCTTCTCTATGGTGAGTGGCACCGCCAGGATGGAGACCACTGCGGCCGTCGGCTCGAACCCCAGCTCCTCGGGGCTGAACGGATGACCGGGCCCCACGTTCACCGGCCTCAGGCTCTGACCGACCGACCCCAGGAGCCCGGAGCCCAGCGGCACCGCGTGGGGACCCTGGAGATACGGGAGGGGGCCGCAGATCGCGGTTCTCACCAGCCCCTGGGAAGGCGGATCGAAGAGGTGCACCACGGCGCCCTCGCAGCCGACGCCGCTGGCCGAGAGCTCCAGCACCGACGACACGACCTGACCCAGGTCGCCCACCACGTTCAATCGCCTGGAGATCTCGTTGAGCAGCGTCAGCTCGTTCACCCTCCTGTCCAGCTGCCTGTTCGTCTCCTCCAGGGTGCGGACCATCTGGGCGTTCTTGATCACCAGAGCGATCGCCGACGAGATGGTGTCGAGGAACTCGAGGTTCTCCTTGGTGAACGGCTCGCGGGAGATCTTCGAGCCCAGGAGCATGAACCCGAGGAACTGGCCATGAACGTCGAGCGGACAGGCGACCTCCGGTCTGAACCCGGGGATGGACCGGGCGAAACTGCCGGCAAAGGAGGCGAACGCCTCCATCTTCTCCAGGTCGCCCCAGGGCGTCGGAACGTGGAGGCTCGCCACGCCCGAGCTCATCCCGGGATCGCAGGCGATGCGCAGGTCCCGTTCCGGCGCCTCGCCCACGAGGCGCGTGGTGGCGAGGGTGAGGTCGTTGCCCTGGCCCAGGAGCAGCAACAGCCCCTCCGTGACGCCGAACACTCCCATGGAAGAGTACAGCGCCATCTTCAAGACCTCTTCCAGTCTCAGACTGGAACTCATCTTGATCATCAGATCGTAGAGCGTGGTGGCCTCGAAGACCCGGCGGTCCAGGTCCTCTCCGACGCGGCCCCGACGTTCCAGCTCGGCCCGGACCATCGCGAGGAGCTCCAGGGTGCGCTCCTCCAGAGTGGTCGAGACCACGGGCGGCGCCTCCAGCGGTCGCTCGGGCGACGACGCCAGCGCCTCCAGGCCCACGGCCACTCTCAGCGCGCTCTCGGCGGCTCGCCTCGTCACCGCCGAGAGCTGCCAGAGAAAGGCCAGAGCGGCGATGCTGGCCCCGATGACCGTCACGGTGACAAGGGTGCGGGCGATCGGCCCCCACTGCTCCCCGACCAGCAGCAGCAGGGCCAGCAGGGCGAGCAGCCGGCACGCCAGCCGGGCCCGCTCCGTGAGCTGGGCGATCCTGTCATGAAGATGGTCGATCCGAGGCGAGGGCACGTGGCGATTCTAGCCGGTGAGGGCAGGGCCGGGCAACCTTCACGGCGGTCCGGGATCGTCGAGGCCGCACCGGCTCCAGGGCCGCGAAGAGCGGCCTGGAGCTCCCGCGCGTTCGAGGTCGCGCCGGGGACCGGCCGGGCTCTAGCCCGTCGAACCGCGAGAGCCGGGGCGCGCAGCCGAACCGGCGAGGCGCCGGGTCCTGGCGGTCAGGAGAAGAAGCTCAGGTCGCCCTTGCCCTGGCGGACGATCGCCACCTCGTCGTCCACCAGGCTGATCACGCTGGACGGCTCCTGGCCGACCTCCTCCGCGTGGATCACAGCGCTGATCTGGGGCCCGTAGATGCGATCGATCTCCTCCGGGTCCACCATGAACTCTCCGTCCTCGGTCTTGCAGCTCGACGACAGCATGGGGCCGCCCAGACCCTGAGCCAGCATCCGGGCCACCGGGTTCGACGGGATGCGAACGCCGATCGTCTTGCGGCGGTCCGTCAGGAGCTTCGGCACCCGGCGGCTGGCCTCGAGGATGAAGACGTACGGCCCCGGCAGGTGATGCTTGAGGATCCGGAAAGCCTGGTTCGACACCTTGGCGTACTCCGAGATCTCGGAGATCTCGCTGCAGATCAGCGAGAACGGTTTCAAGCGATCGGACTTCTTGATCTTGTAGAGCCGCTCGACGGCCCGGTTGTTCTTCGCGTTGCACCCCAGCGCGTAGACCGAGTCGGTCGGATAGGCGATGACGCCGCCCCCTTCGAGGACGCTCACGACCCTTGCGATGAGGCGAGCCTCCGGGTTCACCGGGTGGATACGGATGATCATGAGCCAGTCTCCCCGGTCCCGGGAAGGGGCCGGTGGTCGGGGGGGAGGGCGTGCTCGAGGCGGTATCGGCCAAGGCCGAACGCGGTCCCTTTCCCCACGTGAACGATCTCGCCCAGCTCGAGAAAGGGAAGGAACCGCTCCAGATCCCCCTCGAACACGAGCGAGCCCGTGAGTCCCCCCAGAGCCATGCGCCGCTTCTGGCGTCCCGAGTAGCGCCTCAGGTCGGTCCACTCCAGCTTCGCCTCGACGATCCGGACCGAGGCGGCCAGGGCGAGCAGCGTCCCGTAGTCCACCTCCGGCTCGAATCCGCAGTGGAAACGGGCCAGGGCGCCGATGCGGCGGAAGAGCGCCCTGAGCAAGAGCGGCAGGTCCAGGTCCGTGACCCGATCCCGCCTGGCGAGAAGCCGCACCGGCGACACGGTCGCCAGGGTCAGCCTGGTCGTCGAACGAGGGGCCAGGTCCGACACGGTCCAGTCCGTCGGGCTGGCCGTGAAGCTCCCGTCCCCGTGGCCGAGGATCGTCCGGACGGCGCCGGGGGCCACGTCTTCGACGCGCTCCAGGACCACGCGACGGCGATCCGTCGACAGCCCCCTGTGCCCCATGAGCCTCACCGCCTCGACGAACGAGGCCAGATGATCCTTCCCGCGTCCGATCAGCGTCAGGTCCATCGGAAAGGACTGGTGGCCCGACAGGCGGCCCGAAGCGGGGAGGTCGAGGCCCAGCACGAACGGATGAGGCGCGAACGGCCCCGGAGAACCGGCCAGGGAGACCGGCGTCTCGAAGGCGTGGCCGTAGGCGCACACGCCGGACTCGGCGCACCCGACACAGGTGGAGCCCCCGGTGGAGCACGAGATCTCCCTCAGAGCTTTTCCGAGAGCACCCCTGATCAACGATCCGGGGAAGCCGGGCAGCGCGAGCGGCTCCTCGGCTCTGAGCCAGCAACGCACCCGCCAGAAGCTCAGCTTCGGGGTAGAGGGTCCGAGCACGTGGGTCGTTTCGGCCATGACTTAGGTCCGTGTCGTCTGGACCCCGCCGGCCGCGCTCGCGGGGAGAGCCCGGGATGACCACGGACAGCGGGAAGAGCGGCCCCATGGAATCACGGGCCGCCCGATCGCACCAGGGGGTGTCGGGAACCAACAGCCGCTCTTCACCGGGGAAGCGCGGACGAGATCTGCCCGCGGCGAGACCGGCCGGGCCGATCGTGGTCGGGGAGCGGGGTGGACGGCGTCACCTTCCGGTGACCGCTCCGGGATACGCAGGGCCGGTCAGGTGACCAGCCATCCGGTCGCGGGGACTGGTGGGCCGACGATCCGGGCGTGCGCGAATCCTCTTGCTACGAGGCGGCATCTCGGAAGAGATGCGAGCGCATCAGCTCCAGGATTTCGGTTCCGGTCCAAGGCAATCCTCTTGTCGCGAGGGGGCCTCTCGACCGATCGCTCTTTGCGTGGCGCAGTCGTCTCGCCGCTCACGCGGCGCCCGATTCCCGACACCGGCGCGTTCCCTAGCCTATCAGAAGCAGCACCGTCCGATCAAGCACTCTCGACCGCCAGGATCCTGCACCTGTCTTGCAGGGCTTGGGCTGTGATCACCCTCTTGCCCGAATGGACGCTCACGAAAGAAGTGGAGGGGATCCGGGGGGATTCGCGCTCGGGAGAGAGAAAGATGATAAGGATCAGGTTGGAGGTCGCGCTCGGGGGAGAGAAAAGAGGAGGGGATCCGGATTGAAGTCGCGCTCGGGGGCGCGACTCGGACCCGGCGAGGCGCCGGGTCGTCGACCGGTGCGGCCCCCGGCGTCGCCGGACGCGTCACTCCTTCTTGTCCGGGTCCTCGTCGAACTTGAACTTCTTGAGCTGCTCCCAGCGCGTGTCGATCTCTTTCGGCTGCGGGGGCATCCGCGGTGCTCCCCGGGGGTCCCGCCGGTCGGGCCTGCCACCGCCGCGCCCCATGGGACCGCCGTCTCGCGGTCCCCGCGGCCCGCCAGGGCCGAACCCCCGGTCAGGCCCCCTGCCGGGCATGTCGGGCCGGCGCCCCGCGGGGTCGCCCCGTCGGGCGTCGCCCTCGGGCCGGAGGCCCATGGGCGGTCGCTCCAGCTTGAGCGGACGGGACGGTGTGAGCCGGGCCGCCCAGGCCAGGAACCAGGGGAGCTCCGGCTCTTTCACCTCGCCCTTCTCGAGAACCGGGAGGAGCGCCTGTCTCATCCCGCGCCACGCGGCCTCCGTCTCCGGTGTGCGGCGGGCCGGGCCGTTGCGCAGCAGCTCCCTCAGGAAGATCATCTGGGGCCGTCGGAGGAACGACTTGACCAGACGTCTGAACTCGCCCGCGTCGGTCTCGATGGTCTGGGCGAGCGAGACGGCCAGGGTGGACAGCAGACGGCGACGTTCCGGGTTGGGGTCGGTGGGATCCGTCACGGCAGCTCAACCTCCAGAGGCAACGACTTCTCGCGCAGCGTCGCAAGGCTGGCAACCAGGACGCCCCGCGGGTCGTGCTCCTTCTCGGCCTCGAGGTACTGACGGGCCAGCTCCTGGGCTGGAGGAGGGTCCTGCTCGTGGATGGCCGGTGCCTTTCTCAGGACCGTCCGCAGCCGGTGCTGGGCGATCTCCACCTTCATCGATCCCAGGCCCATGCCCTTGGCCCCCCCGATCTTGTGGAGAAACCCGAACCCGGGCACGGCCCCGGTCACCAGGAGCAAGAACCCCAGCGCCGCCGGTGGGAGGTTCAAATAGTGGATCTGGGCCCGGAACACGGTCCCGGCCGCGAGCGTCTCCACCAGCTCCACGCCCTTGGGGTCGGGCTGGGCCTTCCGGTGGTTGTAGAACCGCACCCTGTCGTCTACCCGGGACGGCCCGCGACTGGATCGAAGCGGCAGCATGAACCCCAGCGGCCGGGGAGCCGGCGTCGCCTCCGGTATGCCCGGGTGGATCGTCACCTTGCCGCGGTAGCCCAGCGACCCGAACAGCAGGCACGGGTAGCAGGCGCGGCATCGCTGATCGGGGCACGATCGGGACAGCGCCTCCGCGACCATCCGGAGCGCCCCTTTCAACGCCGTGCCCGGGATCACCGGAGTCTCGTGACACCGCGCCGTGAGCATGATGGCGCGCCCGCCCTCGAGACCGGTCAGGCCGGTCCCGATGTGGAGCGGCGTGACCGTCACGAGCCGGAGCTCCAGCTGACCGTCGAGACCCCCGACGCGGCTCGTGAACAGGTCCTGGCGGAGAGGGGGGCGGTCGGGCCGCAGGTCCGGCCGTTGCAGGTTGAAGTGGGCCGCCGGGACCACCGGCCTGGGACCCGGGCGATCGGGGCGGGGCCTTCTGTCCATCCGATTGTCCACTAGACCAACGCCTCCAGCTTGAAGTCGACCGATCGGCCGTCGTGGGTGAACTCGACGATGCGCATCCGGCCGCCCGGCGCCAGCGGCCCGAACGCCTTGATGCCGGGCACCCGCGCCGGATCCACGGCCAGGAAGCACTCCCGCCGGGTCGCGTCGTAGCGGCCCTCCGGCCCCAGCGACAGCTCCAGCCCGACCCCGTGGTCCCACCGGTACTCGACCTCCGGGGAGAACAGGTGGAACAGGAACTCCGAGCCCCAGCGCTCCCGGGCTTCGTGGATGTGCGCCGCCTGCTGTGCCGCGTCACAGCCGGCAAGGACCGCCACCGGCCCGGGCCCGATCAGGATCAGGGTGAACGACCCGGTGAGCCGCCCCAGATCCGCCGCCAGGTCCTCTCCCCACGGGCGAATCGAGCCCCTCATTGGGCTCCCCCTCCCTCGACGAAGCGACGCCAGGGCTCGCTCGCCAGGGTCGCGGCGAGAACGCTCCGGGCTGCCTCACCGACGTACCGCCCCTCCGAGAGAGGGCCATCGGAGAAGCGCGCCACGCCCTCCGGCAGCGGCGACCGGTCCGGATCGCCGAGACGGTACTGCCGGAGCGACTCGCCGGTCACGGCCCCCACCCCCCGGACCTCGTCCGGGTTGGCCAGGGATCCGATCTGCCTGATCTCCAGAAGGGTCACCTCGCACGAGACCCGGCCCAGCCCCCTCGACTTTCCCCCACCGATCTGGAGGAAGCCGGTGTCGAGCTCCTTCAGCGCGAGCCAGGTCAGCGCCAGCTGCCAGAGCTGGTAGTTCCTCAGCGACAGCTCCGGGTAGAGCGCCCCTCCCACCAGCACGTCCATGTCGAACAGACCCTTCGACGAGCTGGCTCCGGACGCCCTGTCGATCGCCACGTTGGCCCTGATCTCCCGCTTGAGCTCGGCCCTGCCTGCCTGCCGCTCCTCGTCGGGCGCGTCGACCCGCCAGGGGAGCCCGTCGACGACCCGGAGACGGCCGGCCAGGTTGGGGCTGCCGAACAGCTTGCACACGTCGCACTGGCGGGAGTAGCTCCGGTGCTCCCGCTCGGCGCAGAGGCTCTTCTTCTCCAGCGGGTCGCAGACCTTCTTCCCGAGGCCCAGGAGAAGTCGCTCCGTGAACGACCGCATGACCCCCTTGAGCGTCGATCCCGGAAGGTACTCGACCCGTCCCAGCTCCGTGTGGATGGTGACGAACTCCATCTCGGGGCGGGTCGGATCGAGCCCCGAGCCGGCCGACTTGATCAAGACGGGAGACACGGGCCGGATCTTGAGGACCAGCCGGGCCTGATTATGAAGCGCTCGGAACATGGGTTCCCTCCGAAGGGGTGGCGGTCGGTCGCACGCGATGCTGGTTCAAGAACTCGTCGAGCCGGGGACCTCTGAGCGGGCTCACGGCAGCTCCGGAGATGATCTGATCAGCCGTCACCACCGTCGCCTCGTCCAGGTGCACCGCCACCCGGCCCAGCCCGAAAGCCCTCTTCCCGCCCAGCGTGGCCCAGCCGGCCCGGAACGCGTCCAGCCCGATGAGCAGCAGCCCCAGCGCGTCGGCATCGGAGGAACCCGGCTCGGCTTGCGGGTTCTCGATGAGGATCTCGAGGTCGAAAGACGTTCCCTGAGGAACCACCTCGAACTCGACCCTCCGGGCCTCCGCCGCGGTGTCGCTCTCCCGTTCGATGGCGGTCCCCTCGCGGTGCTGGTAGTTGCGGTTCGTCCAGGTTCCGCCGACCACCGGCAGATCCGGTATCGACACCTTGGAGCCGAACCACTGGGAGCCGAACAGCCGGCAGACCGTGCAGCTGCCGGCGAGCAGCCGGTCCGCATCCCAGTCGCGGACCACCCGGTACCAGTGACGCTCCCGCTCTTTCTTCCGGTCTTTCAGGCCGGGTTCGAAGTCGTCGGGAGGCCGGGGACACGGGGCCTCCAGCGGGTCGCACGACCAGAGCGAGTGGCCGTCGAGCCCCCTCAGCAGGGCCTCCAGCTGGTTCCTGAGCGCTCCCTTGAAGCCTGAACCGGGGATGACCGGATGGCCGAGGAAGTCCTTGGCGACCGGCTCCTCCGACTCCTCGACAGCCAGGGTACGACCCGAGCCGATGTGGAGTCCGCTCAGCACCTCCACGCGGCCCCGCAGGGACAGACGGCTGACCAACGTGTCGAAGCGAGCCATCTAGCCCTCCTTCCCTTCTCCCGACTCGACCGCGGCGCTCTCCGGCGGGGGTGGCGTCGCGGCAGGGGCGCTGGCGGGCTCCGCGGCCGGCGGGGGCGTCTCCGGGGGCCGGGCCTGGGGGGTCTCCAGCGGCGGGGTCTGGGGGATCTCCAGCGCCGGGGCCTGAGGGGTCTCCGGCGGCGTGGGGGCCGTCTCCACCGGCGGCCTGGCCTCCTGGACCGGTTCGCCGGCGCTCACCGGCGTCTCCGGTCGAGCCTCGGCTGCGGGCCTGGCGGCGGCCTCCGGGGTGCCCCTGCCGGGAGGCGGCCCAGCGCGGCCGGGTCGTCTGTCCGGTCTCCCGGCGCCCTTGGGCCGCTGGGGCTGGGCCTGCTGGGGCTGCGGCTGAGCCGGCTTGGGCTTCTGGATCGGCTTGGACCCGCGCTGGACCTGGGCGATCTTCGCCAGGCGGGTCACGAAGCCCACGTAGGTCTGGGCCAGCGCGAGCCCGAGCCGCTCGTCGGCCCCCGCGAGCTTCTGGATCTCTCGCAGGTGCCCCTTCATCCGGTTCGCCACCGGGATGTGGAGGCTGCGCCGGGCGCCCTGATACTCGACGTAGAGGACGACCTCCTCGAGGATCGTGGCCCCTCCGGCGACAGAGAGGATGTGGCGCAGGTGGGCATGGGCCGTGCGAAGATCCCCGACCTCGCCGAGAGGCTTCTCCACCTCTCTCGCCCACTGGATCAACCGGGGACGAAACTCGTCCAGCTTGCCCCTGAACTCCATCTCCGCCTGGATGACCGGTCTCGCCGACCCTCCCGGGGCGATGCGTGGAGTGTTCGTCTCTTCCACAGGTTACCTCCCCTCCGTCAACGGAGGAACGCGCTCCCAATGAACCGGATCACAGATCCTCACCTGTCCGAACCCCTCGGACCTCATCAGCCCGACACCGTCTCTCGAGATCCGGTCGAGCGCCTCCACGACCTCGGGCTCGTGGATCAGCTGGTAGCCGAGGATGACGACGCCGCCTCTGCGGATGGTCTTCCGGAGCGGCT
>JACQZM010000178.1 GCA_016213885.1 Candidatus Rifleibacteriota bacterium | reverse complement strand
AAGAAGTTGAACCCGGCGATCAGGCTGGCCTTCAGGTCCGGGTGATCCGGATCGGTGCCGGTGTCGAGGATCGCGATCGGCATGGAGCTCGACCCGACGGAGACGTCCCAGGCGGCGGGGCACCCGACGAGCGGGTGGTGGTACTGGCTGGGGTAGCTGGGGTCGTTGGGAGTCCGGGTCAGGTCGTACTTGTAGATCGGCGCCACGTACTCGACGCCCTTCCGGGCCGAGATCTTCGCCGCTTCGGCGTACCCGGACGAGGCCGGGAAGGCGACGGTCGACAACCGGAGCGACCCGAGCTCCCGCTGGACGGCTGCCGCACCCGGGTAGGCCTGCGCGGCGACGGCCGCAGCGCCGGAGAAGTTGCCGGTGAGGACGGCGGCCGGGGCTACCCCTGCCTTGGTCTTGACGATGAACCGGCCACCGACGGCCGTGCGTGGTGCCGCCTGGGCGGCGACCAGCGACACACCCCCCAGAAAGACGAGAGCCAGCACGAGAACCCGAGGCACGAAACCGCGAACCGGAGATTCCACTGCTCTGCTCATGCACCACCTCTGCGCGGGGTCATGCCCGCGCACCTCGAGGATCGAGTCGACGGGTAGATTCGTGAAGGCTCGCAACGCTCCCTTCTGCGCACCTGGAGCATCGAGAGCGACGCTGGACGAATGGAACCGCCGCTCTACTTGTTATTCTTACGGCGACCACGTCGGATGTGCCACTGACGCAGGTTCGGCGCCGGGGGAGCGGACGCTGGTCCGCCCTGCACCTGGCGATTGTGACGATGCTGCGCTCCTTTACACCGCCTTGCTTCGAGTCGGGCATCGGCAAAGATGTGTCATGCAACGGGCGTGCCGCTGGCGTCAGCCCCCGCGAAGCCAGGTCGTCGGGTCGACGAGATCGCCGTCGAAGCCCGTGAAGGTGCTGACCATGCGCTCGCGAGGCCGTCCGGAGCCGGCGCCCGGAGCGGTGGCGACGCCCCGGACCGGGGTGTACGAAAGGCGAACACCTGTTCGAGATCCGACCGAGGCGCGCCGACGGTCGGGCGCCGGGCCCGCGATCCCTGTCCGGCGCGGTATCCGGGACCACCGCGCCGCGTCGTCGACCCGCGGGCGTTGCGGCGACGATCGGCGCAGGTCCAGGTATCGCAAGGAGCGGGCCAGCGAGACGGCCTGGCGCCACGGCAGCTGTCCAGGCGAACGCGACCGGTGGCCCGGTCGCGCGGCGCCCCTGCTCGAATCGGCCCGGAGATGTCCCGCGGTGTCCATGGCCCGCCGCTCGGGGCCCGCGGTACCCTGCCCGCCGGGCCCACGCCTCGATCGAAACAAGGGAGCGACATGCTCGATCAGACCACCGAATCCACGACCCGGACCTGTTACACTCCTAGCGACCCCGAGCCCGCCCTGTCCCGCCAGGGACCCAAGCCGGTGAGAGCTCTGCTGGCCGTTCTGAAGAAGTACTGGGGCTTCGATCGCTGCCTCCCCCTGCAGGAGAACGCCATGACCTCGGTCCTCGACGGCCGCGACTCCGTGGTGGTGCTGCCGACCGGGGGCGGCAAGTCGCTCTGCTACCAGGCGCCGGCGCTGGTTCTCGAGGGCACGGCGATCGTGGTCAGCCCGCTCATCTCGCTGATGAAAGACCAGGTGGACGGGCTCGTCGCGGGAGGCATCGGAGCGGCCTTCCTGAACAGCACGCTCGGCCCGGAGCAGTTCCGCGACGTCATGGAACAGCTCCACCACGGCAAGCTGAAGCTCTTGTACGTGGCTCCGGAGCGGCTGGTTCTGGAGCGGACTCTGGATCTGCTGCGGCGACTCGAGCCGTCGTTCATCGCCGTGGACGAGGCCCACTGCATCAGCCAGTGGGGACACGACTTCAGGCCGGAGTACAGGGGTCTCGGCGTTCTCAAGGAGCTTCTCCCCACCGTGGCGATCCACGCCTACACGGCCACGGTCACGGAACGGGTCCGGCGCGACATCGTCGAGCAGCTCGGGCTCCACGATCCCCGGGTCCTCGTGGGGTCGTTCGACCGGCCCAACCTGGTGTACCGGGTCGAGCACCGGCACGACGCCACAAAGCAGATCCAGACGGTGATCGACCGGCACCCCGGAGAGTCGGGGATCGTCTACTGCATCAGTCGCGCCGACGTGGAGCGGACGAGCAAGGCGCTCACGGCCCGGGGCGTCCCGGCGCTGCCCTATCACGCCGGACTCTCCGACGAGATCCGCCACTCGAACCAGGACGCCTTCATCGGCGATCGGGCCCGGGTCATGGTGGCCACGGTGGCGTTCGGCATGGGGATCGACAAGTCCAACGTCCGCTTCGTGGTCCACGCCGGCTGCCCGAAGTCGCTGGAGGCGTACGCCCAGGAGTCGGGCCGCGCCGGCAGGGACCAGCTCGCGGCCGACTGCACCCTGCTCTACTCGGGCGCGGACTTCGCGGTCTGGAGAAACCTGCTGGCCTCGGTTCCCGCCGAGGCACAGCCTGGAGCGCTGCGCTCGCTGCAGCAGCTGTACGCCTACTGCACCCGGGTGGAGTGCCGGCACCGCGCCCTGGTCCGCCACTTCGGCCAGGAGCTCCCGGCCGGGTCGTGCAACGCCTGCGACGTGTGCCTCGGAGAGGTCGCCCAGTTGGACGACCCGCTCACCGTGGGGCAGAAGATCCTCTCCGGGGTTCTGAGGCTCGACCAGCGGTTCGGCGCGAACTACACGACCATGGTCCTCACCGGGTCGGATCACGATCGTCTCAGCACCTACGGCATCCTGGCCAGCGAGGGCCGAGGCAACGTCCGCGACTGGATCGAGCAGCTCGTGGGCCAGGGGTTTCTCGAGAAGGACGGCGAGTTCCAGGTGCTCAGGCTGACCGACCAGGGCTGGAAGCTGATCCGCGGAACGGCGACTCCGATGCTCACCCGTCCCAGGCCGACTCCGGCCGGCGCGAGGCCCGACCGCTCCGGCGCCGGCCCGGGCCGCGACGACTGGGAGGGTGTGGACCGGGAGCTGTTCGAGGCGCTGAGAGCGCTCCGCCGGAGCCGGGCCGACGCTCTGAAGGTGCCGGCCTACGTGATCTTCGGGGACGTCACCCTCAGGGAGCTGGCGCGGGTCCGCCCCTCGTCGCTCGAGTCGATGCGGCAGGTGTACGGCATCGGCGATCGCAGGCTCGCCGACCACGGTCCCGCCTTTCTCGAGCGGATCGTCGAGGTGTCCAGGGAACGCTCCCTGCCGATGGACGTGAAGAGCGGCCCCGGGTCGCCGCCCGTTCCGCGGACCGTCCCGGTCCGACCGGCGTCCGCGCCGCCGACAGGGATCCGCGCTCTCGTCTACCTCCGGCTGGACCGGCGGGAGCCGCTGGACGTGATCGCCGCGGCTCTGTCCCGCGCCCCGTCGACCATCCACGGGTATCTGTGCGAGTACATCGCGGAGCGGAAGATCACGGACCCGTCCGCGTGGGTCGATCCGGCCACGGCCCGCAGCGCCGAGGAGGCGTTGCGCCAGATCGGGACCGGTCGTCTGAAGCCGGTTTTCGAGCTGCTCGGCGGCCGGGTCCCGTACGCGGCGCTGCGGGTGGTCCAGCTCTGCATGATGAACCGGTAGGAGGCCGGGCCGCGGGCGGTCCCCGGGGCAGGGCTGTGTGGATGCCGATGGGACCAGGGCGACGGCGCGCTCGGGGAGATAGAAGCGAGGAATCGATCCGGGTCGGGTCTCGCTCGCCGGGCCGGCCGGATCTCCGGGCCGCTTCTCGACGGATCGGCTTCATTGACGCCCCAGGGCCGCTCGGCTACCCTGTACGCCGCGGCTCGCGACCCGGGGCCGGGAGCCGCAGGCGGTCGACGACGATGAACCAGCGATGGAAGGTGCCGTACAACTTCCTGGACCGACAGTTCGGTCCCGAGGAGACCGACGCGATCCTCGAGAAGATCCGGGCGCTGGTCGGATCGGGCGACTTCACGATCGGGTCCGAGGTGGTGCAGTTCGAACGACGGTTCGCCGCCTTCGTCGGCGCCAGGCACGCCATCGGAACGAACACCGGCACGGATGCGCTGGTCCTGGCGCTCAAGGCTCTGGGCATCGGCGCGGGCGACGAGGTGATCACGCAGGTCAACACGTTCTACGCCACGGTCGGCGCCA
>JACQZM010000177.1 GCA_016213885.1 Candidatus Rifleibacteriota bacterium | reverse complement strand
GGGACGGCTCGACGTTACAATTGTGTTACAAGGGCGTCGTCGGCCCATCGAGGTAGGCGCGGCCAACGGCTCTCTGTTATCATGTAACATACTGCACGAGATCGTGCTGAATGGCCAGCTTGCTGGCCGTCTGGACACCTGAACGCCGGTGCGCCGAACCATGCACAGGAGCCGATCGGAGAACCTCCCGCGTCGCGAGGTCCCACGAAGAAGACGCCAGCCCGGGGCCAGGGGCGGAGGCTGGCGTGCGACCGGGCGCCCTGACGGGCTGATCGTCCTGCTGATGGTGGCGCTCCTTTGGGCATGCGGCCGCCAGGGCTTCGCCGCAGAGCCCGCGGCGCCGGCCTCGAGGCCCGCGGCGCGCGAGACCACGGGGAGCGCCGCTTCGTCCCCGGTCACCAGCCCGTCCCCGCCGGACGGTTCCATACGGTTCACCGCCCGGGATGCCTACCGGCAGGCGCTCGGTCGCAACAAGGCTCTCATGGTGAGCCGCGTGCCGCCCGCCGTGGCTCGCGCCCAGGTCACGGTGGAGCGCGGCATCTTCGACAGGAACCTGGGCGTTCAGGTCCTTCACCAGGACAGCGTGATGCCCACCGACGACACGCTGGTGAACCAGAGGATCCTGCGCACCGGGTACGACACGGCCCGGCTCGGTCTGACCAAGATGACCCCCGCCGGCACCCAGTGGGGCGTCGCGTGGAACAACCGGCGAGATCGGACCAACGCCGCGGACGTGAACCTGAACCCAGCCTACTCGTCGGACCTGGTGCTCACCGTGACCCACCCGCTCTCCCGGAACGGCGGCCCCGCCGCCGTGAAGGCCAGGCTCAAGGCCGCCGAGGCCGCGGAGGTCGCCGCCCGGGAGAGGCTCAGGCGCGACGCCGAGCAGACCGTCGCCCAGGTGGAGCGCGCCATCGTCGAGGTCGAGGCCACGCGCCAGGACCGACACGTCCGGGAGCTGGTGCTCCAGGACGCCGAACGGCTGGTGAGCTACCACAGCAGCCGCAAGGAGGCGGGGCTCGCGAGCCAGGCGAACATCCTGGAGGCCGAGAGCGTGGCGCAGCTCCGCCGGGAAGACCTGCTCCTGGCCGCCCGGGCGGTCCGGGAGGCCCAGGACGGATTGCGGCAGCTGCTCTCGTGGGCCGATTGCGACCCGGAGGCCGAGATGGTCTGCGTGGACACGCCCTACCTCAAGCACAACCCGGAGCTGGCCAAGTCTCCTCCCGCCATCGACAAGCTGCTCGACCAGGCGTTCGAGACGCGGCCCGACTACAGGGCCGCGCTCAAGGACCTGGAGGCCCAGAACATCCTGCTGCGGTACGCGGCCAATCAGCGCCATCCGAAGGTCGACCTGGTCGCCACCCAGCAGTACAACGGCCTGGCCGGCGACCTCGGCCCGGCGCTCGGCCAGGTGGTGGACCGAGACCACGGCACCTGGGCGGTCGGAGTCAACGTCGAGGTCTCGCTGGAGAACCATGCCGCCCGGGGCAACTACAAGAAGAACGTGCTGGCCAAGCAACAGGCGCTTCTGGTCATCAAGCAGATCGAGGATGCGGCCCGGAAAGAGGTGGCGACCACTCACCGCCGGGTCAAGACGAACCAGGAGCGTGTCCGGATCGCCCAGCGCGCCGTGGAGCTCGCGGTCCAGAAGCTCAAGACCGAGGAGGGGCGGTTCCGGGAGGGTCTGTTGCCGAACGTGGAGCTGCTGCGCTTCCAGGAGGACCTGGCCTCGGCGCGGTCCCGGCTCGTGCGGGCCCACGCCGACCTGACCGTGTCCTGGGTCGATCTGGAGACGGCGATCGGCGTCGTGCTCCCGCGGCGTGGCATCCAGTTCGACACCTCGGCCCAGCTCCTGGACGTCGAGGCGGCACCGTGATCGAAGGAGACCGTCGATCGAGGGGGCGACCGGCCGGTTCATCCGCCGACGAAGAGACGACCATGGAACAGATGAAGCGACAGCGGTACCCCGGAGCCCGACCCTCGTGGGTTCTTGTGCTCTCGGTGCTGGCGGTGACGATGCTGGCCTGCTCGGGCTGCGCCGAGAAGCCGAAAGGGGAGTCGGCCAGGGATGCTCGCGCCAAGAGGAAGCTCAAGTACCCGGTCGAGCTCCGCAAGGTGCAGTCCTTCCCGGTGGAATACACGCTCAGCGCCGTCGGCTCCGTGGACGCCTTCGAACGGGTCGAGGTCGTGGCCCGGGTGGCCGGCGTGCTCGACAAGGTGGCGTTCGAGGAGGGCAACCGCGTGACGACCAGCCAGGTCCTCGCCGAGGTCGACTCGGAGCGCTACCGGCTGGCCGTGGAGGCGGCCAAGGCCAACCAGGCCAGGGCCCAGGCCGGGCTGACCGAGGCGCTGGCGGCGCTGGACCGCCGCCGCAAGCTCGCGAAGAAGGACCCTGGCGCCTTGACCGAAGAGGAGATCGCCACTGCGGTCGCGAAGGTGTCCATCCTCACCGCCGAGGTGGCTCAGACCAGGGCCGCCCTGAACCTGTCCGAGGTCGATCTGAGGGAGTCGTGCGTCCGGTCGCCGGTCGACGGGGTGATCCAGACGCGTCAGGCCCAGACCGGCCAGTTCGTGCAGCGCGGCTCCACCATCACGACTCTCCTGAGACGGGATCCGCTGCTCCTCAGGTTCAGCGTGCCCGCCGTGGAGGCGGCCCGGATCCACGGCGGCATGACCGTCAGGTTCACCGTCGCGGGCTTCGCGAATCCTTTCAGGGCCGTGGTGTCCCACGTGGCTGCCCAGGCCGACCCGAATTCCCGCATGGTGACCGTGACGGCTCGCGTCGACGACCCAGGGCGTGAAGCGCTCAAGCCCGGATCGTTCGCCGAGGTGACCGTGCCGATCGACGCCGAGGTGGAGAACCCGGTGATCCCGCAGTCCGCCGTGAGACCCAGCGAGCGGGGATTCCTGGTCTTCCTGTACGAGAACGGGGTCGCCCGGGAGCATGTGGTGAAGCTCGGGCTCAGGACCGCCGACGGACAGGTCGAGGTGCGATCGGGCTTGAACCCCGGCGACATGATGATCCTCAGGGGGAGCGACGCGGTGCGCGACGGCTCCGAGGTCGAGGTGGAGCAACCCAGGTCCAGACACCCCGGATCGTCGTCCACCCCACCCTCGGTGACCTCGACCCGGCGCGCGGAACGGGCCTCGAAATGAACCTCACCCGGATCTGCGTCGAGAAGCCGGTGTTCGCCTGGATGATCATGGCCGCCACGATCCTCTTCGGAGGTATCGCGGCTTCCCGGATCGGCATCAGCCAGTTCCCGGACGTCGACTTCCCCACCATCAGCGTCAGCGTCACCCGCGAGGGCGCCAACCCCGAGGTGATGGAGAACGACGTGGTGGACATCATCGAGGAGGCGCTGACCCAGGTCGAGGGGGTACGCTCCATCGAATCCAGGAGCCGCCAGGGCGCCGCCACGATCACCGTCGAGCTCGACCTGTCGCGAAACGTCGATCTGGCCCTGCAAGAGGTCCAGACCAAGGTCGCCCAGGCCCAGCGGAGGCTCCCCCGCGATCTGGACCCGCCGATCGTCCACAAGTCGAACCCCGAGGACCAGCCGATCCTGTTCGTCGGCGTGAGCGGCCCGTTCAAGCAGCAGTTCCTGAGCGACTTCACGCGCTACAAGCTCAAGGAGAAGCTGCAGGGGCTCCCGGGCGTCGGCGAGATCGCCATGGGCGGCTTCCTGGAGCGCAACGTGCGCATCTGGGTCGACGCGCGGAGGCTCGACGAGAAGGGGATGACGGTCGGCGACGTGACCTCGGCGCTCCAGAGGCAACACATCGAGCTGCCCGCAGGGGTGCTGGAGACGCCGGGCCGTCTGATGAACGTCCGGGTCATGGGCGAGGCGCTCGACATGGCCTCCGTGCGCAAGATCGTGGTCGGCAGGGTGGCCGGCAGCCCGGTCTACATGGAGGACGTGGCGATCGTGGAAGACGGCCTGGAGGACGTCGCTCGCATGGCCCGGGCCGACGGCGCCCCGGCCCAGATGCTGATGATCAAGAAGCAGCGGGGTTCCAACGCCGTCGCAGTGGCCACCGCCGTGAAGCAAGCCCTGGAGACCATCAAGAAGACTCTTCCCAGCGGCCTGAACGTGGCGATCGCCAACGACTCGACCAGGTTCATCGAGGAGTCGATCCGCGAGATCGAGTTCGAGATCCTCCTGTCGGTTCTGCTCACGGGCCTCGTGTGCTGGATGTTTCTCGGGTCGCTCTCCAGCACGCTGAACGTGGTGATGGCGATCCCGATGTCGCTCTTCGGTACCATCGCCGTCATCTACTTCCTGGGCTACACGCTGAACACGTTCACCTTGCTCGGGCTCGCCCTGGCCGTGGGCATCGTGGTCGACGACGCCATCATGGTGCTGGAGAACATCGTCCGCCACGCCGAGATGGGCAAGTCCAGGGTGCAGGCCGCCCTGGACGGCACGAACGAGATAGCGTTCGCGGCGCTGGCGGCCACGCTGGCGATCGTGGCCATCTTCTCGCCGGTGATCTTCATCTCCGGCGTGATCGGCAAGTTCTTCGCGCAGTTCGGCGTGACGCTCTCCACGGCGGTGCTGCTCTCGTACATCGAAGCGATCACCCTGGCGCCGGCCAGGTGCGCTCAGTTCGTCAGCGCCTCCCACGAAGACCGCAACCTGATGGGCCGGTTGACCGACCGGACGTTCAAGAGGCTCGAGAGGGGGTACGCCTGGACGCTCGCCAGGAGCATCGGCTGGCCGCTGGTGGTCCTTCTCATCGGGGCGGTGCTCTGCGGCGGCTCCTTCGTGACGCTGGCCAACCTCCCGCGGGAGTTCGTGCCGTCCCACGACGTCAGCCGGATCATGGTGCGGCTCCAGACCGTGGTCGGCGCCGATATCTGGGAGACCGATCGTCTGTTCAAGCGGGCGGAGGCGATCGCGTCGGCGCGGCCGGAGGTGGAGGGGCTCCTGGCCATAATCGGAGGTGGTGGAGGCGGTGGAGGCGGCGCGGTCAACGCCGGCAACCTGATATTGAGGCTCGTGCCTCCGGAGCAGAGGAAGCTCTCCCAGTCCCAGCTGTCCGCCATCCTCCGCAAGGAGCTCAACGCCATTCCCGGCGTTCGCGCCGTGGTCCAGGACCTGTCGCAGCAGGGCCTCACGGCCCAGCGCGGCTTTCCGGTCGAGTTCTCCGTGAGAGGACCCGACTGGTCCGAGCTGGCCCGGCTGAGCGACATGATGATGAAACGGCTGGCCGAGAGCGGGGTGGTCGTGGACCTGGACACGGATTACCAGGTCGGCATGCCGGCGGTCCGCATCTTTCCCGACATGGCCCGCGCGGCCGACCTGGGCGTCTCGATCGAGCAGGTGGCCAGCGCGATCAACGCCCTCGTCGGCGGCATGAGGGTGGCGAAGTTCACCACCGGCGGCCGGCGCGTCGACATCCGGGTACGCCTGCTGGCCTCGCAGCGGACCCGTCCCGAGGACCTGGCCCAGCTCAAGGTCCGGACGCTCTCGGGCCAGCTGGTTCCGCTCTCGTCCCTGGTGAGGCTCGAGGAGGCCCCGGAGCTCCAGGCGATCATGCGTCGCGACCGCGACCGGGCGATCTCGATCTTCGCCAACGTCGCTCCCGGTCACGCCCAGGACGAGGCGCTCGCCGTGGTGGAGCGCGTCGGCAAGGAGCTCCCTCTGGGCTACAGCGCCGTGCTGGGCGGGGCCAGCGTCACCTTCCGGGAGTCCACGACCTCGCTCATCTTCGCCCTGGTCGTCGGGATCGTCGTCGCCTACATGGTCCTGGCCTCGCAGTTCAACTCGTTCATGGACCCGATCACGGTCCTGACGATCTTGCCGCTCTCCGCCGCAGGCGCTGCCGCGGCGCTGGCGCTGGGTGGGATGACGTTGAACATGTTCAGCATGATCGGCTCTCGGGATGGGGCCCGGCGCGGAGACGAGAGCCCGCATGGCCATCGGGATCATCGGAGGCCTGGTGGTGTCGACGCTGCTCAGCCTCCTGGTGGTGCCGGCTTTCTACGTGATCGCCGATCGCTTCAAGTCCCGGTCCGGGTCGGGCGAGGCCGGCGAGAACCCTGGCGGCCCGGTCGTCGCGGGGCCCGGGTAGCGCGACACTGTCCGTGGGTCCAAGCCCACCCGCGGGTGGCAGAGGCGCCGCACGATGCCCTCGGGTTCGATCTCCCTGGTCGAGACTTCACGGTCCAGATGGCGCGAGCTTCATCCGCAGCAGCGCCTCCAGCGAGACGATCTGGCAGAGGTCCGCTCTCTCGGATTCGGTCACATCCGGGGACACGAACGCGGCGTCCGAGCGGACTCGTTCGCCTGCGAATACGACGTGAACAGCGTCCCGCGCCTTCGCCGTGGGTCCATCCAGAAACATGTCGATTCCGGAGATGATCAGCTTGGGCACCTCAGCTACGGTCAGGAAGACGGTCGTGGAGTCGGTGCCACCCGGGTGGTATCCTGGTCAAGAGGCCCCGCGCAAGGACCTGATAGCCTCGTTGTCTCGGGAGGACACCTCCGATGACCCGTGAAGAACTCCTGTCGAGGATCTCTATCAACCCTGACGTGTGCTTCGGTAGGCCCTGCATCCGGGGTCATCGTGTCTGGGTCTCCTTGATTCTCGATCTCCTGGCCGGCGGGACGAACCCCAGAGACCTCCTCGATCAGTACCCGGGCATTGAGGAAGCCGACATCCTGGCCTGCATTGCCTACGGTGCCGAGATGTCCAGGGAGCGCTTTGTCGACCTGCCGCTGGCGAGCTAGCGCATGCGTCTCAAGCTGGACGAGAACCTGGGCCAGAGGGGCGCCGACCTGCTGCGTGCGGCGGGTCACGACGTGGCCACCGTGGCGGACCAGAAGCTCTGCTCTTCCAGCGACAGGGAATTGGTCGCGGTCTGTCAGCGGGAACAGCGGGGGCTCGTCACCCTCGATCTCGACTTTGCCAACCCTCTCCTCTTCCCTCCACACCGGTACGCCGGCATGACGGAGATCGACCGACCCGGCGAGCTCAATCTCGTGAACAACGGCACGCTGGCGGAGCAGTTCATCGGCCAGCATTTCCATCGACTGCAGCCCCCCCACAGGGCACCGGAGCTGCACTACTGGGCCCGTGAGGCGAGATCCTCATCGGCCGCGGTCGACTTCGTGATCTCCGACGATTCCCGGCGGGTGGTCCCTGTAGAGGTCAAGGCTGGCAGCACCGGCTCCTTGCGTTCCCTGCAGATCATGGTTCTCGAGAAGTCACTGCCACGGGCCGTCAAGTTCTGCTCGTCCCCGCCAAGCGTTTTCAAGGAGACGAGGGGCACCGTGAAGGGACCGGTGGAGTTCGAGTTGATCTCCCTGCCGCACTACCTCGTGCAGCAGCTTCCGCGACTCCTTTCGGTCTCCCGGGAGCGACCTCGGTGAGGTGCCGCCGGGATCGTTTGCCGGCAGTGGCCCGATCCTCTCCCGCAGGCGGTCAAGACCGCATGGTCAGTGGCGGGCGCCGCAGCGCTTGCCCAGGCCTCACTCCATGACCCTGGCAGCCAGGCTGGTCGGCGGTGTAACCTGGCGGCTCCATTCACGCCGGACGTCCCCGGGCCGGGCCAGGCCGGTTCGCCTCGCGGCTCCACGGACGTTCGCCTACCAGCCCCCTTCCTCATGCGTGGTCCTGCAGCTCGATACCTGGTTCGATTCACGGTCGTGGCGATCCTGCTGGGTCGATCGACCCCGCTGACGGGCGCCG